>CAIOCZ010000088.1 GCA_903856805.1 uncultured cyanobacterium | reverse complement strand
GAGGCCGGTGGCGGTGACCAGTTGCGGCAGGCCGTTCGCACCGGGGATGAACTTGCCATAGGCGTCCGTGAGAAGGACCGGCACGTTGAACACGTCGGCGTCGGTCAGCTCGATCCCAAGCATCGTGCGGGCCATCGCCTTGACTTCGCCCCAGTTGATGATCGCGCTGCCCGCGCCCTCGGCCAGCTTGCCGGTGGAGACGGGCTGGCCGAGGGCATTGAAGGCGTACTCGCGCAGGAACACCTGGTGCGAGGGGTGCGAGCTGTAGTTCTGGCTCAGGTCGACCAGCGGGGCGGTGGAGTTGTTGTAGCCACGCACGTCGTCGGCGGTCCCTGCGATGCCGTCGGTACCCGGGGCGCTGGTGGCGATGGTGGCGCGCGTCAGGGTCATGAAGCGCAGGTGATCGGCCAAGTCATCGGCGGTGCCGAATTGGCCATCGGCGCCTGCGATCAGCGGGTCGTCGGGGTTCAACGGCATGATCACCGTGCCATTGCCACCGGTGCCGATCTTGTCGAGACCGTGGTCGAAGAACTGGCCGAATAGCGTGAAGAAGGAGTTGTACGGCGCCGACAGGCCCTCGTCCGTAGCCACGTTCTCGATGAATACCGTGCCGTCCGACGACACCACGCCGGGGCTGATCGTGTTGTGCACCGCCACAGCTGCGGCATTGCTGATCGTCTGGTCGGCGATCAGGTTGCTGATGGTGCGCGGCTGGGAGTCGAAGATGGTGCCACTGGTCTGGGCGTACGAGGTGGTGTCGCCGACGTTGACCGGGCCCGGGCCGTCCACATCAAAGGTCACCGCCTCGGCGGTGCGGAAGGTCTGGGTCAAGCGGGTGGGCATCGGCCGGTCGGCGGCGGCGTCGTTCTCCCGGCCCGGCGTGAGGTTGTTGTAGCTGCCGTCGACCGTACGCAGGCCGTAGGGCAGCAAGGTGCTGGCCACGAGCGTCAGCAGGTCGCCGCCGGCGGCGTGGCCATTGGCGATCAGGATCTGGTCGAGGATGAACTGAAGGTCGTGTCTAACGAGTTTCATGGATTAAAAGTGGCGGAAATGGGTGCTTTTGATGATCTTTTGCATGGTCTTTATTGCTTAGATCAGCCTGCACTCTTCCGCTGTGACGGCCATTAAAAGAACCTCTGAATGAATTTCCCCAACGCGAGCTGGGCGGATGCATGGCGTGTCTGAATCATTACTTCTTGCCGTATGCGCATGCACTTAATACGGCTTGAGAAGATCCTTGAATGCATCAAATTCATTCGTGGTCTTCTGGCATTGCCGATGTGAATGCCCTGGCGGACGTGGCTGAACTGTTGCACGATATTGTTAATTTCTAGTGCCTCTAAGTCTTTCGGAGCTCTTATTCGCATCGGATTCGCTGCATCCTCTTTTCGTTCCAGCGGCAGCCCCCTCCGCCAGGGGCGATGACGCGCCTGACGCCGATCCCTTAGCTGCTTCGGCAGCTCCCCCCAGCGGCCACCTGGTTGTCAGCCCGCCCTTTAATCAGATGCAGACAACCGGACCTGCCGCTTCCTTCATGACGACCTCCCCCGACCTGAGCCGCGGCGTGCAGGAGTATTACGGCGCCACCCTCAGCAGCAGCGCCGATCTGCGCACCGACGCCTGCTGTGACGCCAGCAGCGTTCCCGAGGCCCTGCGTCCGCTGCTGGCCCGCATCCACCCCGAGGTGCTGTCGCGCTACTACGGCTGTGGGCTGGTGATGCCACCGTTGCTGGAGGGACTGCGGGTGCTGGATCTGGGCTGCGGCAGCGGCCGCGATGTGTATCTGTTGGCCCAGCTGGTGGGTGCGGCTGGTTCGGTGGTGGGCGTGGACATGACGCCGGAGCAGCTGGCGGTGGCCCGGCGGCACCAGCAGCACCACGCCGAACGGTTCGGCTTCGCCAACGTGGAGTTTCTGGAGGGCCGCATCGAGCAGCTGGAGCAGCTGCCATTGGAGCCCGGCAGCTTCGATCTGGTGATCTCCAACTGCGTGGTGAACCTCTCGACCGACAAGCTGGCCGTGCTGAACGGGGTGCGGCGTCTGCTGAAGAGCGGCGGTGAGTTCTTCTTCGCGGACGTCTATGCCGACCGGCGCGTGCCCGAGGCGCTGCGCCACGATCCGGTGCTCTACGGCGAATGCCTCAGTGGCGCCCTCTATTGGAACGATTTCCTGCGCCTGGCCCGCCGGGCCGGCTTCGCCGATCCCCGCCTGGTGAGCGACCGGCCCCTGGAGATCACCGATGCGGCGCTCACCGCCCGCACCGGCCCGATCCGCTTCTTCTCCGCCACCTATCGACTGTTCCATCTCCCTGAGCTGGAGGACGCCTGCGAAGACCACGGTCAGGCGGTGATCTACCGCGGCACGATTGCCGAACACCCCCACGCCCTGCCCTTCGACAAGCACCACTGGATCGGGGCCGGCAAGGTGTTTCCGGTGTGCGGCAACACTTTCCGCATGCTCGCGGGCAGCCGTCTATCGCCCCATTTCGACTTCATCGGTGATTTCAGCCGTCACTACGGCCTGTTCGAGGGTTGCGGGTCCGTCCTGCCCTTTGACGGGGGCGCGGCAGCGGGTGGCTCCTGCTGTTGAGGCTGGCTGGCGTTCCGTGTTTCGCCACCAACCGATGGATGGAGCAGCTGCGCATGGCGGGGCACTCAGCTACTTGCTGAGGTCATTTCTATGCACCCTGCGCATAGGTTCTGGCGATCAACGCCATACGGAGACGGGCAACTTGGCGGTCATCGCCCCCAGCCGAGTGCCAGGATTGGCAAGGAGTTTCCATGTCCTTTCGTTGCCCCGCTCAGCGCCGCAGGCGCCCCGCTACTCCCTGAGCTTCACGGCCGCAGGCCTGAGGCCTGAGCTGGCTGCTGTGATCGCGGCCATCCACCTGGAGGAGCAGGGCGACTGGCCCCGAACCAAGGCCACAGTGCTGGAACGCAATGCTCTGCAGGCCCGCTCGGCCAGCACGGGCAAGCGGCTTGAATCGGAGCTGCGCCAGCGGCTGCAGCGCCTGAACGCACCCCAGATCCAATTGCTGGCGAGGGGATCGAGCGAGGAGCGAAGTGCCATGGCCTGGCTGGCGGTGCTGAAGCGGATTGAGATCGCGGCGGACCTGGCCCGGGAGGTGTTGG
Organism: uncultured cyanobacterium; assembly: GCA_903856805.1. GTDB lineage: Bacteria > Cyanobacteriota > Cyanobacteriia > PCC-6307 > Cyanobiaceae > Cyanobium. The sequence continues at coordinate 34,455 of CAIOCZ010000088.1, read as the reverse complement.
ACGGGAAACTGAGCAGCCAGGACCTTGAACTGCGCCGTTCGGACATGGCGGCCTTCTATGCGGCCTGTGAACGCGACCACCCTGAACTCGCGGCCCTCTCCCCTTCCTCCCAGCAGAAGATCCGCTCCGCCCTTCTCAAAATGTTGCGGGACGCGGGGCTGCTGGCGGGCAAGGCGACCAGGGGGGGGATTCTCGGCACGGTTCAGCGACCCTCCCTCTCTCCCCGGGCTCAACAGCTGGTGGAGGACGACGACCCAGCTCTGCTGAGCGGTTTTCTGCGCACCCCGGAGCGTCAGCGCAGGGCCAGGACTGGGGGTACTGCGCCATGAGCAGCAGCGTCACCGGCCTCGACAAGCGCCTGCAGGAGGTCCTCACCCGCCCTGAGTTCCTGGAGATGCGGGGCGTTGCCAAGGAGGTGCCGATCTTCATCCAGACCTACAGCCCCGCCGATGAAGACCAGCTGCGGGTGGTGGTGAAGGGTGCCGAGCAGTTCCTGCGCAAGCAGGGGCTGCGGGTGAAGCAGGTGGATCTGTTTGAGCTGGTGCTGCAGCTGCTGGAGGCCAAGGGCTACCTGGATGTGGTGTTGCAGGAGGAAGCGAGCTGGAGCAAGGGCGACCTGTTCGACACCCTGCAGAACGTGGCCGAACCCACCTCAGCCCTGGTGCCGAAGCTGATGGAGGCCCTGGGGAACGACACCCAGATCAGCCTGATCACCGGCTCTGGGCGGATCTATCCGTTCCTGCGCACCCACACGATCCTGGAAGCGCTGCAACCGGCGATGGTGCGCCACCCGGTGGTGATCTTCTTTCCCGGCGAGTACTCCCAGGACGCCGACGGCGGCTCCTACCTGCGGCTGTTTGGCACCACAACCGCCAGCAAGATCGAAAACCCGCATTACCGCGCCACCAACCTCGACTACTTCGACATCAAGAGCTCATGACCGCTTCCACCATCCAAGGGCTCTTCGCCAAACCGGTGGATCGCCCGATCGACGGCGTGATCAAGGCCGACGACGAGCGCCATCTGCAGGTCGAACTCGATGAGTATGTGGTGACCCGGGAGGTGAGCAAGGGCCTGGGGGCGTTCACCGAGGCCTACCTGCACAACCCCACCGCCAATGGGGTGTGGATCTCGGGCTTCTTCGGATCGGGTAAGTCGCACCTGCTGAAGATGCTGTCGCTGATGCTGGATGGCGAGAAGCGCGTCCCCTCAGAACAGGCTGGCGAGCAGGACAGGCGGCCGGTGGAGATCCTGCTGCCCAAAGTAGAGGACGAGATCATTCGCGCCGACCTCAAAAAGGCCGCTGGGATTCCGGCCCGCAGCCTGCTGTTCAACATCGATCAGAAGTTCGATGGCATCGGCGGCACCCACGAGGCACCGATCCTCGAGGTGTTCATGAAGGTGCTCAATGAGCTGCAGGGCTACTACGGCAACCAGGGCTACGTGGCCCAGTTTGAGCACGACCTCAACAAGCGCGGCCAGTTCGAGGCGTTCCAGCAGACCTACCAGCGGGTGAACGGCCGCAGCTGGGACAACGACCGTGATGCCCTGGCCACCGTCACCAAGCGCAGCTTCGCCAAGGCCTATGCCGAGCAGTTCGGCGGCAGCGAAGACGACGCCATAAAAGTAGTCAGTGACGCCAAGGACAGCTACCGGCTCTCGATCGAGGGCTTCGCCGGCCGGGTGAAGGACTACCTCGCCAGCCAGCCGCCGGGTTTCCGGCTCAATTTCTTCGTGGATGAGGCGGGCCAGTTCATCGGCCAGGAGCGCAGCCGCCTGCTCAACCTGCAGACCGTGGTGGAGAGCCTGGCCACGGCCACCGATGGGCGGGCCACGGTGTTCATCACCTCCCAGGCCGACCTGGAGGGAATCCTGGGCCAGGTGAAGTTTGAGCAGGCGGACGACCTGAGCAAGATCCAGGGCCGCTTCAAGACCAAGCTCACCCTGGCCAGTGCCGATGTGCAGGAGGTGATCCAGCGGCGCCTGCTGGCCAAGGCCCCGGAGGAACCGGAGCAGCTGATGTCGATCTACGAGCAGGAGAAGGACAACTTCACCACCCTGTATCGCTTCAGCGATGGCTCAATTCAGCTCAAGGGCTGGGGCGACTGCCAGAGCTTCTGCGGGCTCTACCCCTTCCACCCCTACCAGCTGAGTCTGTTCCAGACCGCGATTCAAACCCTGGCGACCCACAGCATTTTTGAGGGTCGCAATATGGCCGTGGGCGAACGCTCGATGCTCTCGGTGTTTCAGGAAGTGGCCAAGGCGATCAAGGAACTGCCGGTGGGGCGCCTGGCCAGCTTTGACCAGCTCTACGACGGCATCCGCGATGTGATCCGGGCCGACAAACAGCAGACGATGGTGACCGCCCAGAACCAGGTGGGCGAGCTGGAGCTGCGCCTCCTGAAGGCCCTGTTCCTGCTCAAGTGGGTGCCGCAGTTCAAGGGCACGGCGCGCAACATCGCCATTTTGTTAATCAATCAGCCCAACTTCGACATCCGCGCCCATGAGCAGGCGGTGAAGGAGGCCCTGATCAACCTCGAGAGCCAGAGCTACCTGCAGCGCAGTGGTGAGATCTATGAGTTCCTCACCGATAAGGAAAAGGATGTGGAGCAGGAGATCAAGCGGGTTGAGGTGTCGGATTCGATGGTGGTGAAAACCCTGCATGGCGTGGTGTTCGACGATGTGCTGCGCACCAACAAGATCCGCTTCGAAGATAACGGCAACGACTACTCCTTCGCCCAGAAGATCGACGACGGCCTGATCAAGGGACGTGACACCGACGTGATGGTGAACCTGGTGACCCCCGAGCACCCCAACTACGGCAACGAGGCGATCCTCCATAGCCGCAACATGGGCGGCACCGAGCTGATGGCGATCCTGCCGGCGAAGGATCGGCTGCTCGATCAGATCCGCAGCCACCTCAAAACCGACCTCTACATCCGCCAGAACAGCGGCAGCGAAGACGAAGCCCTGAACGCGATCTTGGCGGTGCGGGCTCGGCAGAACAGCACCCGGCGCCAGGAGATCAGCCGCCAAGCCGAGGAGCTCCTGCGCACCGCTCCGCTGGTGGTGAATGGCCAGACCCTGTCGGTGGGGGAGGGCGATCCCAAGACCCGCTTCAGCAAGGCCTACCAGGAGCTGATCCGCTCGGCCTTCCCCAAGCTGAAGATGATTCGCGGCAACTTCAGCGAGGCCACCGTGGCCCAGGTGGTGCGCGACCAGGACGACCTGCTCGATGGCCTGGCGGTGCAGTTGTCTGAGGCGGAGCAGGAGGTGCTGGTGAATGTGGAGCGCCAGCAGAAGCTGGGCGAGCGCCTCAGCGCGGACGACCTGGTGCGCAAGTTTGAGGGGCGCCCCTATGGCTGGAGCAACTGGGCCACCCTCACCTTCATTGCCCGGCTGTATCGGCTCGGAAAGCTGGAGCTGCGGGAGAAGGAACTGCTCAGCAGCGTGGAGGTGATCGAGGCGCTCATCAACAGCCGCCGGCTGGGGGGGGTGAGCGTGCGCAAGCAGGACCAGTTCGATACCAGCGCGATCGACGCCCTGAAGCGCTTCCACCAGGAGCTGTTCAACGTGCAGAGTCCTGGCACCGATGCCCGCAGCAGCTGCGAAGCCTTCCGCATGGCGATGGCCGACGAGGCGCAGGAGTTGCGGGAGATCGCAGCCCAGGCGTCCAACTACCCCTTCCTGGCAGCGGTGAAACCCTGGGCCGAGCAGGCCGAAGCGATGGCCAAGAAGGACGACGGCTACCTGCTCAACCAGCTGGGCACCTTCAAGGACAGCTGGCTGGATCTCGAAGAAGACCTGCTTACCCCCCTGAAGCAGTTCCTCAAGGGCAATCAGAAAACGGTGTTCGACCAGGTGCGGGCTTTCGAGGCCCGCTACGGCGAGGAGTTTGCGGATCTACCCGCCGAGCACGTGCAGCCGCTGCAAAGCCTTCTGGCCAGCGACAGACCCTTTGCCGGTGGGCTGATCCCCCAGGCCAACAACGCCATGACGGCGCTGCAGGGTCTGCTGAGCGAGCGCTTACAGCAGGTTCAAACCGAAGCATTGGAGCAGATCAAGGCCCAGGAACATCGCCTGAAAGCCACGACCGATTTCCAGAAGCTGGAGCGGGAGCAACAAGAGCAGGTGTTGGCGGCCACGACGCGGGCGAAGGCTGATGTGCAGGCCGCCAGCCAGCCGGGCAGGGTGCTGATGCGGGTGAACCGCTACCAAGCCGAGGAGGTGCCCAAGCAGCTCCAACGGATGGCAGCGCTGACGGCACCTCCCGAGACAGCCACTGCCACACCAATCACGGTGGTGGCGCACTCCGCCCTGAAGGTGGACTGCCCGCTGAGCCAGATCACCAACGAGGCGGAGCTGCAGCAGTGGCTGGAGGCCCTGGGCGCGGCGGCCCGCAGGGAGCTCGACCAAGGGCATCGGATCAGCCTGTGATGTCCCCAGATGGCCTGCCCCCACTGGGCCAGGCGGCTAACTTAAATAAGATTAAGTAACGAGCACGATGGCGGAGTGGGGCTTCTACGGCAGGAGGCGCGAGCGGGCGGAGCTGGCGAAGGTGACGTGACCCCCTTTGTCGGTCCAGGCCTTATGAGAGTGGGTGGATGTGGTCATGCAGCCGAGTGCGGCCTGAGGGTGTTGTACTCCCAGCGCCACCGATCAGTGTTCCACGAACAGCAAAACTGCTGACAGTTTATTGAGGCAAAGCGCCCATCAACCTTATTGATATCTGACACCACTGCAGCGCGGGGAAGTGCGGCGACCTGCAAGCGGGTCTATCCCACTCACCATGCCACCTGGATCAGATCCGTCATCCAGGGCAGCCGGATCCAGCTGCAGCTCCAGGGCAGCTGCTCCAGTGCCCCATCCAGGTCGTCCCGCCCTTGCACCACCAGCAGCCAGGCCCCGGGCCGCCTGGTCAGCAGCCCGGGGCGTTGCAGCCACTGCCCCCGCAGAACAGCGATCTCCTCCCCCAGCCGACCCTCGGCATGGGCCAGGGCCGCCCCAAGGAGCTTCTCCGCCTCACCCTGCTCCACCTCGCTCAGGTCACCTTCGAGCCCCCAGAGGCTCTCAAGGGAGGCGCCGCAGAGAAGCTTGACCAACGGAAGCCGCCATTCGGGCGGCTTCGGATCCCCATCCACCAGAAACCCCAACAACGCCATCGCCCGTTGTTGCTCCGCCGCCCCGACGAATTGCCGCTCCGGGGAGAGCCACTCCAATCGGTCCAGCAACGTTTCCAGGAAGGGCCAGAGCAGCACAAGGCCGGCGCCATCCACCTGGAGATCCTCACCCAACCAGGAGCGGGGGGGAAGGACAACCTCGGGCCTGGCCTCCGGGAGGGCGGCAGCTGGTGGGGGACTGGGTGAGGCCGGAGGGTCTCCGGCACTCCTCTCCCCGGCCGGACGGGCCTCCACCCCATGGGGGGCCTCCCTTTCGCGCTCCCCCGGGTGGACGGGGCCTTCCAGGGAGGCTCCCGCCCCAGCACCCAGGAGCTCCGACAACAGGAGCCGTTGGGCGGGATCGAGGGCAAGGCGGAGCCGATGCGGGGCCGCAGGTACCGCGACTAGCTGGCGCCGCAAATGGGCGGACTGTTCCGAGGGGAGGCGCAGGAATGCGTTGAAAGCGGAGGGAATCAGGCGAACGTCGTTTCGGGGAGCCCACCAGGGCAGGGTGCCTGTAGCGGCAAAGAAGGCCAGCAACTCCAAGGTGCTTTCGCCAGGGTCCTCCGAGGACCTCGGCAGAAGCCGGTCCTCCGAGGACCTCGGCAGAAGCCGGTCGTCAGAAGGCAGATGCGGCTCCACGGCCAAGGCTCTTTCGCCAGGCTCCCCCGGGGACGCCGGCAGAAGCCGGTCCTCGGAAGGCAGATGCGGCACCACAGGCTCCGGTGGGTCGCCGCCAAGGGAGGGGAACGGAGCGTGGGAGCTCAGGGAGGTTTCGGGGGCCTCGGTCTCCTGGGCAGTCCCCAGTCTGGGCGTCAAGGCTTGCCGCAGGGCGTTTTCCAACCGTTGGGGGAGTTGCCGCTCCAGCTGATCCTCAGGAATCTCCCCGAGGTCAAGCTCCAAGCGTTCCAACCGGTGCAGGGAGCCCGGCGGGCTGAGCTGGTCCAACACCCGCGCCAACAGCTGCTCCAGGGCCTGACGGTGGAGCCGGCTGAGGCGATTGAGCAGCTGACGGGCCAAGGCCTCATCCCCCGCCTGCACCTCCAGTTCCAGGCAATCAACCAGGTGGCTCACGGGACAGTGGCCCCCTTCGCCAGCAGCTTCACGGGAAAAGACCAGAGCGGCGTGCCGTTCTGATGGCAGATTTCAAGAGTCAGCTCCGTGTTTTCAGGCAAGGCGCCGCTGCCAATCCGGGCGGGATCGCCCGCCACCGCGACGGCAGGGGGTTGACCCGCTGGGGCCAGAAGACGGACCCGTTCTCCCGGGGCCAAGCCCTTCACCACCAGGGTGGCCGTGTCCTTGCTCCCGGCCGGAGGCGACTCCTGAGTCACCAGCAGAGGGGCTTGGCGGAGCCGGCTTGTAGTGCCGCTGAAAACCCGACGGGCGATGACCACCGCCGCCCACGGATCCGGGAGAGCGAGCCCGGAATCCAGCGCGGGCCCAGCGGCGCTTGCCACGGCCAGATCGAAGCCGATACGCAGCCGCCCGATGCCCCAGTCGTTCGGGGGAGCTTCCGTGGTGCGCTGATGCACATACACCGGCTGCCCCAGGGGCTTGTCATCCGATCGGCGCAAGACGGTGTAGAAGCATCCGGGTTCACCGCCCACCAGCCGCCAGCCGCGGGCATCTGCCACCAAGGCCAGCCGTCGCCCCGGATCGGGGCGGGTGCATTGCAGCACCATCGTGGCCAACGGTTGCCAGCTGAACGCAATGACCGTGTTCTTATCTTGGCTCCCCAGCGGGAAAGGATTGTGTTGCTTGCGGGCGACCACCATGAAAAAGGCCTCGGAGCCGACCGGGCCAAGGGAGAGGCGCAGTCGGCCCGTGCTGCCCCGCGTCGCATCCCCATCGCTGCCGGATTGGGCGACTTTGCCTGCTAAGTCGCGCCAGCCGTTTTTGATTAACCAGGCTGTGTCAGGTAGCGGAGACGGCAACTGAGGCATGGGTGCCGTGACGAAGCCATCCTTAATCTGGCCATCTTGGGAATTCAGCGGCAATGACGAGTTGGCCTGCGACGAAGTTAGCGTAGAAGTCATTGAGTTGGAATCCGATGACACTATGCCTGTAAAATCCATATCCAGTGCGCCTTGAAAAGCTGATGGTGACTGGGATGTGGGCGCCGTGGCGGAGCCGTCCCTCCATTGCCAATCCTCAGGCTTAAGCGGCAATGACCAGGGCACATAAGTGACGTTGGCCTGGGAAGGTATCGCGTCATCGCCCACCCATACCAGGCCATCACTCGCGGGGTCGATCACCGGCTCCACCAAGGAGAGGGACACCGCCGGATTGGCCCGCACCCGCAGGGGAAGCACGGTGGACAGGTAACCAGTGGTCTGTTGCAGTCCCGAAGCGTCGAGAAGACGGATGCCGCGCACCAGCAGATCCACGTCTTCCTGCAGGGCGTCGCTGCGGAGCCGCAACGGGCCACCTGTGCCCCGCAGGGGCCTGGAGAGGTCCCGCTGCTGTGGGGGCGGTTTCTCGCGATCGGCGGCGTTGATCAGGGTGTAGGTCACGTTGTCCTGGCTGTTGGCCAGCTCCACCTCGGCGCTGGCGCCCCAGGCGAGAAGATGGGCTGGAGCTCCGGCCTGAAGGGGCTGGAAGTCGACCACCCGCACGTCCAGATCGGTGGTCACCCCTTGGGCGATCCTTACGGGGCAGGACACCCCCACGTCGAGCAGCAGCTGGGTGGCGCCCGCCAGGGGGCCGGTGTCGAGGAGCAGGCGCCCCTCAGCGTCCGCGGTGCCCTCCCGCAGAAGGGTGTCGGCCCGCAGCAGGCGGCCCTGTTGAGCCGGATCCAGCCGGGACACCGCCACACAGGCACTCTCGCCGGCGGACACAGCGGGCGGTTCCACCGCTACCAGGATGGGGGGACGTTCCAGGGCCACCTCGATGCCGCTGCGCAGGAAACGGGCCCACACCAGCAACTTCTTCACCTGGGAGGGATCCGGGTCAAACGCCGCCCGCATCGGGCCGTCGTCGCCGGCCACCACCAGATCGCGGGCCACCCGCACGCGCCCGATCCCGCGCTGGCCTCCCACGGCACCTTGGGCTTCTGGAATCGGCACGGGATCGGCGATGGGGGTTTGCGCTCCCTTGGCCCCCGCGGCCATCAGGGTGTACACCACCCCGGGTTGACCGCCCCAGAACGACCAGACGCAGCGGCCCTCCATTTCGCGCCGTAGGAGCAGCCGCCGCTTGGCATCAGGACGGGCCAACGCCACGGCGGCCTGGCACAAGGGGACCTCCGTAGCATGGGTGCGCGGGTCGTCCACACGGAAGGAAGTCAGGCGGTGTTCCTTGCGCGCCAGGGCCGCCACCACCATTCCCTCACCGCGGATGGTCTGCTCCAGGGTGAGCGCGGCGCCGTTGCCAGGCGTGCTGGTCGGTTGCGACTCCAAACCCTGCTGTTTGTGGCCCGTTGCGATCAGCTCGGGTGCGGCGGCCGGGTTGTCGAAGAGCCAGTCGGCGTCCGCCAAGGGGCGAACCCGCAGCTGGTAAGACACGCTGGCCTGGCTGACGACCGCCTCCTTGCCCGGGGCGTCGCCGATAGCGACCGTGGCCTGGGCCTCGGCATCCACGACCGGGGTGAGGAGCCGCAGCGGCACTGCCGGATTGGCCCGCACCCGCAGGGGCAGCACCATGGTGAGCACCCTTCTGTCTTCGGCGCGGGCGCGCCCGCGCCGCTTTTCCAGGCTGGCGCGCACGGCCAGATCCCGATCCTCCGTGGCGGCATCGAACAACTCCAGAAAAATCGGCCGGGAGGTGCCGGTCACGGGAGCGCTGAGGGGCTTCTGGCGGCTATGGGGCAGGCTGCGCTGGGCGTCGTCGATCACCTCGTACACCACGCCCTCCTGACTGGCGAGGATCAACACATAAAGGCGTTGGCCGTGGTCAATCACCAGGGCCGTCCCCTCGGGATGGAGAAGGGGAAGGGGGTTGGGGCAGAGATCGAGGAGGCTCAAGGACAACCCCACATCGATGCCCTCCACCATCCGAATCGCGCCCGTGAGCAAGGTGGAGCGAGCCCGGCCGCTGGCGGTGAGGGCCACCCCGGAGACCGAAACACCAGGATCCGGTGTGCGCGTGGGGAGCACGCTGGCCAGCACCCGCAGGGTGAGGTCGTCGTTGATCAACGGCGTGGCGAGGGTGAGGGGGCCATCGGTGCCCTCGGCACCTTCCCCGACCAGGGCACCGCTGGCGATGTCCACGAGCTGATAGCGCACCCCTTTCTGGCTGTAGGGCAGCTCGATGGCCCCGGTCTGGCCACTGGCCACCATCACCTGCTCCGGCAGGGGGATGGACCGCAGGGGCCAGGGAAGACCGATGCGTAGCAGGCTGAGGAGGCAATCACGGCTGTCCCGCAGGCGCAGGGAGCGCAGCAGCGGCTGGATGGGATCGGCAGGATCGGTGTCCGCAGCGCCCAGGCCGGCGAGACGATGGGCCTGGAGCAGGGCGCGGAAGCGACACCAGGCATTGAGCATGGCGCTCCAAGGACCCTCGCCGGGGGTGGCCGGGTCGTCGGCGAGGAGGTGGAGCTCCGCCTGCAGATGGGCCGGCAGCTCCTGCCGCAGCAGGCGCACCAGCCAGCGATCCCGATCGACGTCGGCCATGGCGGGCAGCCGGGCGGCGTCGATCACCACACTCACCCGGCCGCTCCAGGGATCGGGGCGGGCCACATCGGAGAGGAAGGGGATCGGATCTTCCCCCCCCTGCACCCGTTGGCCGCTGTCATCGGCGAGGGGCCGCAACAGCAGATGCTCGATCACGAGCAGGGGCGGGGTGCCATCGGGGCTGAGGGCCAGGCCGAGCTTGCGGCACAACCGCTCGGCGAAGGGACCCTGGCTGGCGTCGCTGGCGAGCAGGTCGGGGCCGGAGCCGCGCCCGCCCGTGAGGGGAACGATGCGGCGCAGAAACTCCGAGCGGGCCACCACCAGGCTGGTTATGAGGGTCTGTTCCGTGAACGGCGCCGCCTGGTCACCCCCGCGCAGGGGCACCTCGAGGTCGAGCTCCTCCCCGAAACACCGCAGCAGGTGGGCAAGCAAGTCGGCCCGTTGGCGGGCCACACCAGGGGGGGCGCTGGCACGCAGGGCCTGCCGCAGGTCCTCCTGCCACTGGGCGGGGGTGCCGTGGAAAAGATCGGAGAGATCCGTGAGCGGCAACTCCCGATCGCTGGCCAGCCGCACCGCCTCGGCATCGAGGGGGTTGGGGTCGCTGGGGTCGACGGGGGCGAGGAGTTGGGAGGCGAAGGCGAGCTGGCCCTCGCCATTGGCCAGGAGTTGGTCAAAAAACAGCAGGTAGGCCCGCAGCTGCAGGGCCCGGGCGCGTTGTTCCGGGGTGGCATCCGCTGGCAGTCCGGCGGGGCCGACGCCATAGACGGCGGGCAGTTGGCGGGCCAGGGAACGCGGGCTGGAGAGCGTGCGCCGGCGGCCGGAGCGGGCCGCGGGGGCTGGAGCCACGGCCAGCTCCAGCGCCTCCGCTGCAGTGGCGAGCCTGGAGGTGCTGACGGCGACCGGGAGGGCGGGGGGCGGGCTGGCGGGGGGCGGCTCCAGGGGCAGGCCGCGGTGCACCAGGCGAATGGGGGAGGCGGGGTGGAGGCGGGCGCCCCGACCTGGCAGGGAAAGATGCCAGGCATGGAAGGGGCCTGCCGGGCTGCCCGCCAGACCGAGGGAGATCACCCGACGCACCTCCGGCAGGGTGTCGAGGGCCTGGATCAGGGCCGCGGTGCGCAGGCCACAGGCTGCGCCCGTGGCCCCAACCTCCGTGATCACGGCATCGAGACAGGCGCTCAGGCGCTCCATCAGGCCCGGGGCCACCGCTGGCGACACCAGCTCCAGATCCGCCTGCACCACCACCTCGAAGGGCACCAGCACCTCCAGGGTGAAATCGCGGCCCAACAGGCGCGTGCCGTGGAGGTGCTGGGCGATCGAGAGCAGGGAAGCGGGAACTAGCGCTGAGCCGTGGCCGCCCAATTGGGCCGCCACGCGCCAGATGCCCCGGGGGGCCACGGGTTGCGGGGGGCCGCTCGCCCGGCTGGTCTCCAGGTTGGCCTCCAGCTCCAGATCACCGGCCACGGGGGGGGCGCTGTCCCCCTCACCCCGGCCCGCCAGGACGCTGGCTGTGGTGGAGGGGCGGAAGTAGAGGGGCAGGTCCGGTTGATCCAGCCCATCCACAACCATCCCCTGGCAGCCGAGGGCCCTCAGCAGGGCCAGCAGATCGTCCCGCGTCACCGGATCGCCGCTGAGAATCTCCGCCGCGGCCGGTTGCCAATCGGCGCCGGCGCTGGCAAGCAGATCCTCCATCGGCCACTGGCTGCGATAGGCCAGCTCGGTGAGGGCAAAGCACAACTGCTCGAGGATCGTGATGCCCGGATCGTGGGTGTTGAAATCGCTCCACTGAGCACCGCACAGCCGCCCCAGCAGCTCCAGCGCCTCGGCCCGCAGCCCGGCGTAGCTCAAGGCGGGATGGGGAGCGGAATCCAGGGTGATGGAGGGGGGCAGCGTGGTCATCTCGTTCAACGGATCGGTGGTGCGTTGACAGGCCCTGGAGCCCACAGAACGCGGTTGACTGGGTGAAAAATCAGCCGCAGAAGCAATGGTTAACTCACAAGATTTGAAGAAAAAGTTAACTATTTAACCTAACCTCTTCCGCCTCGAGAGTCCATGTCTGCCCAGCCCATCCAGTAAACACATCTGGAGCATTCGTCCCGGGTATAGTACCCACCCAGACCTGGATCTCATAAGTTCCAGCTTTGAGATTTTTGGCATATCCAACCAACGTTCCTGAGATATGCGAATTATTAGAAGTAGATTTTTCGTATCTATCTAGAACAATTGCCGGAGTAGCGTTTTGGCCATTAATGCGAATTTCCCACCTGGCTCCTACCATATCTCCCATGACCCTAAAGTTATCAAAGTAGGTGATTCGCAATACTGATTCCGCGCCCAATAGCTTAGTGACATTTAAGATTCGATCTAAGAGCTGTCCTTCATTTTTCTCATCGTTGGCATACCCAGTGGCCGCCCAGACCTTTCGCACAACGACGCCGTTAACAATCAGATCATCATAGATGCCAACAATCCTCCTACTCGAAACCGAACCTCCAGCAGACTTGTTGCCAGCGATAATGAGGCGTTTATCACCAGCTGTACTGTTACAGATCTCGGCAGTATTGAGTGCATTATCTGGAAAGCCAGAATAGACCCCAGAGAAGCGAATCGGATTGCTCCCCGTCACCAGGTCGACCTGGCCGCTCACCCCAGCCGTGCCATTGACATGGAGTTTATACGCCGGGGCAAGGGTATTAATTCCCACATTTCCTGAGGGCATCAATGCGATATGGTCATCGGCATCATTTTGGATTCCAATCGTAAGCAAACCTGCATCAGCGTTGCTGACGTGTGGATTTTTGCCCCAATACTCCATGTAGGCATAATCGCCACTTACATTTAGACTCCCCTTTCTGCGAAAGAGGATGCTACCGCCGCCAGGTGAATCTTCATGGTCGATCACCAACGAGGCCCTTGCGCCCAGAGTGGCCGATGCCTTGGTGCCAACCATCTCAGAAATGGTAAGTTTACCGTAGGGAGTCTGTGTGCCAATTCCTACATTGCCCGTCGGCCCATCCAGAAATAAAATCGACATTCCCGTCTGATTGGCAAAGCCAAGACCGGTTTCTTGCGTGCCGACCAGATTCATCTGCCAGACGGATCCTTCCGCTGCAGGGTCGGCAAAGAAGCGCAACACCGTCGCCTGATCCGCCTTCTGGCGCACCAAGCTCAGCGGTTCATTCGGCAACTTGCGCAGGCCGTCATCGGCCAGGTTGAGGCTGGCGGCGATCAGGTCGGCGAAATCCGCCTCTGTGGGGATCGCGTTCCGCACAAACCGTGATCGCAGCTCTTGACGGCTTTTGGTGGTGGGATTAGGCATGGTTGAAACAACTGAAAGGGCAAACAGGGGGACAGAAAAGTGGGGTTCAGGCGACCTGGAAATCCAGCTCGATCCTCATGGCACCGATCCCGACCAGGGAGGACAAGGGAGCGGTGGCCGAGACAAACTCAATGCTGTGGCTGGGAGCGGCAATCAGCACCACATCCGCGGCAGGAGCCCTCAGGATCTCCTCACTGCTGGTCTCCAGCCCATCCAGGCGCAAGGGCTTGCCGCCAGGATCCACCAGAAACAGCCGCAACCGCTCCAGATAGGCCACAAACGGCAGCGCATCGATCGCTGCAGCCAGGTCGCTCACCCGCACCTCGCCGCCCAGTCGCACCTCGGCGCCGGGATCGAAACACCAGGGAGACAACACGCGAATCACCGACTGCCGCAGCTCCCGCTCCGCATAGGCCGGATCCACGCCCTCCCGCAGGCACACCCACAACCGCGCCATCACATGCACATAGGTGGCATTGCGCACCACCAGCTCGGCCTCCGCCGGGCAGCGCTGACGCAGATGGCGCTCCATCGCGGCCAGCTGATCGGCCGGCGCGCCGGGTGCAAACAGGTTGCGGGGCACCTGCGCCCGCAGATCGGGGATCACCACCACCTCCACCGGCTGGCCCTCCCGCACCGGCTGGCACACCACCGTGTGCAACTGGCTGGCAAAGGCCTCCCACAGCAGCCGCTCGTAATCCCAGCCCGCCAGGGCCCGGCCTTTGTGGCGCAGCAGCTCCGCAGCCCGGATCCCCAGCTCCGCCTCCGTTTCGGCGGCCCGCCCGGCCCGGGAGCTGAAGGGCTGGTGGATCGCCACGATCGCAGGCTGCGGCTCCTCCAGGGCTGTGATGCTGTGGGGCGCCAGGGGCTGCTGGGAGCCCGGATCCCCCGCCACCGTCGCGTCGGCCGGATCCTCCCCCTCCTCGGCGGCATCCACGAGGGGCGGCACCGCCTCGGCCTCCACCGCCTGGCTCTGGATCGCCAGCACTGTGGCGTAAGCCTCCACCGGTGCCCGCAAGCTGGCTCGGATCCACAGACGCTCCCCCAACGTGTCCGGCACGGTGAAGCGCAGGATGCCGCTGTGGAGCAGGCCGTCGGTGCCATCCCCCCCCACCGGCAACGGCTGCCACTCCCAGCCCTGCCGCACATCCCACTGCACCGCCGGGGTGGGTCGCGGCCCCCGGGCGCTGCCCTCCTCCAGCTGGAAGGCCAGCGCAACCGGCTCCCGGGGTCGGGCACCGTCCAGCTCCAACCACAGCTCGCCGGGGTGGGGATGGCTGGGCAGCAGCAACGGCGCCTCCCCGCCCGCCTCCTCCTCTCCGGGCGGGGAGGGAGGCGGCAGAGCCAGCGGTTCCTCCTCCCCGAACAGATGCACCCGCAGCAGCTGCCCCCCCGCCACCCCGGCGGTGCCGAGCACCTGGGAACGGCTATAGCTCACCTCCAGCCCCTCCAGAAGGGGGGTGTAGGGCTCAGGCACGGTGTAATCGTCGGGATTGACCGTTGTGGCGCCGGCCGCTTGGAGGGCCTGGTCGTAGCGCTGTTGCAGGCTGCCCTGCCGGCTGGCCATCGCGTCGGCCATCGCCAGGGCCTGCCGGCCAGCCGCGCCGCTGATCGCCACGACCATCTCCTGCACCCTGCGGGCCGCGAGGGTGGGGTAGATGCCATGGCCGAAATCGGTGGGCGTCAACCGCCAGCACCACAGGCGCGCCTCCTCCCGCAGATCCTCCACGCTCTCCGCCGCGGCCATCACCGCGGACGGGGCGGAGAGCGGAGTGAGGCGGCCGCCCAGCGCCAGGGTGTCGCCCTTCTTCGCGAACAACGGCAGGGACTTGATCTCCTGCTCCGCGCCTCTATGGCGAACCTGAAGGCTCAGATCAGTCAGGAAGCTCTCCGCCGTTACGGCCCCAGCGGCGGCCAGGCCTGGCCAGCCGCGGTAGGAGCCGTAGTGGGTCTTCAGATCGGCGGGCAGGCCCTTCCACCTCCCGGTGAAGCGGATCTCCTCCAGATCGCCGTCCATCAGCTCCGGATGGCTGATGTAAAGGCATCGACCAACCTCCGGACTGCTGCCAAAGGGTGTGAACGGCTCGCGGGGATCCACGGAGACGCCCTCCTGCTGAAGGCGCAGCCCCTTGAGCCCGTTCACCTCCACCCGCAGCAAGGCGTTGACCAGCCGCAGCTCCTCGAAGCCCCCGCAACTGCACCAGGGGTCAGCATCACCGCTGCCCTCCCGCCAGGGGCGGAGCCGCAGCCGCAGCCGGGGCAGATCCCCCGCCGCCAGCGGCGCCAGCGGCGGATCGGAGGGGGTCAACTCCAGGGCAACCGTCAGATCCCATGGCTCGGGCTGCCGAGCGATCTCCTCCCGCAGGCTGGCCCGGGAGATGGGCAGCACCCACCAGCCCTCCGCCGTGCTCACCTCCACCAGAAGCGCCTGGTTCAAGCCCCAGCCGGCTTGCTCAGGTGACGGGGGCGGCAAACCCGCGCAATCGTCGGCCTCGAGGAGCTCACCGTCGGGCGCCCGCAGGGACGCCAGGAGGGCCTCCGGCGTGCCGCTCGCGGCCGTGAAGCGAAAGGTGATCTCAATGCGGCGGAATCCCTCCGCCAGGCCCAGGAGCCGGCTCGCCACCCCAAAGCCAGGGCCCGCTTTGGGAGCCGGCGCCTCGCCCACCCCAGCCCGCTGCCGACGGAAACAGGGCTCCAGCGCCTCTCCAGCGGCCATCGCCTCCGCCACGATCTCCTGCTCCCCGCCGTGCAACTGACGCCAATCGATCCGACTGAGGGCCGGTGGTTGCTCCCCGGTGGCGGTCCGTTGCGCCCCCTCCACCAGGGCCACCACCTGCCCCCAGCTCAGACGCCGGGGATCGGTGCCGGGCGCCCGCAACAGCGCCCCGAAGCGCTCCAGGGCTTCGGCAGCACCCGGCGCCAACCAGGGAGCCAGCTGGTCTAGATAGCTCTGCCAGGACATCGACGAGGCCTCAGCCGACCCCGGGGCCGCGGTCGACGCCGCCCCGCCCCTCTTGGTCGCCGGCAGGGCCTGCCGCAGCAGGCGCGTGAAGGCCTCCTCATCCTCGTGGCCGTCAAGGCAGCGGTCGAGGCTGGCCCGACGTGCCGTGAGCCAGCGTTCGCTGTGGGCGGCCCGCAGCAGCTCCTGGATGGGCGCCCAGGCGTCCCCCCTGGTCTGCCCCTTCACCACCTGCTCCGCCAGGACACAGAGACGGAGGAGGTCCTCCAGGGGCAGGGCATAACGCCGCTCCAGGACCTCAAGATGCGTGAAATAACCCCAGCACGGGACAGGGATGATGGCGGGCACGTCGGGGGATGGCTCCCCCTTTGGAGCCACGGGCCAGGGGATCCCATTGGCGTCCTTGCTCCCCAACGCCAGGGCCAGGTTTTCGGCGAACCGGGTGGAGCAGGAGTTGGGGCTGCCGGGGTCCAGTTGCCAGCTGGGAAGTTGCCGGCGCCGTTTGCCGCAGCGCTCCAGCAACCAGTTGACCTGCTGCCATTGGCCGTCGATGTGCAATTTCATCGTCATCAGCCGCACGAAGGTCTGCAGCCGCGCCGAGAAGAGGGCGTCCTGATTGCCTCGCCCCTCGGGCGGCAGGTCGTGGAGGAGCCGGCAGGACGGGGCAGTGAACAGGCGCCGGAGGAACGTCTGCACCGCCTCTTCGTCGCGGCAGACGTGGAGATCATCAATGCTGTTCACCTCACTGAGGCCATCCGCCTTCCAATCCAGCGCGCCTCCATTGGGCCCCAGCAGGCTCGCTGCAACGTTGCGACTGAAATCGCGCGGATCGGTGAGCACACCGCTCTGGAACAACGGGTCGAGCCCGAGCCAGTGATTGATGGCCGCCCATTCCTGATCCGCCCCTGCGTCGGTGCGCTGGCGCACCAGACGCATCAGCCGCACAAACTCATGCAGTTCCAGCTGCAGGTGCTCCGCCTTGCCATCAATCGAGCAAAAGCGGAGGGTGGGCAGCAGGGCGCGGAGCCCCTCGACCGACGGGCCATCGTCCCCGTACACCAATCGCAGCATGCGCTCGAACCGTTGGCTGGGAACCGCCTCCTCCACCTGGAGCGTGTCCAGGCTGATCAGACCCCGCTCCAGCTGAATGGCCCGCAGCCGGCGCACCCTGGCATGGTTGACTGAAAGATCCGTGAGCGTCCGGTAGAAGCGCTCCCGTCCCAAGCCATCCACCCCAGCCCGCAGCATGGTGCCGGCCGCCAGCACCTGGGGAAGGGCATCTTCCATCAGGCTGAACGCCACTGTCACCCGATCGGGCTCCCCCGGCAGCGGCGTGAAGCCGAGCCGATCTTGATAGAAGTGGTGGAGATGGCGAGCAGGAAGGGCGTTCAACAGCTCGCGCTGGTGCCGCAGCAAGCGGATGAACACCAGGAGCAGGGCAAAGTGGGGACGACCGAGCCAGCGGAGCTGGGCTTCACTGAAGGCGCCCGAACCAGGATCCGCCAAACTGAACGCGGCCATGGCCTCCGGCGTGAGCTCCGAATGGCAACAAAAGGGGTCCCAATGGAGCGGTGCTCCCTCCGCTAAGGCCGAGGCGGAACGGCCGGCGTCCGCAGGATCCGGCCAACGCAGCACCTTGGCCATCTCTTGCACGAAGCGGATCTGATCCGCATCCCCACGGCCATCCAGCGCCACCGCCCGTGGATCCGGCGCCTGTCGCCTACGCGACTCGGCGGTTGTTCCCCAACCGAAGGGGTCATCCACCATCAGCCATCGCGCGAGGGATTGGTCCATGGCTCAGATGCTCACCGAAGTGGCCTCGTTCAGGTAGAAAGGAAACACCATATTGAAGCGGGAGTTGGTGGTAGGAATCTGGTAGTCGATGCGGATCAGCAAGACTCCATCTAGCTGGGGATGAAGGCTCACGTCCAGATCAAGCAGCTCGATGCGCGGTTCGTGCAGCAGTACGGCTTCCTCGATCGACGTGCTCAATTGGCTCACCAGCTCCTCATCCACTTCGGCGTACAGCCAATCCTGCAGGGAAGCGCCATAACCTTCCTGCATCCGACGTTCTCCAAGTCGGGTGGCGAATAGCAAGCCCAGGGATTGCTGGATGTCCTCCTCATCAGACACCATCGCCACCTGCTGCCCCCCCGGGGAGAAGGCTGGCGGAAACGCCCAGCCAGTGCCCAGGAAACCCATGGGTTCCGCAACGTTCATGGGGCCTCCTCATGCTCAGGAGCCGATGCGTCGGCAGAGATTTGCAGCTGGTCCCGGGCCTGAGCCTGCAGGCGACTCACCAGACCGAACACCGATTTAAAGGGTTGCTCGCCAAGGGCTTCGAGGATCAGGTTCACCTCAGCAATGCTGAGTTCCAAGTGGATCGTGGATTCGTTCATGCTGGGGAGAAAAGGATGGTGCCGTCAGAGCGTTGGTGGGATCGAGCGGGGTGGATCGGGCCCCCGTGATATGGAATGGGGAGGCCGCGAAGGGCCACGCTGGGCTGACAGCGGAACGAGAGGGAGGGGGATGCTGGAAACCATGGGATTAATTGATCTTCACGAGAGCAGCCTTGATTTCGACCATGGCATCGGATCCCACCTTGGTTTGGGCCCCACCTTTGAGGGCGAGGATGGCATCAGCCGTAAGCTCCATTTGGGCCCCCTTCAGGCTCACTTTTGTTTTCCCCGTAGCCTCAAGTTGCTGCGACTGCAGGCTGGTTTTTTTACCGTCGACGGTCACGGCGCGCATGCCTTTGATCTTGACTTCCCCTTTGGCGGCAAGGCTGATATCTTTCTCTGAACTCAGGGCAATACCTTGCTCACTGAGAAGGATTTTATTCTTGTGCTGATCTTCAATGGTGATGGTTTTTTCTTTCTCATTGATGCTGATACGGTTTTTATAGGTACCATCGGCATTGCCCGAGGCTGTGGTTTCCAGGCGCAAGGCTGGAGCGGCGTCATCGAACACGATGCGAGTGCCGGCGCGGCTGACGATGGCCCTCAGGTTGTTTTTCTTGTCGGGCGCCTGCACCGGTTGGGGGGGGTTGTTCTTACTGCCGAACATCGCGCCCAGGATCAAAGGCTGGCGTGGGTCGTCATTGAGAAAACCCAGCACCACCTCATCGCCCACCTCGGGCCTGAACACAAAACCCCGCTTGGCACCCGCATCTGGCGTGAGCAGCCGGGCCCACAACTCCCCCTTCGCTCCCCCCATGTGGGGCAGGCGCACCCGCACCCGCAGCTCACCCTTTGGATCCGCGTCCAACGACTGCACGATGGCAATCTGCAGCCCCGTGGCCGCCGGCAACAACCCCGCCGACGGCATCTCCAAAAGGTCGGGGGCACGGACAAAACACTCCGCACTCGCCCCGAGCGTGAGATGGGTGTTCCAACCATCGCGGTTGACCGTGTGCGTGACGCCCGACACCAGCGCCCTGCCGTTGAACCGCGCCCCAACCCCCTTGATGTCCACCGTGTCAAGGGGCTTCAAGCTGGCGCTGCCATCCACCGTCACCGTGCCTCGCAAAAGCGACCGCCGCAGCTTGCCCAGTCGGGCATCAGCCCAGCTCTGCAACTCCTGAGGCGCCGTGGGGGCGCCATGGAACAGAGCCGCCGCAGGAGCCTTGACAGCGGTAGCAAGACTCTGGTCGCTCTGGCTGCCGATCTTCAGGTTCCCGGACTTGGCCCGCACCGGCTGACTCCGCTTGAGCGTTGCGGCGTCCCAGCCGCTCACACTCAAGGAGGCCCATTGCTGGGCGCCATCGATCTCCAATTCCAACTCGCGGGTATCGTCCAGGCCATGGTTGAGGAGCCGGGCTGGCGCCCCCAGCGTCAAGGGGAGCACACTCACGCTGCCCTTGCTCACCCGAACCGCCAATCCGAGCACATCGGCGCGGGAAACCAGGAAATCCCAGTCGCTAACGTTGAACTGCACCAGCTCAGGGTGAGTGATCGGAGTTGATGCAATCCGTCCGACCCGTAATCCCGCCCCCTGGATGAGCTTGCGCATCACCTCTGCGTCACGGACTTGGCTGTAGATGGCAGAGCGACGAGCACGGGTCAGCTGGATGGCTCGGTCACTGAGCTGTACCCGCAAACGACAGCCCTCTGAAGTGGCATTGACAGCGTGACGCGTCACGATGCCTTCAAACACCTGCTTGGCAAGGGGCCCATCGGACACGTAGCCCAGGGCAATGCTGACCTTGGAGCCCGGAGCGAGCAGGCTGCCATCACTGATCGCAAAGCGTCGATCGGGCAGGGAGCCATCGAGGAGGGTGAGAGTAGCCTGGGGCACGCGGTTGATCGCCCAGTCAATCTCCAGATCCAGCACCTGGATGTGGTCGGGAAGGGGCCGGCCGCCACAGGTGATCTTGATGGTTGGCAGGCTCATCGATCCTGCCCCCCGGACGACTCCAAGGGTGGAAACAACAACTGTTGTCCCGGGGTGAGTTCACGAATGTCATCCAACTGATTGAAGGCGGCCACCTGGAGATAAGGGTCCGTAGTGCCGTAATACCGGCGGCAGAGCATCGGCAGGGTCTCCCCTGCCAACACCAGGTGGCGATGGCTCAAGTCCGGGGAGGAGAGCCGCTCCCGTGCCCGTTGCTTGGCGGGGTGAACCGCTTCCACAAAGGTAGCCGTAATATCCGCCACGAGCTCCCTGTCGCCCCGGTCCATCAGAACGAGATTTTCATCGTAACTTTTCAGCCGCGCCTCAAACGTACTGCGAAAGCCTCCCCTGTTCCAGTTCAAGCGCAGGAAAGACGGTTCATGGGAAGCACCATTGATACGCTGGCAAAGGCGTTGAAAAAGATCCAGCTGCTTCCTCACATCCTCCCGCCGCTTTTGGAGCTGGAAGGGGTTGAGTCCATAGGATCCGAAATCAATGCCGACGAAGGAGAAAGTCACTGTCATCAGGCGCGGGCTGCTGGCATAAAAGTCAGCTGTAGGGGCACTGGTGGAAGCTCCCTGCTCACCTTCAAACTTGTTTTCTTGCTTAATACTCAGAGTATCGGGATTGTATACAAGCCACATCCCATTGGGCATAGGTTGCAACGGACGGGTAAAACCGCTGTCCAAGAAAGCGTTAAGACGCAACCTGGAGGATTTGGCAGTTGCTGGGATCGGCATCGTTAGCTCACCTCAACGAGCCTTGATTCGATCCAGCTGGCGCAGCACGGCACGCACACAGCGGGCAACCAATTGGGACTCAAGGTCCAATTCGGCAGGCCGTGGAGCGGCTGTCACAACAGCACGGATGACCAACTGGCGGATTTGTATAGTCATCAGATGCTGAACGTGCGAACACGGGCGTAGGTGAGCGTCAAAGACTCGATCAGGATGTCTTCGGTAACGGCGCTTAGCTTGCCCACTCTCCAGCCAATGGGATAAGCTTCACTAAAGACATAGGCGGTCGTGGGCACTCCTGTCTCCGAAAAGATGGTTAGAAGCACGTCTGATCTAGTGAACTTAAAGTTATTAAACGTGTCGAGAACTTGTTGCATCAAAGAGGAGCCAAGCACCATGCCCCGCTGCAACTCCAGATCGCCATATTCGACACCTATGGGGGTTAACCTGTGACACAAGGTAGCGGAGGCGGAAACATCTGCTCGCGTTGAAATCTTCGCCTCCAAGCCGGAGACTTCCTGAAAGCGAATATCCAAGGGGTTCGGAAACTTTCCGGTAACCAGAAAAAGGACCCCAAAGCGATGGGTCATCGGCGGACCCACAGCCTGATTCAGGGAAATAGGTGGGATGGGGAAACCCATGGCGGTGCCTAAAGGGGATGTTTGATGGACCAACCGGAAGCGCGAAGCTCCAGGGTGTCCATGAACACGTCGTTGGTGTTGGCATCGAGAGCGGAGCCC
This sequence comes from uncultured cyanobacterium, assembly GCA_903856805.1. GTDB lineage: Bacteria > Cyanobacteriota > Cyanobacteriia > PCC-6307 > Cyanobiaceae > Cyanobium. The sequence goes on along the minus strand of CAIOCZ010000088.1, from coordinate 12,542 downwards.
GTCAACTTCACCGGAATGGCCCGGGCCGCCTGCCAAGCCAGCACGGGCTCGCCATCGGCCTTACACAGCTGCACATGGAGCCAGCGCGCATCCCCGGAGTGCAGCCAGTGATGGAGGGACGGATCGTTGGCCATCACCCCCTGTTGCAGGGTAAGGGTGGTGTAAGTATCAACGCGGCAGAGGGTAATGCTCTCTCCATCAAGAAACGAAAACCCATCGCGATAGGTGATAGCCTTGCGCTCCCAAACGAGACCATCCACCTTGGTAAAGCGCATGTTCATTGATCCTACAACCACTCGATAGTTATAGGCGACTAATGGATAATCAACCGCACCAGCTGGAGGAGACATGGATTAATGCTCTTGCATGGTGATGAAATCCGCCTGGAGATCCAGGGTTTCAATGGCGGCATCGTTGCTGGTGGCATCAAACGTGGGTGCCGAGAGCTTGGTGGGGAAAGCATTGCCAACCTTCCATGAAATGACCGGCTCCCCCTTCTCATCACAGAGGCGGATGAAGACATCCCGCTTGTCAACCTGATTGGTTTGCACTGTCATGATCCAGTCATAGAGAGCCTTGATACTGATACCCTTGACGATGCCCTTCTTAAGACTGATGGACGTGGCGGTACTTTGGGTGGGGTAGTAGAGCGTCCGCGGGCCCGCCTGGGGAGACACAGGGCTCTCTTTGAAGGTGCCCACGTCATAGGCAATGTTGAGGCCCGAGACCTCAGAGAAAGCCATGGCCTGACCGCCAATCTCTACTCGATAGTTATAGACTGGTAACGGGTACTCATTGCGAATGGTTTCAGCTGTGGTGGCCATGAGAATTGAGGGAATTGGGGGTTAAGACTGGGCAGAGACTTGATAATCTTCGGACTTATTGAGCCAGCTTGTGGCTAAAGCGTAAAATGATGAACTCAGCTGGCCGCACAGCGGCCAAACCAATTTCCACAATCAAGCGACCATTCAAGACATCATCCATGGTCATCGTTTTGTTAAGGCCCACATTTACAAAATAGGCATCTTCGGCTTTGGCTCCTCGCAAGGCGCCACGCTCCCAAAGAGCAAAGAGATAGCTGTCAATCATTCCCTTCACCTTCAGCCATGTGGAAATATCGTTGGCCTCAAAGACAGAAAATGCCGAAGCTTTTTTAACCGACTCTTCCACGGTTATAAACAACCTTCGAACTGAGATGTATCGCCATTCATTGTCATTGCCGGCCAGGGTGCGGGCCCCCCACACCAGCGGCCCCTTGCCCGCAAAACTGCGGATGGCGTTGATGGATTTTCCCGATGTTGCATCAATGTTCAACAGGGCCTGCTGTTCATCCGTCACTTGCACCACTGGAGCAATCACGGCCTGAAGGCCAACGTTCGCTGGAGCCCTCCAGACGCCCCGCTCACGATCGACACTGGCGATGACCCCGGCAATCGCCGAACTGGGAGGAAGGATCACCCGCTGATTAGCAAGCAACTTCTTGATTTGGTTGTAATGGCTGGTATGGGTTGTGGCCAGGGACTGCAGACTGACGCCGGCACCAGCGGGGTTCGTCCCGGTTGTCGACTTGGCGCCTTCTCCACCCTGCGCCGTTGGCGTTGCAACGAACTCAGCGGGCAAGCCGAGCACTTGAATGCTCTCCTCGGCAACGAGGTGGGGCAGAGTGGTCTGGAGGAAGGGAAAGTAAATAGCACCACGATCTAAATTGTTCGTCCCCAGATGTCCACGCATGGTGTCCATGTCGGCCTTGGTCAACGTGTTGGACGGCGGAATTTTGGCATCCAGAAGCGCAAAGCGATCCCCCATCTTCGCCGCATGGCTCAACGCCGCCGCGCACACACTTCCATGATCTTCCTTCGAGAGCCTGATGGCTTCGGGAATCACGATCAAGGTTGGTTCATCATGGCTCTCCAGGGCCTCCAGCCCATCCATGAACTGTTTTACTTCCGGCAAGCCATCCGGCTTGGCAAGACCAACCGAGACGATGTAGCAACGGCTGCCGCCATTGCGAAAATAGTGATCAATAGCGTATTCGAGCAGGCATTCAGGCTCGGAGAATCGGTCAACAGGCTTATCTTTTTGGTCAAGAATAGTGAAGACATCCTGAGCCGAGTCGTAAGAGACCTTCCACTTCGTAGTTAACGCACATCCACACAGATCATCATATTCCCGAAGGGAACTGATTTCATGAACCACTACTTTTTTGCTGGCGCCATGGTTAGCCGTAGTGCCGATGAAGGCGGGAATGGCAGTGCCAATCTCGGCAATCGAAGGGGGGAGAGTTGAGATTTCCTCAACGTAAACGCCAGGTGTGGCGTAGGAGATGGGTGACATGGATGAACAGCTGCGCAGGGTGAGGAGAATGGGATGGGGTGCCCTACTGGCCTTGTGGTCAAGTGGGGATAAGCGCTAAAGCTTTGGGGGAGGGGGAGAGCGAAGGTTGGCCTGAATCTCTTGCTGATTGAGACGGGTTTCGACCTTCTGGATCGGAACCGGCTGCCCCTGCATCGCCTTGCCTCGCAGCGTAATCATGCGAAAGCGGTAGAGAACAGAAGGACGCAGAGAGCACCTCAGAGCGGTCCACAATTCATTCTGCTGCTGAAACGTTTGCGAGCAGAGTTCATTGGCCAATCGACCAACACCCGCTGGAAGATCCTTATCTACCGCAACATCAAAGACAGGATGCTCCTGAAAGAAGAAGAGCAAGTGGGCAAGCTGATTCCAAGCGTTGCCATAATCCTTGAATTGGGCAATGAACAGAACCGTGATCTCCAAATGGATATCGGGATGATGGCTCTCGATCTGGCTACCATGGACACCGGCGATCCGTCGGTGATACCGATCAGGAGCTCGGAACTCCCGATCTTCCTGCACATTGGCCACCAGCATCGCGATGGCGTCTTGGGGGATTGTGAGGGGATCCAGCTTGTCGCCTTCCACGAAGATCACACGCACCGGCGTTTTGCCATCCTTCTCCAACCCCGGAACAGAGAGCAGGTGGGCGTCCAGGCGTTTTCTGATGTAGTTCAGAGCGGTGCCGATCATGGGCGTAGGCCCCGCATACACCCACACGGCAACCGGCGCGTGAAGAGATTCTTGGTGAGGTGCGTGGATGACACCAAAGCCTCCTTTTGACGCCCTTCGGCGAGTAGGATTGAGCCAGAATACGTATGCTCCTGCCGCGATCTCCGGCTCAAGAGCCCGATATCGCTTGGGGGTCTTCGGAAGAGAGCCTATGGGAAGCTGGTCCCGTTGTTTTAGCCAGCGTTACAAACGTTAGGAATCGAGACCGTAGACCCTTCACGGTCAAGACCGATTCAAACCCACAAGCGGGCAATTATCCAATCTTTCTTCGTGGGTTGAGGTGGATGAACCGCCTCGCTTTGTAGCGCATAATACATCTGCTGCAACCAACCTCGAGGGGGTATCCACTGCACTGCTGCCAGGGCAGCGGCTACTCAGCCGCCGATCATCACCGTGGGACAGCCCACAACGATCGTGCCGCCATGGGCCGTGCTGTCGCCCATGCGCGCCGCGGGTTTGCCGCCGATCAGGACGGTGGCAGAGCCCTTGATGATCGAATCCGGAGGCCCCACGCAAACGCAACTATCTCCCAGCACCGCCGCGGGCAGGCCACCAATCAGCACCGTGACACATCCAGGCCCGATGACCGGACCACCCACGTGGGGAACGGGTGGCACGGCGGGGGTCTGCATCGGGCAGGTGTGCAGATCGTTGAGGCGGGCAGCGGGAGGCATCGGAGCAAGCGGTTGTTGCTTTGGACAGGCAGTCGCTGACGGGGTGTGACGAGGAAGATCCACGATGGCACCGGGGCGGCCGGCGCAATCCCACGAGCAGCAGGGTAATTGACCTGGCTGCGGTGCGCCAGCTGGTGGGGATGTTCGGCCCGGTGAGGTCTCACCAATCCGTCCGCAGGCCGGGCCCGCTTGCGTTTTCTGGGGGTAGGCAATCCGCCGGCCCCAGCGGATGGGCTCAGCGGCGATCTCGCGGAGACGATGCCGGAGCTTGGCCTCCTCCAGGTCGACGACCTTACCGCGCAGACCAGGCGTTCAGATGCCCGGTAACGCTCCTGCCGAACCGTGACGGCTCTGCGGCGACGGTCTTGCCCTGGGCGATTAGGTGCTCTGCGGTTTTGAGTTTGCGGATGATCTGCTCCGCTGTGTGGCTGGTGCGTTTCATGGTCGAGTACCCGGCCCAGACTGGCCGGCTGCGGACTCTCATTCACCCTGGACCGAGTTCCGGGGGCCACGTCAGCCATGGGGCACGCTTCCGGAAGGCATTCCCCCGCTTTGCCGACTGGCAGGGGCTGCAGACATGACCCGCACCCTAAGCTTGATGCTTGATGCGGAGTCATCAGATGCGCACCACCCTGCAGCTCGACGACGACGTGCTGGCGGCCGCCCGGGTGCTGGCCCGGCAACAGCGCACCAGCCTGGGGGCCGTGATCAGTGACCTGGCGCGCCAGGCCCTGGTGGCTCCGGCGACGAACCCCAGCAGCCGCACCCTCACACCTGAGCATCGCAACGGGCTGCCGCTGCTGCCATGGAAGGCCCAGGGCGCGCCAGTGGATCTGGAGCTGGTCAACAGCCTGCGGGACGAGCTGGCATGAGCCAGGAACAGCTGGGGCAACGACCAGCCATGGGCCCGGCCCTGCTGGATGTGAACGTGCTGATCGCCCTGCTGGCCCTGGCGGTGCACCACGGCGGCCGGCTGGTGAGCTTCGATCGCCGCCTGAGCTGCGAGGCGGTGGCTGGCGGCCGTGAGGCCCTGTGGTTGCTCGTTGACTGATCTGGCGCCCTCGATCCTTGAGAAGGATCAGCTGATCATCGAAGGGCTGGGGATGCTGAACTCAAAACTGCGATCGTGCCTGCCAAAGAAGCGGGTCCCGGCCACAATGCAGGACAGCCAGGACGATGATGCGTTCCTGGTCACGCTGCACGAGGAAGATGATTCCGTAGGGGAAGCGCTTGATCAGAGCGCGGCGGGTTTGGCTTTGAAAAATTGGGAAGGCTTCCGGTCTCTCCCTGATCTGCAGCAGTTGCTGGCGAATGGCGGCCAGAAAGCTAAGGCCCAGACCAGGACCCTGCTTGGCATACCAAGCCGAAGCGTTGCGGAGATCGTCTCGCGCCTCTGGGCGTATCAGAACCCGCATGGGTGCAACCGCGATTTAGCGCCCTGTCAGAGTGCCTGTTCCAGCTCCTCCAACAGCTTCAGGGCATCCTCGCCGGGGTGCCCGTCCTGGCGGAAGGCCTCCAGCCGTTCGGCCACCAGCCGCTGCTCCTGCAGGCTGGCGGCAGGACCCTGCTGCTCTGCGGCGATCGAATCCCACAGGTCCTGCACAAGTTCCAGGCGCTGGGGCAGGGGCAGGTTGAGCAGGTCTGAGCCCATCGGACGCTCCGGCAAACCACCGGACCACAACGACGAAATGAGCCTAGCCAGAACCCACCACCTTCTCCCGCACCACCCCCAAACCCCCCATAGCCGTCAATGCCGCCGCCCTCAAAACCTTCGCCCCGGCGATGCGGCGGCAGCTGATCGAGGCGGTGGGCCGCAAGCTGGATCTTCTGCTGCCATGCCGAATGCCGCAGACCGGCTTGGCAACTACGCAAGCGATAAGAGTATTCCGCCCCCAGCGACAAACAGCAAGCCTGCCCAGCCCATCACCGAAGGGCGTTCACCAAGAAAAGCAAAGCCTACTAAAGCCACCATCAGGCTTAGTCGATCAACGGGCACGACTAACGAAGCGTCCCCTTGCTTCAGGGCTCTAAAAAAGCAGAACGATGATAAGCCACTGCCCAGACCCGAAAGCACAATGAATAGCCAAGCTTGCTGGGATAACGCGAATGGTCTGCTTAATTTTGCGGTTGCTAGAATGAGCAATGGCAGAAAGATCGCGATGACAATGGTGCGGATTAGGGTGGCTAGATCAGCATCGACACTCTCGAGTCCAATCCTGCCAATTACCGCAGATACCGTTCCAAAAAGCGCAGATAAAAAAGCCCAGGTAAACTAAAGCGGCAGGGCGGGGATTGGGCTCATTTAAGATAAGGTGCTTGGCAGCAGTGTTGATATAAAGGGTGGAATGCTAATTGCCGCTCTTCGCGCAACTCTGTTTCTCTCATTTTCAGTTGCTGAAGCCTAGGCGATGACGGCGATCACAGTGGCAACATCGGTGGCGATCGGGGGGGCGATCAGTGCGGCGAGATCGTGGTGGTGGGCAGCGGCATTGCTGCTGATGGAGCGGCACCTAATCTCAAGGGCTGGAGCAGCGCCGTAGCAGAGGTCGAGCGCCAGGCCCTGCTGGCCCATGCCTTGTCCTGCACACCCGCCCCCCCTCCATGCCCGTCAACACCGCCGCCCTCAAGACCTTCGCCCCGGCGATGCGGCGGCAGCTGATCGAGGCGGTGGGCCGCAAGCTGGACCTGTTGCTGCACCAGGCCAGCGCCGACACGCTGACCACCGCCGCCGGCCCGATCGAGGAGCTGCGGCAGCAGGAGGCAACAAATCGCCAGGAGCTGCTGGAGCGGGTGGCCTACAGCTGGTTCAACCGCCTGGCGGCACTGCGTTATCTCGATGCCCGGGGTTGGCATCCCTTCGGCGCCAGGGTGTTGATGGCGCAGACGGAGTCAGAAACCCAGCCCGAAGTGCTGAAACTGCTGCGCAGCGGCAGCCTGCCCGCTGAACTGCAACCCCACACGGATGAGGCGCGCTTGCAGGGCCTGCTCGATGGCCGGCTCCCCACGGCCACGGCCGGCGCCGATCCCCAGGGGGAGGTGTATCGCGAGCTGATCCTGGCGGTGTGCCGCTCCTATCACCAGCTGCTGCCGAATCTGTTTGAAGGGCTGGATGATGCCAGCGAGTTGTTGTTGCCGGACGACCTGCTCAGTGATGGCTCGATTGCTGGCGGGTTTCGCCGTGAGATCAGCGACGGCGATTGCGAGGACGTCGAGATTCTGGGCTGGTTGTATCAGTTCTATATCGCCGAAAAGAAAGATGAGGTGATGGCCCGCAAGAAAGCGGTGCCTTCTGAGGACATCCCGGCTGTCACCCAGCTGTTCACGCCCCACTGGATCGTGCACTATCTGGTGGAGAACTCACTGGGGCGGCTCTGGCTGCTGAACCGGCCGGAGTCGAAGCTGCGAGACCAGATGCCGTACTACATCGAAGGGGAAGCAGAAAGCGACTTTCTACAGATCACCAAACCAGAAGACATCAAACTGCTGGATCCCGCCTGTGGCAGCGGGCACATGCTCACCTATGCCTTTGATCTGCTCAGCCACATCTACACAGAGGAAGGCTATGCGGCGGCTGAAATCCCCGGATTGATCCTGCAGCACAATCTCTATGGGCTGGACATTTGCCCTCGCGCAGCCCAGTTGGCTGGTCTGGCTTTAGTACTCAAGGCCCGGGAACAATCGCGTCGTTTCTTCCAGCCAGGACAGCTGGTGCAGCCCCAGATCATCGAGCTGCAGGATGTGCGATTTGAAGAAGGCGAGCTGAACGACTATATCGATGCACTCGACCTCGGTGAGCTATTCGATCCAAACCTATTCAAGCTGCTCCACCAGTTCGAGGAGGCGAAGAACTTCGGATCTCTCATCCAGCCGTGTCTCGATGAACGGGCCATCGCCAACATGCGCCGAGCCATCGATGCAAAAGACCTCGGCGGTCAGATCTTCTTGCGCGAGACGCACCTCAAAGTCCTGCGCGTACTCGAACATGCCGAGGCGCTCACCCAGCGGTATCACATCGTCGTGGCTAATCCGCCGTATTTGGGAGGCGGTGCAATGAATGCGAAACTGAAGGCATTTGCAAAAGCATCCTATTCAGATTCAAAGGCAGACTTGTTCGCCATGTTCATCGACAGAAACACAAAACTTGCCTTGCCTCATGGGCTTCTGTCAATGGTGACCATGCAGGCATGGATGTTCCTCTCTTCATTTGAAAAACTTCGGGAACGCTTAATTAATGCCAGTCCGCCGATCACGCTTATGCAAATCGGCTACAACAGCTTTCCAGAGATGAATTCAAAGATAGCCCAAGCATGTGCCTTCGTCCTCTGCAATTCTTCGATCGAGATGGATGGACGTTATCTGAATCTGAACGACGTTCCACAGTCCACAGATAAACAAAAAGTGTTCTTTGACAAGGTCGCGAAGGGAGATTTGTACGCGGTCGCTGCGGCAGACTTTAGCAAGATGCCTGGGAGCCCTTTTGCATACTGGACGGGCGAAAAGATCTTGCATCTGTTTGAGAAGTGTCAACCACTCGGACAGTGTGTTAACGCAAGGGTGGGACTGATGACATCTGACAACGAACTATTCTTGCGCTTTTGGTGGGAGGTGGGTATATCAAATACTTGCTATTCAGCCACTACAAGCCTTGAAGCTCAGGAAAGCCAAAAGAAATGGTTTCCGCACAATAAGGGTGGAGCCTTTAGGAAGTGGGCCGGGAATAGGGAATATTTAGTTGACTGGGGAAACAACGGTGAGCGGATAAAAGCTCTGGTCTTGGAGAAATACCCCTACCTAAACGGCAACCCCAACTTTGTGGTACACGATGATGGCTACTACTTCTCGCCGTTCATTTCCTGGTCCGAGATAACCACCGCAGCTACTTCTTTCCGGGCCTATCCTTCAGGTTTTACGTCTAATATCAAAGGCATGATGGCCTTCCCTTCTCCAGGCTGTTCAGCGGAGCAAATACTTTCACTGTGCAATAGCGTGTTCGCCGCACATGTAACTAAGATCTTAAATCCAAGCGTCAGCTTTGGAGTAGGTGATTTTAAATCAATCCCAGCGGCACTGCTGGATCACCAGATCATATCGCCGATCATTGGAGAACTCGTTGAAATCGCCAACGCTGACTGGGACAACGTCGAGACCTCCTGGGATTTCAAAGACCTACCTTTGCTCAGGGCAGCAATGATACAGCTAGTTCTAGAGGCGAGCTGGCGGAATTTGGAGGCGCAATGCAGCGATGCTATTCGCCGAATGCAGGGGCTGGAGACGGAGAACAACCAACTCTTAATCGCCGCCTATGGCCTCGACGGCGAGTTACAACCCGAAGTGCCTGAAGATCAAATCACCCTCGCCCGCGCCGATCAACGTAAAGATGTAGCGGCATTTCTCTCCTACGCCACCGGCTGCATGATGGGCCGCTACAGCCTCGATCACCCCGGCCTGATCCTCGCCAATGCCGGCGACACCTTGGAGAACTACGTCGCCAAAGTCGGCAAAAGCACTGGCGATCTCAGCTTCCAACCCGACAACGACGGCATCATCCCCGTGCTCGATGGCGAGTGGTTTGAAGACGACATCGTCGCCCGCAGCCGCGAGTTCCTGCGCGTCACCTTCCCCGCCAGCTCCCTCAACACCGATCTGGCCTTCATCGAAACCGCCCTCGGCAAAGACCTCCGCAAATATTTCTGCAGCGACTTCTACAAAGATCACCTGCAAACCTACAAAAAACGCCCGATCTACTGGCTGGTGCAAAGCCCCGCTGGCCCCTCAAGGGGTGGCTTCGCCTGCCTGATCTACCTGCACCGCTACACCAAAGACACCCTCAACCTCGTTCTCAACAACTACTTCCGCCCCTACCTGCAGAAACTGGAAGCCCGCCAAGCCCAGCTCGGCCTCGATCAACTCAACGATTCCCTCCCCAGCCGCGACCGCACCGCCGCCCGCAAGGAGGCCGAAAAAATCACCAAGGTGCTCAAGGACTGCCAAACCTGGGAACAGGATGCGCTGCTGCCCCTGGCCCAGCAGCGCATCGAGCTGGACCTCGATGATGGCGTGAAGGTGAACTACCTCAAACTCCAGGACGTGCTTGCGCCGATCCCGGGGCTGGCGGCGAAGGAGGAGTGAGCTGATGGCAATGCGTTGCCATGGGCAATTCAAGCCTAGAATCCATTCAATCCACATACAATCGTGAAGCTCAAAAACGTCAGCCTCGACAATTTCCGCTCTAAAGCCTCCAGCTGCCTAGAGCTTGGCTCACGTCTGACGCTGCTGATTGGTGAAAATGGTACTGGCAAGACCACATTTCTGGATGCTATTGCTATCGCACTCGGAGAAATTCTTACCTATCTTCCAGAAGTAAAAGGCATCGACTTCAAGACTCGTGGTGATATCCATCAACACGATGGAAAACTTGCACCCTACACTCGAATCAAGGTTGTTGCTAGCACGGGTGTTGGCTGGGATCGGATGCAAAAGAGAGACAAAAGCAAGAGGACAGCCATACAAATTAAAGCGGGACTTGGGGTCAAACAGCTGCACCGCTATCTTCAGGAATCAATCCTCGATCCATGGAACCTTGGCTTACCATTTCAACTCCCCGTGATCGTTCAATATGGGGTCAACCGCGCATGGCTCGATTACTCACCCGTGAGGAGGAGAGGTTTTCCCAAAGACCACAGTCGCTTTGAATCCCTGGCTGATGCACTCAAATCAACTAGCAGGTTTCGCTCGGCTTTGATCTGGTTTTACAACAAGGAGAATGAAGAAAGCCGTTTTAAACAGGAAAGGCGAGACTTTGATGCCACATTGCCAGAACTTAATGCTGTTCGCAGATGTATAACAACTCTCTTTCCAAATCTCTCAAATCCAAGGTTCACCCTTAATCCCTTGCGCTTTGTCGTCAGCCAGGACGGCGAGGAGCTGGAGATCGACCAACTCAGTGATGGATACAAAACAATGCTGGGCCTAGCCATCGACCTTAGCTGGCGTATGGCCGGCGCAAATCCCCACTTGGAAGATCCCTTGGCGGCAGAGGCCATCGTCATGATTGATGAGGTTGACCTTCACCTCCATCCTGCTTGGCAGCAAAGAGTTGTCTCCGATCTGCTCAGGTGCTTTCCTAATACACAGTTTATCTTAACAACGCATAGTTCAGTTGTTGTTGAAGGCATAAACAATCTACTCAAGAGATTCGCTGTCGACAAGCTGCTTCCCAAATCCGGCGAAAGCGAGGACTGGACGCATATTCGCAACCTTTATCCTCTTGATCCTAATGATACAGCAGTCTATCAAATTACTCGCGACAGTCAGATTGATTTAATGGATAGAGAGGAGGGTTTGACTGCTGACACGCTTATCGACAATTTCAATGATGTCTCCCATCTTTATGATTTGATGCGTGATCTCGAGTGGGAAGCGCTTAAGGCTTCTCAAGGAGAGGCAGGCTAAATTATGACTACATCAGCACGGCCCGCTCTTGTCCCGGCAAACCTGGCTCGATGTATCTGCCTGGCAAACAAGATGCCCTGCGATCTCTGCTGCGGTGATCTGTGCTTCCTGGACGCGGGAATTCACGTTGTCTTTAGGCCCAAGAAGAACGAAGCTGCTCTTGCCGTCGCCCTCGATGGATGTGTCTTCACGGACAATCGGAAGAAGTGTGACGGGATGTTCGTCTTGTTCCGATCTCATCAGATTGATGTCTTATTGGTTGAACTGAAAGGAAGTCATCTCGAAGATGCGTATGAGCAGATAGCCTTTGTTGTTAATTCTAGGCAAGAGTATTCTGATGCCGTTTCCCATTTAGCCAGCTTAGCCCCAATCAATCGTCGAGTCAGAGAGAGTTCAGTCATCGTCTCGACCCGCAAGATCGACAAGCGTGATAGGGAGAAATTGGAAAAAGCGTGGGGCGTCAGATCTGCAATTATCGCTGCGCAAAAGCCGGCTAGCGCTGCTCCTGATCTTCGCAAATTTCTTTGATGCCGTAATGAGCAGTTTAATATGCCGAGATTCGCTATTGAGTTGCTCACAACCCACGCAGATCAAACCCTCCTTTGACGACCGAATCGAAATTGAAAACCCAGGTGTGCTGATTCCTGGCCTGAGCCTCGAAGATCTCCCCCGCGGAATCAGCCGCCTGCGCAATCGCGTGATCAGTCGCGTGTTCCGCGAACTCGGCCTGATCGAGCAGTGGGGCAGTGGTATCCCTGTGATCCTGGAGGAAGCCGCCAGCCAACACCTGCCGCCACCCCTGTTTGAAGAGGTAGGCCTGCGTTTTCGGGTGACTCTGCCCCTAGCCCAACCCAGCTCCCCAGCCCAGGGGCAGAGTCGCTGGCGGAGGGCGGACTAGGCCACTTCGTGCTCCAAGCCCTGGCCGACGGGCCCTTGAGTAAGTCTGAAATTGCCCATGCCCTTGGGCGAGATGCCGTCTCCGGGGCACTCAACCGCACGATCCGCCAGCTCCTGGATCGAGACGAGATCGGCTACACCTTGCCGGATACCCCCAACAGCCGGCTGCAGAAGTACCAGCTCCTTAGATGGCCTCAACGATGATCAGAACTGCCGTTGATGCAAGCAGCATCTCTGAGAGCAGGCTGTTTCCCCACCTGGCGGCGAAGGAGGACTGAGGGCATGCTTGATCCACAGGCGTATCCAGAGGTGGACACCTGTCCCGCGTCAAGCCCCTTGGCCGATTGGCGTCAATCAAGTTGGCCGGTGAGGGGAACTGATCGCCCCTGGTTGTCGCCGGCGACAACCAGGGGCGATGACGCTGGAGGCGACACG
>CAIOCZ010000087.1 GCA_903856805.1 uncultured cyanobacterium | reverse complement strand
GATTCTCAGGCGCTGGCTCCGCTGGCTGGAGCATCAGTGAGCCTGCGGCTCAGCGGTGGACGACGGCTGCAGAGTCCCCCCGGTCAGACCGCCAGGCCGACGACCAGTCGGGTGAGGTTGGCAGTGATGAATCTGCTGGGCGAGGCTCTGCCGGGCTGCCGCTGGCTGGATCTCTGCTGCGGCAGCGGCGTGATGGCCTGTGAAGCTCTGCAGCGCGGCGCGGCCGTGGTGGTGGCCGTGGATCGGGACCGTCGCCTCGTGGCCTTGGCCCGCACCAATCTCGAGGCCGTCCGCAAGGGGAGCTCCCACGACCCCGCCCTGCAGGTGCATGGGGCGGATGTGCTGCACTGGCTGGCCCGTGGTCGGGGCGAACTGCCCCCGTTTGATTTGATCTATGTCGATCCGCCCTATGGGGCCGGTCTCTACGGACCGATCGCTGCGGGCGTGACCGCGGGACAATGGCTGCGCCCCGGGGGCACGATGGTGTGGGAGTGCGCCAGCAACGCAATTCCGGCAGTACCAGCCGGTTGGCACTGCCGTGATCAGCGGCGCTACGGGGGATGCAGCCTGTTGCTGCTGGAGCCCGAGGGGCTTCCTGGGCCCCCGGCGGTGGCTTGAACCTCAGCCGCCCAGGGCACCGCCGCGGCGGTATTGGTTCCAGGCTGCCACGAAGAGGCCCGCCAGGGTGATCGGGATCAGACCGAGCACGATGCCGCAGAGCAGGGGTTCGATCATTGGAGGAGCACGCGTTTCGAGGCACAATTCTTCCATGATCGGGGTCTCTTCCGTGGCTCAGGGCCTGCAACCGTGACCGGATCGTCGTCAACGGCGGAGGCCAGCCCCGCGTTCCTGCCCAGGCGGGGTTTGGTGACTGCCTTGCTGATCGCCGCCGCGCTGGCGGTCACGGTGATGGTGGCCCTGCTGCTGCCGATCGCCCGCAGCGACCCCTACACCCGCGCCACCCTTGCCCTGAACGGATCGGTGCAGGATGGGGGACGCCTGTTCCGGCTCAACTGCGCGGGCTGCCATGGCCTGGCGGCCCAGGGTCTGGTGGGGCCCAATCTGCATGGGGTGGACCGCCGCAAGAGCGATCGGCAACTGATCCAGCAGGTGGTGAGTGGCCGCACGCCACCGATGCCGCGCTTCCAGCCCGATCCCCAGGCCATGGCTGACCTGTTGTCCTTCCTCCACAGTCTTCCTTGAACACGCGCCGATGACGCTCCACCTGGTGTTGGTCGAGCCGGCAGGCCCCCTCAATGTGGGCAGCGTGGCGCGGCTCTGCGCCAACTTCGGCATCGAGCAACTGAGGCTGGTGGCGCCCCGCTGTGATCCGCTCGGGGAGGAGGCTCGCCGCATGGCCGTCCACGGCGTGGGCCTGCTGGAACGGGCCACCACCTATCCCTCCCTGGCCCTGGCCCTGGCGGACTGCGGCCGGGTGGTGGCCACAAGTGGCCGTGGCGAAGGGGAGCCGCAGCCACCCCTGGGTCCCACCGAGGCCCTCGACTGGCTTCTGGCCGGGCCGACTACCCGCCCGACGGCCCTGGTGTTCGGCCGGGAAGATCGGGGTCTCAGCCGCGATGAATTGCTCCAGGCGGGCCGTTTATTGCAGATCTCCAGTAGCCCTACCTATCCCTCGCTCAACCTCTCCCACGCCGTGGCCGTGGTGCTGCACAGCCTCCAGGAGCGGCGGCAGCTGCCGAAGCCCGCGGTGGCTAGCGGCATGGAGCCCGCCCCGCGGCAGCACCTGGAGGGGGCCCTGGCGGACGCCGAGGCCCTGCTGCTTGAGGTGGGCTTTCTCTACCCCCACACGGCCCGGGCCCGGATGGCCAAGCTGCGGGCCCTGCTGCAACGCGCCCAGGTGTGCGAGGCGGAGGTGGCCCTGTTGCGGGGCATGGTGTGCCAGTTGCGCTGGGCGAGCCGCCGGTCGGCCACCCCTCCACAGGACCACTAGCGTCAATACCACTTATCCGCTCTCCCCACCGCCCCGTGACCGTCGGCCGTTCTCCCCGTTCCCGGGGCCCCGCCTGGGCCCAGCCCCTCAAGCTGGTGCTGCGCTTGCTGGTGATGGGGGCGGGGCTGGGGGTGATGGTGGGCACGGGCCTCAAGCTCCTGGCCCCCCACCTGGCCCAGGGGGCGATCGGGATCCCGCGGGCCGATCCCCAGCCACGGGTGCTGCCTGGTGGTGGCCTGGCCCTGGGCCGCTTTGAACCCCGACGGGAACTCACTGGCCTCAGTCAGGAATGGATCCGCTTGGCGGCGGCCCAGAAGGACCTCAACGCCTCCGGCTTCCTGCTGGTGCTCGACGACGGTCGCTACGCCCAGATGAAGGCGGAGCAACCGATGCCGGCCGCCAGTTCGATCAAATCGCCAATCCTGCTGGCGGGCCTGGAGGACGTGGATCGGGGCAAGCTGCGCTGGAATGAATCGCTGCCCCTCACCAAGGAGGTGGTGGGTGATGGCGCCGGCTGGATGGGCAGCAAACCGCTCGGCACCCGCTTCCCGTTCTTTGAGGCGGCCACGGAGATGATCCGGGTGAGTGATAACAGCGCCACGAATCTGCTGATCAAGCGCCTGGGGGGCAAAACCGAGATCAACGGACGCTTTCAGTCGTTGGGGTTGCCGGCCACGGTGGTCAACAACTGGCTGCCCGATCTCAAGGGCACCAACACCACGAGCTCCCGCGATCTGGCCAAGGCGATCGCCCTGGTGGACACCGGCGAGAAACTCAGCCCCCGGGCCCGGGATCTCTACCGCGAAATCATGGCCACTTCCCACACCAACACCCTGATCCCGCTGGGGTTGCTCAAGGGTTTGGGCAGTGATTCCAGCGATCCGGACAGCGATCTCAAGACCTACGGCATCACCGCCTACAACAAAACCGGCGACATCGGCATTGCCTACGCCGATGCGGCCCTGATCGAGCTCCCCAATGGCCAGCGGGCGGTGGCGGCGTTCATGGTGAAAGGGCCGTTCAACGATCCCCGCTCCGCCGAGCTGATCCGCCAGATGGCGGCGGCGGCGGCGCGCACCCTAGTGGGCAAGTCATGACGCGGCTCCTGGCCCTGATGTTGACGGGTACGGCCCTAGGGGGGCTGCCGTTCTTGGCCGCCAAGGCCGCCACTCCAACGGTCCCGCCAGCGGCCACTCCTACGACCACTCCATCTGCCACGGTGCCTCGCCCCTTACCCATGCTGCGTCGCCAACGGGTGGAGCCGTTGCCGGGGGGGCTGGACCCGGTGCCCATGCTCAATGACAACAACCCGGAACTGATTCGTCAGCCGGGCCTGCTGCTGTCGACCTTCGATGGCCAGCTGGGCTTCGATGGTCGCCCCCGCGCCGTGCCGAGCGCCCATCTGAACGTGGCCTTGAACGGCCGCTTCGACCTGTTCAGCCACCACGTGTTCGCCGGCACGCCGGACCGCCTCGATTCCACCCTCTGGCTGGCGGTGGTGGCCGCGCCCCGGGGCCCGCAGCCGGTGCGGCTGCGGCTGCTCAGCGGCGCTACCGCCCTCTCCCAGTCCCTCGATGCCACCCAACCGGCGGCCCCGTTCCTGCCGCTGCCTGCCTTGGTGCCCCAAGGGCCCACGCCGATCTGGTCCGGACCGGGTAGCCGGGTGGCCACCGAATTGCTGCAGCGTCAGCGCAGCCCCCTGCTCCCCCAGGACTGGGTCCTGCCCCCGGGCCAGCTCACCCGCCTGGTGGTGCTGCCGATCCCGGTGCGGGGGCTGGATCCCCTGCTCAATGGCCGCAATCTGCAGCTGCGGCTGGATAGCGATGGTCCGGTGGATGTGGCCACCCTGGCGGCCTT
>CAIOCZ010000086.1 GCA_903856805.1 uncultured cyanobacterium | reverse complement strand
CGCCAGCTGAGCCTGTCGTGCAGGCTCCATGACCACCAGGGCCCTCAAGGATTTTCACTTGGAAGACCACGCGTTAGCGCTACAATCTCATCTGCGGCATTTAAAGTCATCCAGTCAGCCAACATTCAACCACTGAACAACAGATGAACCTGTCTCGAGACATTCGCAAAGTTGCATGGCAGGCCTCGATGGCAGGGCTCCCCCGCGGCCCCCATATCACCCGCTATTACATGTATAACCACCTGGAAAAGCTGGGCCGGAAACTTCAGTTCAATGCCGGACGAACTCTTTCGGTGAGCCACTCAGACAGGCTGGCAAGCGTGCTGGGCATTGAGGCCAGCGAGGTGGTCCTCGCCGACTATCCTGAGCATAATTTATTATCACTTAACTTTCCAGACTCCAGTTTCGACTATCTACTTTCAGATCAGGTGCTGGAACACGTCGAGGGCGATCCCTATCAGGCCATTCGGGAATGTCATCGCGTGCTTCGCCCAGGGGGCATTTCCATCCTGACCACCTGTTTTATCAACCCTATCCATTCATGCCCCAAAGACTTCTGGCGATTTACGCCAGACGCCCTATCGCTTTTGCATCAAGACTGGTCGGAAATCATTGAGGTGGGGGGCTGGGGAAATCTTGCCGTGTGGTCCGTCGTCGAGGACGGCCTGAGATTTGAAGGAGTGCCTAAGGCGCCATGGCACCCTCTGCATCGCATCGCCATGCACAATGATCCCTTGTGGCCGATTGTGACCTGGATCATTGCTAGAAAATGAAGCGCCTCGTTTCTAGCAAGCCGCCAAGGTCGACCCCCGGTTGTCATGCTCCGACTCGAGACTGCCGTCAGGGCAGCGTGAAACCGGATGTGTTGAGGTGCTTGAGGTCGAGCATCACCACCGTCACCCAGACCACCAGGGCCAGGCCTCCGATCGAACCAATCACGGTGAGCAGGCCAAGGATCATCGACTTGGAGGAACCGCTGTTCTTGGCCACGGACTCAGGACGGAGAAAAGGGCTGGGCTACTACAGTTTAGTCCTAGCGGTCGGCCGTGGTGGTGAGGGTGCCGGCGCTCTGATCCCAGAGGATGTAATCAAAACAGCTGGGGATGTCCCCCAGCCTTAGCTGTTTCACCCCAGTAAGCAGATGGGCATTACGCTCCTGGCATGCCTGCAATCGATAATTCGGGACAGCCTCGCAGAGGTGATGAATGGCATGGCAACCAATATCAGCAGAGAACCAGTTCAACAGTGCCGGGAGCTGAAGATCGCTGGTGCCCTCCATCACACCATCCATGGCCGACCAGTTGTCATTGCCATGGGCATAGGAGCCAGGGAAGTTATGCTGAACAAAGAAGATGCAGATAAAGATCGCAGCTCCACAGGCCATCACCGGAGCATAGATCAACCAGAAGGTGCCCGCTCCCAGCCAGCAGGCCATGGCGATCCAGCTGGCCACAACCGCGAGATTGTTGAGCAACAGATCACGGAATTCCTCCGGGCTGTGCCACCAGCTGGTCTTGTGGCTGGCCATGATCTCTCGCCAGCTGGGAACGGGTGATTGCCGCAAACTGGTCATCACGTGGACCCCCAAGCCCGGCAGGCCCGCCAACAGTTCGACCCGTGGCTTGATCACCAAGTAAAAGAAGCCCCCGGGAACCAGCATCAGGGGATGACGCAACAGGCGATAAAAGGCCTTTCCCAATGGGCTGAACTTGCGGTAATCCTCAACGCTCACCAGCGCCGAGGGGCCCCGGTACTTCTCCCAGTTGCCGTTGTGGCGATGGTGAAAGGCGTGCCCTTTTGACCAGGGCAGTTGGGGGATGCCCGCCACGATGCCGAGCACAAACCCCAGCCAGCGATTGGTGGCGCCATGGCGAACTAGGGCGTAGTGGCCGCAGTCGTGCATGAGGGAAAAGCAACGGGCCAGGAACAGCACCATCACCACCAGCACGGGCAGGAGCAGCCAGGAGCCGTGCCGCAGGCAGTCCACAGCAAGCCACCACAGCAGGGCGTAGGGCCCCAGGGTGTTGACGACCTGCCAGGCCCCGATCCAGTTGCTGCTGGCCATGAACGGCCTGAGCTCGAAATCACTGCGCCGCAGGCCGCCTGACCTGCTGGACCCTGCGGAGTGATCCGGGGATGAGCCAGTGCTCGTTTCCGTGGTCTGCAGAACAGGAATACCGGCCCCTTTACAACGTTGGCGTTGATTCTAGGAGGTCTGGGACCTTGCCACCAGCCTTTTCCCCAGCCATCTCGCCAGTCTGGAGGGCGGCCATGACCTCCGCGCAAGTCAGGAATCGGTTGACTCGATGAACGTTCTACAGCCTCTGCCGATCTCGCACAAATGCCGTCCGCTGATAACCGTTGCGTTCGAGGATCGCGAAGATCGTGTCCATCGTCGTGGCCTCAAGCGTGGGGGTTCTGGCCAGAATCCAGCCATAGTTCCGATCTGGCGTGCCCACAATCGCCCAGCGGTAGTTCCTATCCAGACCAAGGATCCAGTAATCACCCCAGAACGGACGCCAGCCCAGAATATTCACGAAGCTCACCTTGAGCCGGGCCTGGGTGACCGTGTCCACCAGCTTGGCGATGCCGGTGGCTTGGTCCAGGGTGCCGTTGTTCTTGATGCATTGATTCACCACGTTGAGGCGACCATCACCGCGCAGGGTGTAGTGGGCGATGGTGTGGCGGGCACATTGTCTCTGGAATGAATTAGGGATCTTCGCGATCTCGTACCAGAGACCGGCATAGCGGGCGAGATTCACGGACTCCACCGGCGTCACAGGCTCTCCAGCCCTGGCTTGGGCCGCCTCTGGCGCCCCAGGGGCCCCGATTGACAACGCAGAGGCCAGGAGGAGCGGCACCACAAGCCATCGGCTCCGGTGGTTCCTGCGCATCGTGTTCGACATCGCCATCGCGGCAGACCCCCTAGAAAACCAGTGATCCGCCATGGTGATGGGGAGGCCCGTCACCGCAGCCGCGGGGCTTCCGCGTTTTCACAACAATCATGGCAGCCCCCCATCGCTGGTGCCCTGGCCGGGGAAAGCTCATCGGTGGTACGACATCAAGACGGCAGATCAACGGCAGATCAGCGCGATTGGCCGATGAACGCCATCCTTCAGGGCTGATCTGACCATCATGAAGGGGTCTCCTGGCTCCCCAGGATCAAAGGATTCGCCTTTCCAATTCCACCTGAGCAGCCGTTCAGGGTCGATGGTGGCGGGTCCGTCCTGTTTCGATCACGACGAGGAACGCCGTGACGCTTCCCATGACGAACGCGAGTGATGAGCAGTTTTTGGAGAATCCAAGCCAGCGCTTGGTGGAGCTTTGCGAACAACTATGTCAAGGAAATCTACATCTTCACCACCTGATCGAAGAAGTTCATCGGACCATGGAGCAATGGGTGGCGGAAGAAACCGTTCCCCTAGATGAGCATGGCCCGGACCTTGTTGGCCCGCAGCAAGGCCAACGTGATGAACCATCGGAGCCGGAAGAATTCATGGTGGACGATGACCATCGTCTTGACTTTGGAACGAATCGTTTGAGGGCCGGTGCCGGAGCCTGCGAGTTGGTCTGTAGTCAAGCCCAGCTCTATGAGCTCGGCTGCTTATTGGTGAAGCATGCCAGGCAATGCCAGGCAAAACAACAGCCTGACGGCTGAACCCCAGCCATCAAGCTCGACCATCTTTCTCCCTCGCAAAGACCACCATCCCATGAATCTCCTGTCACTAGTGATCACCCTGATCGTCGTCGGCGTTCTTCTGTGGCTGGTGAATAACTACATCCCCATGGATCAACGGATCAGGCGGATTCTCAATGGTGTTGTTGTTGTGGCCGTCATCATCTGGTTGCTCAATATTTTTCGGTTACTCGATTCCATTCGTGGTATCCGGGTCGGCAGTTAGGGCCGCCACGGTGAGCCTTGATCGGGCAGCGGCACGTCAGGGGACCTGGCTTCGGCCCTGACGCCGCAAGGATTGTGACGCCATGGGCATTGGTTCCCGTGAGCTCCCCGGTCGGCCTTGGCGCTGACCGTCCTGGGGCTGTCGGTCCTGCGCTGTTGTCCCCATGGCTACTAGTTCCCCGCCCCCCAAGGCGTCTCCCGAGGAGAGGCTCGTCACCTCGCTGATCGCGTTGATGGAGGCGGGCACCACCCCTTGGCGCCGCCCCTGGGAGGACAACGGCGGCGGCCATCACCTGAATCTGATCTCCGGCCGTCGCTACCGCGGTGCCAATCCGATCCTGCTCACCTTCGGCCTGCACATCCTGATGGCGCAGCGCCTCGCGGAGTGCCCCCACGGTGCGGCCCTGCCCTACTGGTGCGGTTTCGCCGAGGCCAAGGCCTTCGGCCTCTTTCCCCGCAAGGGCAGCAAGGCGGTGCATGTGCTGAGGCCGCAGGTCACTCGCCGTGGGGAGTCGATGCCCGCCGAGAACAACAGCGAGGGCGGTGTTGATGAAGGTGGCGTGGTCGAGGGTGATGGCTCCAGCCTGGGAGGCGAACGGGTCTGGATCCGCTACCGGCCGCTGCCGGTCTTTAATGTTGCGGATCTGGAGGGCAAGGCCTTGGCGGGCCTGATCGCAGCCCGCAGGGCCGCCGAGGGATCGGCCAGGCGTCCCGAGCCCGAGCGGCTGGCGGCCGCCGACGCGGTGCTCAGGGCCTGGCCGGTGCCGGTGAGCCATGGCGGCGCCTGCGCCTGTTATCTCCCGCAGGTCGATCGCATCCAGCTGCCGGATCGCTCCGCCTTCCACACCACCAGCGCCCTCTACGCCACCTGGGCCCATGAGGTGATCCACTCCACCGGCCATCCCACCCGGCTCAAGCGGGATCTCTCCGGAGCGATGGCAGGCTGTGCCTCCAGCCGCCGGGCCTACGCCCGAGAGGAGCTGGTGGCCGAGCTGGGGGCGGTGTTGCTCGGCGACCGTTTGGAGATTGGGAGTGATGTCTGCAATCACGCCGCCTACCTGGGCGGCTGGATCGCGCTGCTGCAGGAATCGCCCCAGCTGCTGCTGCAGGTGCTGCGGGAGGCCCGCCTGGCGGCGGATCTGATTGCGCCCGAGTCAGACCTCGGGATCCACCACCTCCAGGACCCCTCGCACCATGGCCATGCCGCAATGGAAGGGATACACGCCGGCGTCCGTCGCGGGTAGGTCCAGCGTGGTGATGGCCTCCAGGGGCAGATCGAGGGTTTTGTGGAAATCAGGGAAGATCACCTGGGCCAGGCAGCCGCTCGGGTCGAGACGATGAAAGGAGAGCCGCAACGGTCGGCCGGCCTTTGCTTGGATTCTTGAGGGCCGGTAGCTCCCATCCACCGTGATGGTGATCTCCTGCACCCCCGTCTCCCCCTCTTGGGCGGCCACCCCATCGCCATGGCGGCCCAGGAACCACCACAGTTCCCAGGCGATCAGCACCAGGCCAACCACCACCACAAGCCCCTTCAGGGCCATGGGCTGGTCGATGGTGCGCCAGAGGGGCGCTGCGGCGTCATGGGTCACCATCAGGCCGCCGCCACGGGGAGGGGGGTGGGGCGAAAGCGGCGCAGCCTGAGGGCATTGCTCACCACTGACACGGAGCTGAAGGCCATGGCAGCGCCGGCCATCATCGGGCTGAGCAGCCAGCCGCTGAAGGGAAACAGCAGCCCGGCGGCGATCGGGATGCCGGCCACGTTGTAGCCGAAGGCGAAGATCAGGTTCTGGCGGATGTTGGCCATGGCGGCGCGGCTGAGCTCGATCGCCGCCGGCACCCCGGCCAGATGGCCGGAGATCAGGGTGATGTCGCTGGCGGCGATCGCCACATCGGTGCCGGTGCCCATGGCGATGCCCACCTCCGCCTGGGCCAGGGCCGGGGCGTCGTTGAGGCCATCCCCCACCATCGCCACGGGCCCCTCCCCCTGCTCCTGCAGCTGTCGAATCACCGCAGCCTTGTCGGCGGGATGCACTTCGGCGATCACCCGCGCGATCCCCACCTGGGCGGCCACCACTTCAGCGGTGCGGCGGGCATCACCGCTGAGCATCACCACCTCCAAGCCCAGGCGCCCCAACGCGGCAACGGCTGCCGCCGCCGTGGGCTTAAGGGGATCGGAGATGCCAAAGCAGGCTTCCATCCGGCCATCCACCACCACCGCCGCCACGCTGCAGGCGGCGGCCTCCAGCCGTTCCACCAACGGGGCAAGGGGGGCCGTATCGAGGCCCAACTCCTGCAGCCAGCGCGGCGTGCCGATCCGCAGCTCGTGTCCACCAATCACTCCTTGGACACCGCGGCCGGCCACGGCCTCGAACCGGTCCACCCCGGGCAGGTCCGCGTCCCCCAAGGACTGGCGTGCATAGGTCACGATCGCTTCGGCCAGGGGATGTTCCGAGCGCGATTCCACGGCGGCGGTGAAGGCGAACAGGGTGGGGGCCGACAGCACCCCTCCCGGAAGCCGCTCGAAATCGGTGACCTGCGGCTGACCGCGGGTGAGCGTACCGGTCTTGTCGATCACCACAGTGCGCAGTTTGCCAGCCGTTTCCAGGGCTTCGGCGCTGCGAAAGATCAGGCCGTTTTCGGCCCCCTTGCCCGACGCCACCATGATGGAGGTGGGGGTGGCCAGGCCGAGGGCGCAGGGGCAGGCGATCACCAGCACGCTCACCAGAAACAGCATCGCCAGCACGGGATTGCCGCTGATCAGGAACCACCCCACGAAGGCGGCGATCGCCAGGGCGATCACCACCGGCACGAACCAGCCCACCACCTGATCGGCCAGGCGCTGCACCTGGGTGCGGGAGCTCTGGGCCTGGCGCACCAGGTCCACGATCTGGGCCAGCACCGTGTCCCCCCCCACCCGGCTGACGCGGAAGCGGAAGCTGCCGCTGCGGTTCATGGAGGCGCCAATCACGGGGTCTCCGGCCGCCTTGGCAACCGGGGTCGGTTCTCCGGTGAGCATCGATTCCTCCACCCAGGAGCTGCCTTCGATCACCTCCCCGTCCACGGGAATCCGCTCCCCGGGACGCACCTGCACCTGGTCTCCCACCACCACCAGCGCCACCGGAAGCTCGATCAGCTGGCCATCGCGCAGCACCCGGGCCGTGGGGGGCTGCAGCTGCAGCAGGCGCCGGATTGCTTCCGAGGTCTGCCCCCGGGCCCGGGCCTCCAACAGGCGACCCAGCAACACCAGGGTGAGGATCACCGCGGCGGTTTCGTAGTAGACGTCGGCGGGGAGACCTTCCGCGATCAGCACCTGGGGGGCCAGGGTGGCGACCAGCGAGGTGAGCCAGGCGATGCCGGTGCCGGCCGCCACCAGGGTGTTCATATCAGCCGAGTGCTGGCGGAAGGCCGCGACGGCACCGCTGAAAAAATCACGCCCACACCAAAACAACACCGGCGTCGTGAGGATCAGCTGGGTCCAGGGACTGGTGAACCAGCCGGGCAAGAACGGCAACGGCCCACCACCAAGCATGGGGGGCAGGCTGGAGAGCAGCACCAGGGCGGTGAGCACCGCCGCCACCAACAACCGGCGGCGTAGCAGGGTGCGCTCGCGGGCCAGCTCCCGCTCCATCCCCTCGGCCGATGCCGCCAGACCCTCGGCGTGACAACAGGCTGGACTGGACTCTTGGGTGCTCATCGGGGGCCCGGCTTCGCGGTGGCGGCTGCAGGACGCCTGTGGCGACCACCAAACATCATGCTGACGCCCCGCTCCGTGCTGATTGGCTCAGACCTGCGGCAGTTCTGAGCGCTTGCACCGCCTCGAACGGACGCGCTGCCTAGGTTCCATTCGTGACACAAAAGTCAATTGCCATGGGCTTCCCTTTTGTTCATCGCTTGGCCCCCTTCGTTGCCCTTTTGGCCTTGGTTTTTGCCACGCTGATGCCTTTGCCAGCCATGGCCATTCCTACCCTTCCCAACATTTCTCCCCCTACCCTCGGAACCATGACCAAACACGAAACTGCCAAGGCTAAAGACGTGGAAGGCAAGCTCGAATCCGCCCTTGGTGAACTCACTGGCGATACGGGCCATCAAATCAAAGGCAAGGCCAAGCAGGTGCAAGCTTCGGCCATGAATGCCGCTGAAAATTTGAAGGATGGAGCTAAGTCCATGGCCAAGAAAATCGGCAATGCCTCCGATGATGTGACCAGCTGATTTCGATTTGTTGGGTGCACATTTAGCGGCATGGGTCGTTGCCGGGGCGGGGATCCCCCCTCCCCGGCCCATAACAACGCCGCATGGAGCCTCCTTGAATACAGCGAATTGCATCGGCAACGATTCCCGCTCCCCCCACCCCGCTGGTGCTCGTGCACGGCATGCTCGACAGCTCGCGGGTGTTCGACCGGCTCCGCCAGCACCTGGGCGAACAGCTCCGCCCCCTGCTTGTGCCCGACCTGCCCCTGCGTTTCGGGATGACGCCGATCGCCGAATCCGCCGCCCTGCTGGGAGACCAGATCGAGGCCAGCTTCGGGGCGGATCAAGCGGTGGATCTGTGTGGCTTTTCGATGGGGGGCGTGATCGCCCGCACCTGGATTCAGCTGCGTGGCGGCCACCGGCGAACCCGCCGGTTCATCAGCGTGGCGAGTCCGCACCATGGCACCCTCACGGCCAACCCTTGGCCGCGCCGGCTGATGGCCGGCATCGCCGACCTGAAGCAGGGCAGTGCCCTGTTGCGGCAGCTCAATGGCGACCTCTCCAGCCTGAACGCCATCGACTGCTGCAGCTTCTATTCCGGCATCGATCTGGTGGTGATTCCCGGCTGGCGCGCCGTGCTGCCGGTGGGGGAGCAACGGATGCTGCCGGTGTGGACCCATCCCCAACTGCTGCGCGATCGTCTGTCGATCGAACCCTTGGCGGCGGAGTTGATGCGGCCCTGACGTGATGGGCCCGTTGACCCTGGGCCCGTTGACTCTGGGGGTGGTGACCGTTTCCGTGCTGGTGCGCTGGGGCCTGGGCTGGCTGCTCTGCCGGCGGATGCCCGCGCTGCCGGCGGGGGAGGTGCGGGGCCACCCCTCCGTGGCGGTGTTGATCCCGGCTCGCAACGAGGACGCCACCTTGCCGCACCTGTTGCACGGCCTGCTGCAACAGAGCGTTCGGCCCCAGGAGGTGATCGTGATCGATGACCACTCCACCGATCGCACCGCCGCCATCGCCCGCCAGGCCCCCCCTGGCCTGGGGGTGCGCCTGATCCAATCGCCGCCCTTGCCGGACGGTTGGTGCGGCAAAACCTGGGCCCTCCACCGGGGTGTGGAGGCCTGCAGCGCCGAGCTGCTGGTGTTTCTCGATGCCGATACCGAACCGGCGCCGGATTTTCTCGCCTCCCTGCTGGCCTGCCATCAGACCTTGGGCGGGCTGGTGTCGGTGCAGCCGTTCCACCGCACCGAAAAGGCCTACGAGCAGCTTTCGGTGCTGTTCAACCTGGTGGGGCTGATGGCCGTGCCCCTTGGCCCCAACGGCGGGGTGGCCTTCGGCCCCGCGATGGTCACCAGCCGCGCCGACTACGAACGCATCGGTGGCCATGCGGCGGTGGCCGGCAAGGTGGTGGAGGATTGGTTCCTCGCCCACCTCTACGAGCGGGCCGGCCTGCCGGTGAGCGCCTTCCTCGGCCATGGGCACTTGTCCTATCGGATGTACCCCGGCGGTCTGGGGGACATGGTGGTGGGCTTCGCCAAGAACTTCGCCACCGCCGCCGCCGAAGTGCGCTGGTTCCGCATGGTGGCGGTGCTGCTGTGGCTGTCGGGCCTGTTCTGGGCGGCTTGGTGCCTGCCGGCCGCCGTGCTGGGCTGGCCGCTGGTGGGGGACCGCAGCCTGGCGGTGAATCTGCTGCTCTACGGATCCTTTGCCCTGCAGCTGCTGCTGCTCACGTGGCGGGTGGGGAGCTTTCGCTGGATCACCTTGATCTTTCCGCTGCCAGTGCTGTTCTTTCTGGGGGTGTTTGTCCTGGCCATCGCCAACCTGGAGCGGGGCTCGGTGCCGTGGAAGGGGCGGATCGTCTTGACCCGTCGATGAGCACCACCCCCCTGCTCAGCTGTGCCCTGGGCTGGCTGGGCTGGAGCCTGCTGGTGGGCGGACTGGCCAATGGGTTGCCCCTGCCGTGGCTCGACCATGAGTCGTGGCTGACCCGTCCACGTCCCTGGGGGGAACGGGCCGAGGCCTATGAGCGCCGGTTGGGAATTCGCCGCTGGAAGCCCTGGCTGCCGGATGCCGGTGGCGCCCTGCCGGGCGGCGTGGCCAAGGCCGCCCTGGCGCGGCGGGATCGCGGCTGCCTGGAGCGGCTGCTGGTGGAAACCCGCCGGGCCGAATGGGTGCATCTGGCGCTCTGGCCGTTCTGGCTGGTCACGGCCCTCTGGCTGCCGCCCCCGGGGGTGGGGATCAACCTGGTGTTCGCCACGCTGTTCAACCTGCCCTGCCTGTGGGTGCAGCGTTACAACCGCCTGCGCCTGCGCCAGCTCCTGGAGGGGCGGCCGCCGGAAGCGGGTTGCCGCACTCCGGCTCAAGGACCCAGCAGCCTCGCCTCACACTGAACGGCCACGGCCAGGCCTTCGGCGTCGGCATGGCGGGCCACCACCACCCGGTGCAGGCCCGCCTCCAGCCGGAAGCCATCGGCGCTGTCGTCGAAGTAGGCCAGATGGCGCAGCGGAATCGCCAGGGTGAGCCGATGGTGTTCCCCCGGCTCCAGGGGCAGCCGCTGAAATCCCACCAACATCCGAGCCGGCCGCTCCACCACCGCTCCGGGAGGCTCCGCATACACCTGCACCACCTCGGCGGCCGCCAGCGGTCCACGGTTGGTCACCGTGACCGACACCTGCAGCGCGCCGGGGAGCAGCGCCGCCTGGAGATCCCCATGGTCGAAGGTGCTGTAGGAGAGGCCGAAGCCAAAGGGGAAGGCGGCGGGATGGCCCTGCCGGCGCAGCCGCCGGTAGCCGTGCCAAAGGTCGTACACCACCCGCTCGGCCCGGGGCTCAAACGGGGGGAGATGGTCGGCGCTGGTGGGCACCGCAAAGGGCATCCGGCCCGACGGCGCCACGGTCCCCAACAGCACATCGGCCAGGGCCGTCCCCCCCTCCTGGCCGGGGTACCAGAGCAGCAGGATGGCGTTCACCTGGTGCCGCCAGCGCTCGCACAGGATCGCGCCGCCCCCCATCAGCACCACCACGGTGCGGGGATTGGCGGCCGCCACCGCCAGGATCAAGGCCTCGTCGGCGGGGGGCAGCGCCAGCTCCGTGCGATCGCCGGCCGAGAAGTCACCGCCCGTGCGCGCCGAGGCGAACTGGGTGACGGAGGCCGCCAACGCGGCCACCGGCCGCCAGAAGGGCCGTAGCCGCTGGCTGCCCAACCAGGTCTGCAGGGGATCCGGAGCCGGCATCTCCCGCAGGATCGGCGCCAGGTCCCCGGGGTGGATGTGCTCCCCCTCCTGGCGCCAGTCCAGGCCCACCACCACCACGGCGGCGTCACTGGCGGCCGCCAACCGGGCCGCGGCGGCCGGATCCCCACCGTCGGCATGGCGCACCTGTAGGAGGGGGTCGGCGGCCTGCAGGCCGGCGAGGGGGGTGACGACCGATCCGGGGACGGGGCGGGTGTCGGAGGAGCCCCGATCCCCAAGGTTCGCCACCGAGGCCAGCCCACCGATCACCGCCAAGGACCCCAGCCCCCGGAACGGCAGCACGGCCTGGCTGTTTTTGAGCAGCACGATCGACTTCGTGGCCGCCTCCCGCGCCAGGGCCCGGTGGGCCGCGCAGCCCCGCAGGGAGGCGGGGTAGGGGCCGGGGGGCACGGCCAACTGGGGGCGCAGCAAGCGCAATGCGGCGTCGTCGACGCGGGCCATCGACACGGTGCCCGCCCGCAGGGCCTCCTCCAGGCAGCCCTCGAAGATCATCCGAAAGGGCATCTCCAGGTCCAACCCGGCCCGCAGGGCGGCGACGCCATCGCGCACCCCGAAGATGAAGTCGCTCACCACAAACCCCTGGAAGCCCCAACGGGTTTTGAGAATGGTGGTGAGCAGCTCCCGGTTCTGGGCGCACCACACCCCATTCACCCGGTTGTAGGAGCACATCACGGAGCCGGCACCGGCGGCGACGCAGTCGCGGAAGTGGGGGAGGTAGAGCTCATGCAGCACCCGGCGACTCAGCTGGATGTCCACCAGAAAGCGGGAGCTGTCGATTGAATTGAGGGCGAAATGCTTGACGCAGGCGATGGAGTGGCGCTGCAAGCCGCGGGTGCAGGCGCTGCCCAGGGCCCCGAGCAGCACGGGGTCCTCGCCGTAGGTCTCCTGGGCCCGGCCCCAGCCGGGGTGGCGCAACAGGTTTACGCACACGGCCGCCACCCAGTTGGCACCGAACGACCGGGCTTCCTGGGCGATGGCCTCGCCGATCCGCTCCTCAAGGTCGCTGTCCCAGCTGGCGCCCCGGGCGATCGGCACCGGAAAGGTGGTGGCCCCCCCCGCCAGCACCACCCCGCGGGGACCATCCACGAACTGCAGCCCCGCCAGCCCCGCCCGGGGCACCACGGCGGCGGGCCAGGGGTGGCGATGGGAGGCATCGGCAACGGCGATGTCCAGCATCCCGGCCCAGAACGGCGTGCCACCCGACAGCAGCGCCAGCCTTTCGTCCGGGGTGAGGGAGTCCAGCAGCCGCTGGGCCCGCGGATCAGGGGAGCCGATGGGGGACGGGGCAACCACGGCGTCACGGGAACGGGAACCGGACGGGCACCTTGCATATGGGTCCATCCAATCCGGGCTACTGGGAGAGGCTCCGCTTGGAGGCCAACGGCCCTGGTCTGCCGCTGTTTCCCCGCGCCGCCGGGGGGCCCTCAAGGTGCCGGTTCGCAGGCGATGTCCTGGACCTCCCCCTGGCCGCGTCGCAATCGGAAGCGGGGGTGGGCCGGATCTTCGAGGCTCCACCACCATTTGCCGTCGGTGAAGCTGGCGGGGCCGGCATTGTTGGTGCGCGGCAACTGCAGGCGCAGCTCATGCCACTGCAGCACCACAACGCCCCCCACCGGCACCGGACCGGAGCTGGGGTCGGGGATGGTGGGGTCATCGACGGCGCCGCTCACCAGCAGGGCCTCGAGCGGGTCGCCGTCGCAGCGGTAGAGCGCGGGCGGAGCGCCGCTGGCGGCCAGGGCCGACGGGATCGGAGCAACCCCAAGGACCACCACGGCAAGGGTCACCCCGGCAATGACAACGCCGGCAACCACCATCAGGGCGGCGATTCGCCCACCGACCCATCCACCGATCAGCGGCAGCTTGCGCCAGGCTGGGGGCAACAGAGGCATGGCTTGTTCAGGCATGGCTTGTTCAGACTTGGAAGTAGCAGGAATGGAACCCATGCTCCAGCCTGCCGCCGGCCCCCCGTTGCTGGTGTTCGACGGGGGCTGTCCGTTCTGCCACCACTTCGCCGCCCTGAGTGAGTTGCGCAGCGGCATCCCCGACCTGGCCATTCGCGATGGCCGCGCCGATACGGCCCTGCGGCAGGCCTTGGCCCGCCGGGGCTATGCCCTACGCGATGGCGCCATGGTGATCGACGGCGAGCGGGTACTGCATGGAGCGGAGGCGATCGCCTGGTTGTGCGCTCGCATGCAACCAAGCGCCGCCCTGCTGCAGCTGCTGGCTCCCCTGATGGCCGACGGCCGCCGTGCCCGCCGTGTCTATCCACTGCTGTTGCTGGCACGGCGGCTGGCGCTGGCGGTGCGGCGCCTGCCGTTGGACCCCGACGCCGGGGGCTGGTGAACGCCAAGCCGTCGCGCTGGCAAGTCAGTTCTGCCCACCCATCGGTCGCTCACCAGCCCCCGGACCATCCCAGAAGTTCTGCGGCGACAGCGAAGGCGTGGCGCCAGCCAAACCAAAAGATGATCAAAAATTCCTCTCCCTCTCCACCCCCCCCCCTTTAGGGGGGATATAGAGAGAGCAAAGGTAGAGCCTTGCGGAGAGTTGGCCTAAATTGGCTGAGCCGAGACCACGAATAATTAATGGGCCAAAAGCAAATCAATACAAAGACAACCACCAAATACACCTCTCACGCCCAAGCGAAATCACCCTCCCGATCCAACGAAAAACATTGCGAGTCAAAGGAGGCTCGGATGACTAAAATTAACTGCCTACTCGTTGAGGAGCAGCTAATGTTTGCCGATCTACTGCTGCCAGTTCTTCAATCGATTCCAGGTCTGAACCTTGTGGTCAGGGCCGCAACAGGTAGCGAGGCCATTGAAAAAATTACTTTCATCAAACCTGAATTACTTCTTGTTGATTTTTCTCTTCCGGATTTGCTGACAGCCCAAGTTGCGGAAGCACTTCATCAGCACAAACCGCAAGCACGTTGCATTGCGCTTTCAAGCCAGGCCAGCAGCTTCGCCTGCCCTCCAAGCCTTCAACCTTTCCTACATGCAGTAGTCAACAAAACAAGCACCTTGGAAAAACTATGCAAAGAAATCAATCTGCTAATCCACGCCAGCACAGACAGGACATCACCGTCCAATCCAACCCAAGCCCCCCCCGCAACTCAAACCTTCCAATCAACTTGAAAGCGGGTGCCACAACAACGCCATAACCCAAACCCCCTCGATTGCCATCGAAACCGCGGAACTGCCTCGACAAACTCTCCCGACAACATCCAGAACACCAGGGGCAGACCCAAGACCAATGGCCGCGACGCCCACCAACAACACATGATCCTAACGTCACCGCCAGGAAAGGCAAATATGATGCCAATTTTAACAGATTAACCAGCGAGAGTTCGGCCTACTTTTCTTGCCCAACATTGGAGCGGCTGGCTCGAACTGAACGGCTGGGATCGCTTTGGGAGCTCAGCACGAACGCTGCGGCTCCCTGGTCTCGAGGGTCACGATCACGGAACGGATCCCAACGAACCCTCCGTTGCAGGGGCGGCTGAAGCCACAGACAGCTCAACACCCACGCCATCAAGCGGTCTGCGACTGAGAAGCGGCGCGCCGCCAAGGCGTCCAGATCCGCCAGGACGCCACTCTGATCTGGGACCAACGCGTGACGCGAGAGCGTTGTGCCACGACCCCTTAGGGTCCGCCCATTCCCAATCCGAAGGTTCGCTCCGATTCCTTGCCATGCGCATCGCCACCTGGAACGT
>CAIOCZ010000085.1 GCA_903856805.1 uncultured cyanobacterium | reverse complement strand
GCCCTATCGCCACGACGACGAGGGCCCCGATGACATGCCCGCCCACATCCGCACGGCCCTCACCTGCACCACCCTCGCCCTGCCGTTCCGGGGCGGGCGGTTGCTGATCGGCACCTGGCAGGCCATCTATCTTTGGGAGCACCGGGCCCGGGCCCAGCATCGACAGCTGAGCCTGCATCTGCTCGGCGAGTGAGACCGCCAGCCGCGGCTCAGGACGAACAGCTGTAGTGCGACACCCCCCCAGCGTTGAAGAAGTCCTGGGGCTTGAGGCGGTCGTAGGTCGCCGCCAGCTCCGGCGATAGCGCCTCGTAGGGATGGCGGAACACCTCCTGCAGCTCCTGAATCAGGGCGTACTCACCTTGGGCAGCTTGTTCATAGGCCGGGGCGATCAACCATTCGCGCCAGGTGATGGCCGGGTTCACGCCTTGCATCGCGGCGGATGTCGCGCGCAGGTCGCCGTTGGCTGTGATCTGATCGTGCCAACGCTCCAGCCAGTGGCGCCATGGCCTATCGAGCTCGTCGGAGCTGGGCTGGTAGAAGCTCTCCTTCAGGGCGGAGAGGTGCTCGGGGAGGCCAGCTGCAGGGTCAGCGGGCAGCCCCGACAGCCTGCGGAAGAAGATCGTGTAATCCACCTTCGAGCGCAGCATCAGCGGCAGCAGCTCATCCACCAGGTCGGCGTCGTAGCGATGTAGGCCGAGCTTGCGGGCCCACATCGCTTCGATCGCCTGGTCCATCGTTTCGGCGAAGCCCTCCCGGAGCTGATCCAGCCGCGCCAGGGCCGAGCTGTTGCCGTCGAGCAGCGGCCGCAGGGCTGTCCAGAACATCTGGTAGTTGGCTTCAGCCGCCTGTGGTTGATTGAAGAAGCTGAAATGCTCGCCGCCGCCAGTCCAGGGCTGAAATCCGGGATCGAACAGTTCGCAGAAGCCGAAGGGGCCGTAGTCGAGGGTGAAGCCACCGGCCGCACAGTTGTCGCTGTTGAAATTTCCCTGGCAGTAGCCCACGCGTATCCAGTTCGCCACCAGGGCCGTGAGCCGTCCGCGAAACAAGTCCGCCAGCTCCACCACCTGATCACTGAACTCCAGGTTGGGATCAATCTCCGCCCGATAGTTCCGTTCGATCAGGTGTTCAACGATCATCCGCAGCTCGTTCAGCGCCTGCGGATGGGCCTGGCGGCGCACGCGGCGGGCGAACAGCTCCAGCTGGCCCACCCGCAGAAAGGACGGCGCCACCCGGGTGGTGATCGCCGCCGGGTTGTCCACCAGGATGTCGGGATCGAACGATTTGGAGTTCGGCGCATACCAGGGCCGGCGCACGGTTTCGGCCCTGGACACCACCAGCGTCAGGGAGCGGGAGGTGGGAGCCCCCAGGGCATGCATCAACTCCTGCGCCAGAAACTCGCGCACGCTGGAGCGGAGCACGGCGCGGCCATCGGCGCCGCGGCAGTAGGGCGTGGGGCCCCCGCCCTTGAGTTGCATCTCCCAGCGTTGGCCGTTGAAGAGGCCTTCGAACACGGAAATGGCCCGGCCATCGCCATAGCCATTGCCGGTGCCAAATGGGCACTGCTGGATGTACTCGCTGCCGTAGATCGAGAGGGCATAGCCGGTGGCCCAACCCCACGGGCGCATCGGCTCTTGCGCCACGCTGATGTCGCCGGAAAACAGTCGCAGGAACTGGTCGTCGTGGGTGAGCGCCTCGCTCAGCCCCAGCTCCTGGAAGAGGGTGCTGCTGTGCGCCACAACCTCCGGAGCGGGGAGCGGCGTGGGCGTCACCGGCACGTAGTGCCCCGAGAACACCTGGCGGGGCCGGTGATCGTGGCCATCGCCGCTGGCCTGGGGATCCGCCTGCAGGGAATCCAACAGCGAATAATCGACCCGTTGGGCCAACTCCGCGAACGTGGTTGTCAGCCCTGTTGTCGGCCCTGGTGTCGGCACGGATCTCTCGGGTGTTGAACGGCCCGGTCGGTCCGGACGCTGAGGTGATCATCCTGGCGAACAGGCCGCCATCCTCGAGACCCAGGTGCGACCATCCCACCTGTCGCCACCCGAGAACCCATGAACCCGACCCTGAAAGGTGTTTCCTACGTGAGTGTGTGGGTGATGCTGTGGGGCACGGCGGCCTCCTTGGCCGACTTCGTGCTGCTGGATCGCGGCGTCTACGACGCCGGCACCTCCGGCCAGGCGATCACCTTCGCCGCCTATGGCATCGCCGCCGTGGTGCTGGCCGTGCGCCTGGCGGGCCGTTTCCTCAAGTCTGAGCCCTGAGGCTGCCCCGGCGGCCCCCCTGAGCCCCCGTGGCGATCATCCCAACACCCACCGCAGCGCCAAAGCCAACTGACCCACGATCCCTTCCCCGGTGACCAGCTCGCCGGCGATCGCCGCCAGGAACCCCAGCATCGCCACCCGCCCGTTGAGCAACTCCACCCCCGCCAGGGCGGTCTGATTCCAGGGCCGTGGGCTGGTCATCGAAGCCCCGAAGCGCTCGACGGGTTCGTAACGGAAGTTGTCGTTGTTGGTCATGGTAGCCATTTTGCCTTATTTCTCCGCCGTGTTGACGGCTAAGGCGTTGGTTTCACGCCCATGCCCCATGCGTGCCGTTGATTCTCCGCGGATCCAAGAGCCCAGGGATTGAGTATCGCAACCTTGCCATCAGGTGACCGTGAAACTACCCGCCGTCAGGCCAAGTCCCGCGGTAAGCGTGGCAAATTGGGTGGCACCGAGAAGTCCATTGCCATCGGGGTCGTAAGAGAGAAAACCGTTGGCGCTGTTGTACATGATGCGCTGGTTCGCAGTCGTGGCGACCAAGCCGATG
>CAIOCZ010000084.1 GCA_903856805.1 uncultured cyanobacterium | reverse complement strand
GCCCTATCGCCACGACGACGAGGGCCCCGATGACATGCCCGCCCACATCCGCACGGCCCTCACCTGCACCACCCTCGCCCTGCCGTTCCGGGGCGGGCGGTTGCTGATCGGCACCTGGCAGGCCATCTATCTTTGGGAGCATCGCCACGCAGGCAGCCTCAGAAACCTGAGTCTTCACCTGATCGGCGAGTGACCTCTTGAGGGAATGGCGGTTCGGCGAGTACCGCACCCAGCGGCTGGTGCTGGAGGCGTGGGATCGATTGTTTGGGGGTGGGTGAGAAGCATGTGGCGACCTATGCTGGGATTGCTATGAAGACCACGGCACCATCAAGCTCAAACAGCGTCGCCAGCGAGGCAGACCCTCAGGCAATCGATCAGGCTGCAAACGAACATGCGCCCTCCAGCTTGCTTTCGCTGTCGATCAAGAACTTCGCCCACCTCCAGTCCGTCAATCTTGATTTTGGAGATCTCACCATTCTGGTTGGCCCCCAGGGCGCAGGCAAAAGCCTGGCGCTGCAATGGCTGAAGCTTGGCCTTGATGGTCGTCAGATCGTTGAGGTCCTCAAGCAGTCTGGTTACACAACAGACAAGCCAGATGTTCTTATCGAGCATATCTTCGGCGAGGGGATGGCAACAGCCTGGCACAGCGGCACAAAAGTGCAGTTCGATGGCATTAATATCACCCCAAAATCTCTCGAAGGGGTGGGCAATGGCATTGAAAAGTTGTTTTTTATCCCAGCGCATCGAGCGCTCCTCATCTCAGATGGCTGGGCATTGCCCTTCCAGAAAGTGCCAAGAACCACGCCAGCCGTGGCGCGTTTGTTCAGTCAGAATTTGTATGACCGCTTCAGCAGTAAGGATGCAGGGGTCCTCTTCCCCGTAGAGAAACGTCTAAAGAGAGAGATCCGTGACCAGATTGATGCGGCTGTCTTTCATGGTGGAACAGTTGGTATCCAGGAGGATGCGCAGCACGCCAAGCGCTTGCAATTGGTTCACGGTGCCATGCACCTGCCGTTTATGACCTGGACATCGGGGCAGCGCGAATTCACCCCGCTCCTGCTTGGGCTTTACGATCTCCTACCCAGAACAAAGCAACGAAAGCACAAGACGACTAACTGGATCGTGATCGAGGAACCTGAAATGGGCCTCCATCCCAAAGCGATCACAGCTGTCTTACTGCTTGTGCTGGATCTCCTTTGGCGCGGCTACCGAGTGGTCTTGTCCACTCACTCACCTCATGTGCTCACCATGGTTTGGATGATGCAGCGTCTTAAGGAATCCCAGGCAGACTACAGACTCGTTTGCAAGGCATTTGGTACAGATCCTGGTCCCATGATGGAGGTTGCCAAAGCGGCATTGACAAAGACGTACAAGGTGCATCTACTCGCCTTTGATCAGTCTGGCAAAGTGTCCTCTACCAACATCTCCTCCTTGGATCCGTTCGATGACGATGAGCGCGTGGCCGAATGGGGAGGATTGACGCAATACTCATCAGCATTTGCCGACGCAGTGAGCA
This sequence comes from uncultured cyanobacterium, assembly GCA_903856805.1. Taxonomy (GTDB): domain Bacteria; phylum Cyanobacteriota; class Cyanobacteriia; order PCC-6307; family Cyanobiaceae; genus Cyanobium. The sequence goes on along the minus strand of CAIOCZ010000084.1, from coordinate 15,556 downwards.
GTGCTGTGAATGCTGCTGATTCATGAGAACAACTCCTCGTCACACGCCTGTTCGCGAGGCTTTGGCTGCTCATTCCACGATTACAGCTTTTGTCCAGGATGGTATGGGAGCCGTCAAAGACAAAGACAAAAAGCTCATTGACGCTTCGATTCGTACTCAGTTTGCCGACAGCCTTGACACTGACGAGGCGTTCAGGGTTGGGCGCGATCAAGAGCCTCGTTGGGATTATCTTCTTGGCCATGAAAACAGAAACCTCATCGCTGTTGAACCCCACTCGGCCAAGACCGATGAGATTCAAGCTGTCATCAACAAAAAGAGGGCACTGAGACAGCAACTCAATGGCCACCTCAAGGATGGAATGCATATTTCCAAGTGGCTCTGGGTGGCTTCCGGACCAGTTTGCTTCCCTCGTGGCTCGAAATACGAGATCTTACTAAGTCAGGCTGGCATCAAGTTTGTTGGTCGTTGTGTGCTGGCAAAGCATCTCGCGTGATTTCCAGTGCACACGGCCGTCGAAGTGATATCGAATTTCCTCCTCTTCCCTCCACACCCAGCGCACCTCAAGAAGAACACTGGAGATCCAGGCTGATCGAATGGAATTAAGTTGATTACATCCTGGCTCTCAACCATTGACTTCATCAATGATCGTTTCGTTGTCCCAGGCTTTGCCGATCGAGCGATCCAGCCGTCTCAGTAGCGCCACGAAGCTCTCGCCTTCTCGCCGCACCAGCATCACCGGACAGTCGTAGCTGGTGCTGGCGGCTGCCACACACTCGCCAGCGACGCGCCCCACTGTGATGTCTCCGCCGTCATCAAGGATGGCTTCAATGTTGGTGTAGGCCACAACTCTCCCGGTGAACGCCCCTGCAAGGCTGGCATGGTCTGTACAAGACTTCAGCTTGCACATCTCCTGCCTTGACCCCGCCGGCCCCTGCGACCCAGGGAAAAGCCCCACAACAGCCGGCTGACGTTTCGGCAACCGACGGTGCTCGCCGCATCGCCCTGCAGATGCTCCAAGAGCGCGGCCGGGGTGCGGTGTTGGTGGGCGTCGCCAGGGTCGATGCCGCCCTTGAGCACCTGCTTCAGGCCCTGCTGGCCCCGGGACCCCTCCGCGCTGACGGCCTCTTCCTCCCGAAACGGCCTTTGGGTTCTCTCGGTGCCAAGGTCGCCCTTGCCCGCCGTCTGGGCCTGATCGACGCCCCGGTGGAGCGGGCTCTCTCTACCCTGCGCAAGCTGCGCAACGCCTTTGCCCATTCCGCTGAATCGGCGTCGCTGGCTGATCCTGCCCACAGCGCCCGTCTGGCCGAGATCTATGCCGAGGCCCGCACCAACCCCCTCTGGGCTCCTCTGGAAACGGTGCTTGCCGCCCAGCCACCCTCGGCCCACGGCCCCCTGGAGCCCGTCCTGCGGGATTACATCCTGCTGATCACGATCCTGGTGGCCTTCCTGGAGGCCACGGCCCAGCAGCTCAGGCCCTATCAGCCGCCAGTGGTGATGGGCTTCTCTGGCGTGGTTCGCCAGTAGCCCATGGATGCGGATCCCGGCCCCGAAGCCGAACAGCCAGTTGCGCAGGTCGATGTCGCGCTCCACGGTCCAGGGGGGCAGGTCGAGTTCCACCGGGTAGGGATGGATGTCGGTGGGGCTACCGGGCTCGAGCCGATGGGGCGCCTGAGGGGGGTGCCACCCGTGCTCGCCGGGCAGGGGCTTGGAGAAGCGGGTGTGCTCGATCGGGTAGCGCTGCAGGCCCTCGCGGAGGAAGGCGAAGGCCCAGGCCTGACCGCAGAAGCGGAGCGTCACCAGCTGTTTGGCGCGAAGGCGGGGGGCCGAGAGCAGGGCGGTGCCGAGGGCAGCGCCGCCCGCGACGCGATCAGGGCCCTGCGCCGGCAACTGAGCCGGGGGGACACCAGGCCAGACGCCAACGGGTGAGCTGGGACGAACCAACTCCTGAAGCGATCGACAACAAACAACTCCCTTGAACGTCCCCTGCATGATGGGCGGATCTCCAACAGCAGCGACGCCCCTGGAGGTCCCCTCCAGCCCCTCGAACCATGCGAATTTGGCGCCCAGGTGTCTGGCCAACCCGGCTCTTCCTCGGTGGGTTGAGCGTGCTGATCGCTCTGATGGTTGGCGTCGGATGGGGCCCCATCGCAGGGGCCGGTGCCCAACAGGCCGATGCCAACCCGAGCCCTGACCTGCCAACCCAGACACAATCGACGGGCAGTCTCAACTTGGGCACGGTGCGCATCCTGGGGATTCCCGTGCTCACGGTGGCCTCCCCGGAGGTGGCCCAAGGCGGTGCTGGGGTGCCGGCCGAGAAACGGGCCCGGGTGATTGAAGGCAATTTGGCCTGGCTCTACGAAACCAAACAACTGTGTAGCCGAGGCGAAGCCTTGGCAGAAAACTTTCTCGATCTAGGTTTTCTACATCGAAATAACCTTGCCTGTCGGAGTGATCCCGTGGGCATGGCGGGACCGCCCGAGGCCCTCACGGTGCAGGTGCGGGGCCAGGCGCCCGATCCAATTGAACTGGTGGCCGTCTTGAAGGGCCGCCAGGAACCCTGGCCCTTGCTCACGGTGACCGCAGAGGATGCCCGCTGGAATGGCACCACGCCCCGGCAACTGGCTGATCGTTGGCAGGCCCAATTACAGAGCCGCCTGCGTTTTGCGCGCACAATTATGCAGCCGTCCCAGTTGCGCTCGCGACTGCGCCTCGTTGTCATCGTTGAGTTCATTCTGGCCGGGTTTCTGGTGGTTGATCTGGCGCTTTGGCGTCAGGCCCTGCGGATCATGCGTGGCCTTGATCGCTACCCGTCCGATGGTCTGATCAAGAGGCCGCGAGTCAAACAAGTGGCCCTGCATACGGCCCAGAATGCCTGCCGGGGCCTGCTGATCGTGGCCGCCATCCTGGTGGTGTTGATGGTTGGAATTGCCGATTCGGCCGTGCCTGGCCAGTTACCCGTTGCCTTGGATTTGTTGTTGCAACCAGGCGGCTTGATCGTGAAAGTCGTGCTGCTCTGGGGCGCCACCGCCCTGGTTCGGGCAGTCTTGGCAGCGATCTTGCATCAATGGGCCGTCAATATCGACGTGCCCACCGATCGCCGGGCTCGGCGCAGCCAACGGCATGGGAACTTGCTGCGGGTGTTGGGCCGGCTGGTGGACCTTGCCGCCCTCCTGCTGGGGATCAGCTGGATCCTGGGGGACATCCCGGCCATCCGGCAGCTTTCAGCAGGGGCCGTCGTGGCCGGTGGGGCTCTGCTGGGCGCCCTGGCGATTGTGTTTCAGAGCTTGTTGCGGGATTTCATCGCCGGCCTGGTGGTGATCTTCGATGATCGCTATGCCATTGGCGACACCGTTGAGATTCACGGCAAGTCTGGAACCGTGACCGATGTGGGGTTATTGAGCACGGAGCTGCGCTGCGCCGACCAACGGGTGGTGGTGATGCAAAACAGTGGCTTTGACCAGGTGGTGAACCACACCAAATTGCGCTCTGGCATTGATGTTCGAATCCCCCTCTCCCCCGCGATGCCGGCCCTGGAGGCCGCCTTGGATCTGATCAGCACGACGGTGAAAGCCTTTGCCGAAGACTCCGAATGGTCCAACTGCTTGCTGGCGCCTCCCCTCCTGCGCGGCGTCGATGAGATCACCCCCCAAGGCCTGGTGGTGAGTGTGCTGCTCACCACCAAGGCCGGGCAGCAATGGGCCGCTAAGCGGGCCCTGCTGCATCGCCTGGTGACGACCCTGGAACAGGCCGGCATTCCGCTAGCCCATGACGGGTCCCCCGCGGCGGCGGCGGCAATCGGGCGCTGACCAAACAGGCCGCAGCCACGAAGAGCGAGGAGGTCCACAGGCAGGCCTGCATCCCGCCCAGCAGGAACATCCCCCCGGACAGCAGGGTGCCCACCAGGCGGCCAGCGGCGTTGGCCATGTAATAGAAGCCCACATTAAGACTCACCGCTTCGGCATCGGAATAGGCGAGGATCATGTAGCTGTGAATCGAGGAATTCATGGCAAACACCACCCCAAATAACGCCAAACCTGCCACTACGACAACCCCGGAAGGGCCCACCTCCCGCCAGAGGGCGATGGCCATCAACACCGGAATGGCCGTCAGCACGGCGCTCCAGAACTGCACCGCCGCCACACCGGGAGGGGCGCTCTGGCCCCAGGCCCGCCGCAGGGCCGGCGCGAATCCCTGCACGATCCCGTAGCCGATCACCCACAGGCCCAGGAAACCGCCCACCTCCCAGAACCTCCAACCCAGGGCGGCCTCCAGGAACACCGGCAACGCCACCACAAACCACACATCGCGGGCACCGAACAGGAAGAAGCGCGCCAGCGACAGCACGTTGATGCCGCGGCTCTTGGAGAACAGGGCGCTGAAGCCGGGCTTGTTCTTCATGCGGCCCATCGCGGCCGGAAGCACCAGGGTGCCGCAGAAGGCCAGCACCAGCCCCGCAGCCATCCAAGCCACGGCGGCGTTGAAGCCGATGGTGGTGAGCAGTACGCCGCCAAGGAAGAAGCCCACCCCCTTGAGGGCGTTCTTGGAGCCGGTGAGGATCGCCACCCAGCGGAACAGCTGCTGCTCGCCCTTGTTGTGATCGTCCGGCGTTTCGGGCACCACGGTCTTGATGGCACTCTTGGCGCTCATCTTGTTGAGGTCCTTGGCGATGCCGCTGAGCGCCTGGGCCACCATCACATAGGCCACGCTCCACCATTTGGGCCAGCTGTCCGCCACGGGGATCAGCATCAGCAGGGCCGCCACCTGCAGCAGGGTCCCCATCCAGAGGGTGAACCGCAGGCCGAAGCGCCCGCCAAGCCAGCCGCCATAGAGGTTGGTAAGGATGCCAAAGAACTCATAGAAGAGAAACAGCAGCGCGATCTCCAGCGTGCTGTAACCGAGCTGGTGGAAATGAAACACCACCAGCATGCGCAGCGCCCCATCAGTAAGCGTGAAAGCCCAGTAGTTGGCCGTCACGATCATGTACTGCTGCAGAGCTGTCAGGGCCCGTTGGGATTGCCGTTGCCCCTGCCGGGAATCGGAGCTCATTGGCCCGCCTCAGCGCTCATCAAGAAGCGCCACATGGCTCACCAGATCGGCCAGGCGGGAGCTGTAGCCCCATTCGTTGTCGTACCAGGCGTACACCTTGAGTTGGGTGCCGTTCACCACCATTGTCGAGAGGCCATCGACGATGGCGCTGCGGGAATCGTTGACGTAATCCACCGACACCAGGGGCCGGGTTTCGTAGCCGAGGATCCCCTCCAAGGGCCCTTGGGCGGCCTCCTCGAAGGCCCGGTTCACCTCCTCCACGGTCACGCAGCGCTTGAGCTCGAATACCGCATCGGTGAGGGAGCCATTCAGCAGCGGCACCCGCACCGCATGGCCATTGAGCTTGCCTTGCAGTTCCGGGAAGATCATGCCGATCGCCTTGGCCGAGCCGGTGGTGGTGGGGATCAGGCTCTGGTTGCAGGAGCGGGCCCGCCGCAGGTCGCTCTTAAAGGCATCCACCACCACCTGGGTGTTGGTCACATCGTGGAGGGTAGTGATCGAGCCGTGTTCAATGCCGAAGCTCTCGTGCACCACCTTCACCACCGGCGCCAGGCAGTTGGTGGTGCAGGAGGCCGCCGTCACCAGCCGGTGCACTCCGGGGTCATAGAGGTGGTGGTTGATGCCGAACACGATGTTCAGGGCCTCGGCGCCGGCGATCTCCCCCTTCACGGGACAGGCCACCACCACCCGTTTGAAGCCCACCTGATCGAAGTAGGGCTGGAGGGTTTCCGGTGTTTTGAATTTGCCGCTGCATTCGAGCACCATCTCCACGCCGGCCTGGCGCCAGGGCACGGCGGTGGGGTCCTGCTCCTGGCTGTAGCTCACCGGGGTGGTACCCACCACAAAACCGGAGCCGTTGCCTGACCCACCGCTCTGGGCCTGAACCACCTGGGGCCAGCGGCCATGCACCGAGTCAAACTCCAGCAGATGGGCGGCGGTGGCGGCGTCGCCGGCCGGATCATTGACGTGGACCAGCTCAAGGCCGGGCCGCCCCCAGAGGGCACGGAAGACGAGCCGGCCGATGCGCCCGAAGCCGTTGATGCCGATTTTCATGTACTGGGAAGCGAAAGCACCGACCAACGGCGAAACCATAGATCAATTAGGGTTGATGGGACAGGTGCGCTGCATCACGTGCCCCCTACCGCACCAAGGTCGACAGCTGAGCCGCTGGCTCCGGATCAAGCCCAGCAACTGTTGCGATCCCTGGCCGAACCGATTCGCCTCCAAGTGGTGCAGGCCCTGCAGCACGGCGAGCGCTGCGTCTGCGACCTCACCAGCGATCTGGATCTGGCCCAATCGAAACTCTCGTTTCATCTCAAAGTGCTCAAGGAGGCCGGCCTGATCCGCGCCCGCCAGGAGGGCCGCTGGATCTACTACCGCCTGGAGCCCTCCACCCTGCTGCTGCTCCGCGACTGGCTGGGCCAGCTCGCCGTCGCCTGTCAGTCCCCCGCTCCCCCTTGTGCCTGACGCCCCATGGCCGATCCCAGCTCCGATGAAGCCGCCCGCGCTGCCCAGGGGAGCGGGGTGCTGGCCCATCTGTCCTGGCTCGACCGTCTGCTGCCGGTGTGGATCCTGCTGGCCATGGCGGCTGGACTCCTCATGGGGCGTCTCGTGCCAGGCCTGCAGGCGCTGCTGGGTGCGGTGCAGGTGGGTCACACCTCCCTCCCCATCGCCCTGGGCTTGCTGCTGATGATGTATCCGGTGCTGGCGAAGGTGCGTTACGGCGAACTCGGCGCCGTGGCCCGGGACCGGCGCCTGTTAACCCTGACCCTCGGGCTCACCTGGGGCCTGGGGCCCTTGCTGATGTTCACCCTGGCCTGGTTGTTCCTGCCCGATCAGCCCGCCTTTCGCACCGGGCTGATCCTGATCGGCATCGCCCCTTGCATCGCCATGGTGCTGATCTGGATCGACCTGGCCCAGGGGAACCGGGAAGCCGCCGCCCTGCTGGTGGCGATCAATTCGATCCTGCAGGTCCTTCTCTATGCCGTGCTAGGCACCTTCTATCTACAGATTCTTCCCACCTGGCTGGGGCTCGACCCGCAAATCGTGCGCTTTTCGTTTGGGGAGATTGCTCGGGCGGTGCTGATCTTTCTGGGGATTCCTCTGGTGGCCGGTGGCCTCACCCGCCTGATCGGTGTGCGCCTCAAGGGACGTCGGTGGTATGAGCAGGTCTTCCTGCCGCGCCTCGGGCCCTTGGCCCTCTACGGTCTGCTGTTCACGATCGTGGTGATGTTTGCCCTGCAGGGTCAGGCCATCACCTCGGATCCGGGCCAGGTGATCAAGGTGGCGATACCCCTGCTGCTGTATTTCCTGCTGATGTGGAGCATCGCCTTCGCGGTTGGTAAGAAAAGCGGCCTCGATTATGGCAAAACCTCGGCCCTCGCCTTCACATCAGCGGGCAACAACTTCGAGCTGGCGATTGCCGTATGCATCAGCCTCTGGGGTGTCGCCTCCCAGCAGGCTCTGGCCGGGGTGATCGGTCCCTTGATCGAGGTGCCGGTACTGGTGAGCCTGGTGGTTGTGTCCCTGGCGTTTCGATCTAGTTTTCCACTCACTGCGGCTCCGTCACGGCCCTCACCCCCGCCTGGCGGTCCCAGGAGGCCTAGGCGCCCGTTGGGATGAACGACTTTTGGGCCGGCAAGTCGGTCGTGAGCTGCAGCTGGGCGAGCTGGTCGACCGGAAGAATCACATAATCACAACGGGTCAAATCAGAATGAATGCCTATCTCTTCAGAACGGACAAGTCCAGCATAATCGCTGAATGGAGTCTTCTTGACCCGAAATATTGAACAACCAATATCTGCAAATAGCTCCTCCAACTCTTCCTGCCTGTCTTGGCGAAAAGTATTGTCCACTGAATAGACAGGCAACAGCTCGATCAGAACAATTGGCTTGTCGCGCTTGATCAACCCCAAAAGACTCTTCACAACCTCAAGCTCGGCACCTTCAACATCAATTTTCACGACGCCAACAGACTTTTCACCCAGAATGGCGGCCAAACTCTGAAACTGAAAGACGGGAACAAAAGCGCGCGAATAAATCCTATTGCCTGGCCGGAAATTATCAATCATGCAGGCCGAAGAATCCTCGGGAAATTCGGAGTAGAAATCCAAGGACAAGACACAGTCCTTGGTGAACAGTCCAACCGGAACAAGGGTGCAATTTTTGAATGCATTAACATTGATGAGATTTTGAGTATAAAAAACACAGGCTGGATTTGGTTCAAAACCAACATACTCTCTCTCGGGATCAAGCGCCTTGACCTTTACCAATGTTTGTCCAACATTAACCCCCACATCAAGAAATAGCCCCGATCGCTTTTGGAGCACTTTGTCAAGCAACTCAACCATCCAAGGCTCGGTCGGATCACAGCTCATTCCATGGATTGATGGGATACGAACTTCCGCGCCTTTGATGCGTACTGTCCTTGTATAGTTAACTTTTTTTCGCAACCAATTCAAGCCCCCCTGAAGGCCCATCTTCTGCAACAAATCCCCAAGAACTCGATTCGACATGGGGTTACTCCGTAGGGTTGAGCAAACGGCAAGCTTAAGCGGCGGAAACGTCGTTGCCCCGTTCGCAGATGCACGCCTCGCCACGGATGACCAGCAGCAGCCTCAAGGCCGGACCCCGACCCCAGCGCGGCAAGCGTTGGGCCCAGATCCAACGGGAGCACCGGCAGAATTATTTCTATCGGCTAGTGGACCATTCATTCGCCTTCCGGTTGTTCCTGGCGACTGCGTCGGCCTTGGTGTTATTGATGGGAGCAAATCGCTGGGATCACTGTCGCGAACTCGGATTTGGCACGGGCTGCCTCCAACGCGATGCGGGAGGTATCATCAGCGTGGGCAACCTGGAGGCCCTAAGTGTCGCCACCGCGGCATTTTTATACCTGCTGGAGGGCCGCCAACGCCGTCTACAACAGAATGTGGACGCCTTTAAGTTGATCCTCACCTTCCAACAGTCAGGTGCCAAATTAAGCTATGCCCGAAACGATGCCTTGGAGCAACTGAATGAAGCTGGTCTCTGGCTCGATGGACTCGACCTGAGCCAAGCCAATCTCGATGAATTAAACGCCAGTGGTGGACGTTGGCGACGGGTCAATCTCCACCGAGCCAGCCTACGAAACGCCCACTTCGAGGATGCGGACCTGGGGGGGTGCGACCTCCGATACGCCGACCTCAGCCATGGGAATTTCCGTCATGCCGACCTGCGGGGCGCGAACCTCACGGGTGCCAATTTGAGCCATGCCGACCTCCGTGGCGCCGACCTCACGGGGGCCCTCACCGACGGGGCCCAAACCGATGGCACGGCCCTGCAGGGTGCCGCCCTTACTGGCACCAGCCTGGCCGTCTTGGGGGAGAGATCGCGGAACCACTAGCCATCCCATGCAACGAGAAGGCTCAGCCTGGGCGGCTTGTGGCCAACGTTTCAGTGGCTTCAACTTGGCGATCCAAGGTTTTCAGGCAGATCACGCCCCAGGCGGCCAGCACCAATTCGGCAACGGCATAAGCGATCAGCATCGGGCTGGGCCAGCCATCGAGCAACAAGTCCAGAAGCCGTCCAGCTGCCAATCCAGACATAAAAGCAATTTCACTAATTAACGCCGTCCGCATCAACGGCCCGCCACGGATCGCGCCGAGCAACCACAGAACAATCAAGGCAAGATAGAGCCCCATGATGGCTCTGAAGACATGAATCAAGTCTCCCTCTAAGGGCTGAATTTGCATGATCTTAGGCAGGACTCGATTGGGATCGACCCCATAGCTCAAGGAAATTGGCAAAAGTCCTACTGCGGAAAAAACAAGATAGAAGCGACTTGATTTCATGGCTTTTTGGATAAAGATTTCGGGACGACGTTAAAGGTCTGCACCATCAAAGCACAGCTTAGTCGCCCCTTAGGCCACGTGTCACAAGGCCGCACTCGGATTTGATTCATGCCTTTCAAAGGACTGCCATGGCTTCCAGTTAACGACTCAATATTGCGATGATCTGAGCCAATGTAATGGCCGGTTCAAGAGCGAATTCTCACAAAGAAGATGTTCTGCGGCTAAACGAGCGACTGCTTGGCTGCTCACAAGGACAGCCGATATCACAAGGACAGCCGATGCGGCGATCAACAACCTATCGCGAACGTTCGGTCGCTGACTCATGGGGCTCAACGCTATGCAGCCTATCGAGGTGCCACGGGGCATCGCCAAGGTTATGCCATTAATTCAATCAATCCATCACGAAACTATGTCTCAAAAATGCTAGGGTTGTCTTGCTGGACATTCCCCGTCTTTGGGACATGCATAATTTTCGCTCACGATCATGGTTCGTTCTTCTATTGTCATTCGCCCTGCTTGACCTCGGGGCAAGCAGGGCCGAAAGCTCGATACAATCAAAAACAACATCCAATTCCACCCAGAATCTCTCCAAGGCGCAGATCACCTTTGCGGCCTTTGGAGACATCCCCTACGAGATCAGGCTGCCCAATGGTCGCACGGATGACCAAGTCTTGTACGAAGACATCGCCCCTGCTCTGCGGGAACGAATTGACATTCCATTTATAATTAACTTAGGAGATCTAGGCAGACCCGAGCGGTCCTGCAATGACGATTGGCTACGCAAAACCCAACTCTTCTGGGAGCGAAAACTGGTCAAACCAGTGTTTTATACACCAGGGGATAATGATTGGGCTGATTGCGATCGCCCATCCTTAGCAGGACGCCAAGGGGAAATTGAACGCCTGCAGAACCTGCGAAATATCTTTTTCAGCCGCCCTAAAAATGTTTCCTCTACTTGGAAGCTCGAAGAAGTTCAGCGAATTCTCACCAGGGATCCCCGACTCGACCGTCCCGAAATCACCCTGGAAACGATTCGCCGGATCGTAACCATGAATTCAAATCAGTTTGCCCAGGAGTGGAACTATAAAGCGCAACCAGAACTGCCAGAAAATGCCATCTGGATCCGCGATGGAGTTCTCTTTGTCACCGTGCATATGATCAGCACGGATAATGGCCGATCGGACATTTTTCTCGACGATCCAAAACAGGCCATTGCCCGAGTCGATGAACGGGATCGCCAAAATGAGCGCTGGTTGAACCTTGCCTTTGATCAGGCCCAACGCCACAAGGCCAAGGCCGTCGTCGTAGCGACCCAGCTGGATCCCTTTGGCCCCGCGAAACATCAGGAAACCTCACTCGCCCACTGCCTGAACAATCCTGCCTACGCAGCCTTTTGTCGACAGATCGAAACGCTGGCGGGGGGCCTGGGCAAGCCGGTTTTACTGCTTCACGGCGATACCAATGCCTTCTGCCTGGATCAACCCTTCACTCAAACGAAAAACCTCTGGCGTCTCAATGCACCCGGGGACTTCAAATATATTGATGCTGCCATCATCAAAGTGTTTCCCGATGATCGAAGCCAGCCATTTAGGGCTACAGGCTTGCTTTCAGGAGAACCGGCACCCGCCGTTTGTGATTACAGTCCCTAATTGGATTCCCCAACTCTCTCCGTAGCAACTAATTTTGATTCAGTAGGCGCGGCAGATCGTCCTGCAAAGCATTTCTTACGGATCACTCCATGCTTGGGAGATCTGCGTGTGCCTGTAAATTCCTAGGGAACAATTTATCCTCACCCGTGGATCAGACCCCACTGACCCATGGACATCGTTTTGACCTGAAACGGAGGGGGCGGGATTCGAACCCGCGGAAGGTTTCCCTTCGCCGGTTTTCAAGACCGGAGCCATCAACCACTCGACCACCCCTCCAGGTGGGTGTGTCGACCATGGGCCGACGGGGCCATGATCCCACACCCCCAGGGAAAGCCGTTGTTCAGCTGCCGTTGGGCTTAGCCAGGGGCAGCAGGCACTTATCCGAATCACAGCCGGCCGGGCCCGCCTCCACCAGCTCACCCCCGTCGTAGCGCCGCAGGGCATCGAAGAAATCACCGTTGCGGCGGCGTTCCTCCACCTCGGCGGAGAGCCGCAGGTAGGTGGCCTGATCGATCGGCTCGAACGGCAGGCGCGGGAAGGTGGCGTTGGCGTCGAAGCGGGCCAGTAGGGCGGCGGAGATGTAGCCCTCGCCGTTGTCGATCGCCCGGTGGATGGCCCCGGCCAGGGCCTCGATCTCATGCTCCCGGAACTCCACCGTGGCGGAGGTGTTGTGGGCCGTGTAGTGCTTCTGCACTTGCATGTAGAAATCGAACTGGGCCAGGGCTGAGAAGGTGTTGATCTCCACCTGGTCGGCGCCGGGCACGTTGGCCCAACTCACCTCCGTGGGGATCTCCACCAACCACTCGGTGCAGCGCGGATCAAAGGGATCATCGAGCAGGCGACCCTGGTCGTCCTTATCGCTCTGGCTGGGCACGATCGTGTAGCCGTAGTCCATGCAGGCCAGGGCCACCGGATCGTTCTTGCGGAAGGTGATCCGACGGAGGAAGCGCTGCGCCTTGGGGGGGTGCCACCCCGGCGAGGCCCCCGTGAGCAGGCTCTTGGTGCCAGCCGGCTGCACGGTGGTGCAGCGGTTGGGCCGGCGGATGCCGTGGCGATCGCAGTAGTCCCACACCGCGGCATTGACGATGGCCTGCCAACGGCTCAGATAGTTGGCCTCTTCGGCACGGAAGGCGCGACCCTCCTCGCTGTCGGGGCGGCCCGCCTCCCACCACTGCAACCAGGGGGTGCCGAAGGCATGCACAAAGAAATCAAAGAGGCCGGTGAAGCTCACCCCCACGATCGGATCCCAGGCCCGACTCTGGCGATAGCGCTCCACCTCGAAGCGATGGTTGAGCAGGCAGGCCACGGCCAGGCCCCCGGCGCGGAAGGCCTCCTCCTGGGCCTGGTGATCGTGGGGATCAATCCGGTTGAGGTGGATCTCCGCCAGGTTGCAGTGGAAGTCGGCGCCGAGAATCTCGCCGCAGGGGTTGAGGCCATAGCGGCCGAGGCGATGCTCCAGCTCGGCCGCGCCCACCTCGGGGTGATGCAACTGCAGCCAGCGCCCCGCCTCCTCCCGGCCCTGATCGCAATAGATGCCGATGAACTCCTCGCGCAGTTCTGGTGTGGCCAGCAAGTCGGCATTGGAGCGGGCGATCGCCTCGGGCGCGAATTGGATCGCCCCTTCCCCGCTCTGGAACTGCTTGGTGACCGCCTCCAGCACCAGCTCGTAACTGGGACGGCTGTGGAACACCCGGGTGTGGTTGGCCATCCGCAGCGCATCCCGCTCCGGATCAATGCGCCAATTGCCGGCGCTGTCCTGCTGCCAGAGGTTGTCCTTGGCGCCGGCGGCGGCCTGATCATCGGCGGCGAACTGACGCATGCCGGCGCTGCGGCGGATGTTGCCGGCCACGATCGTGACGGCGGCCTCATCGATCAGCAGGCAGCACTCCACGGAGGTGAGCTGGCGGCCGATCGCCCGGTCCAGGATCTGGGCCACCCGGCCGTAGAGGTCCTTGAGCTTCACCGGATTGGCCATGCCGCCGAAGCCCTTGAGGGTTTCGCCCACGGGCCGCACGTCCCCCAGGTCCACGGTGATCTCCACCGGGCCATCGAAACGGGGATCGCTACTCAGCTCCAGCAGCAGCCGGTAGCTGTCCACCCAGCCGCGGCGCGTATCCCCCACCTTGATCGCCACCCGCTGGCCCTCGATCCGATGGCTGGTGTGCTGCTGGCGTTCCGCGGCGGGGGTGACGCCGATATCACTGATCACTGCAATCCGCAGGGGATTGCGGACGGCCGGCAGCCGGCCGATCAGATGGGGCTCGATGATGGCGCCGGTGCCGCAGCCCATCATCGCCAGGTCCATCATCAAGGCAAACGCCTCCCAATCCACCAGGTTGGTGGAGGTGCAGTTGTAGGCCCCGGAAAAATTCTCCTCCTGCTCGATCCAGGCCGTGCCGCCGATCCAGAGCCAACGGCCGGAGGGCAGCGCCTTCTGTTCCAGCTGCATCCGCCGCAGCAGGCTTACCTCGTCGTCGTTAAGCCGACCGAGGCGCTGCAGGCCACCGAGATTGCGCTCGGCCACCTGGCTCCAGCTCTCGCGGCCGGCCTCCAATTTGCGGCTGTAGGTGCGATAAAAAACCGGGTTGGCCGCCGGCGCACTGGCGGGGAAATCCTGGGCCACATCGCGACCGCCCCCCCCTGGGGACAGCGCCTCTGGGGTCGGCCCGTCCGGGGTCGGGCTGGTGGCCGGGCTGGAGGCGTCGGCCGGCATTGGACGGGCAGCGGACAGGGTCACAGGGGGCGATCGTCCTCATGTTCAGGGCACCCTACCGCCACTGGTGGGGTGGTCAAGCGCCAATCACCACCATCGGCAGCGCCAATCCAGGAATTGGTGGCCCCAGCGAGCTGGGAAGCGGGTGTTGGTGGGCTGATGCTCGAATGGGGAGAAGCTGAACAAGGGTTGAAATCGTTTAGAAATCGTCCGAACCAATTAATCCTGTTGTCATGGCCCCGGCCCCGCTCCGCTCCGCCATTGGTCTGGCCGCCGCCGTCGGTGCCACCGTGCTGCTGGGAACACCGGCCCACGCCCTGGGCTTTGTAACCACCCTCCTCCCCAATGGAGCCTCCGGCGGCACCGGCAAGGCCGCCCTGGTGATCAACCCAACCACCAACCAAATGGTGGTAATGGCAGCGTTCAAAAACCTCACCGGAAACACCACCGCCTCCCACATCCACGGCCCCACAACCCTTCCGGGGACCGGCGCTGCCGGCGTGATGACCGCCACCCCCACCTTCCCAGGTTTCCCGCTTGGAGTGAAGAGCGGCACCTACCAAGCCACCTTTGATCTGCTCGCGGCGACCACCTATCGGGCCGGTTTCGTCTCCGCCAACGGCGGCGTTGCCGGGGCCCGCACTGCCTTTCTGGCGGCCCTCAAGGCCAACAAGTCCTACCTGAACATCCACTCCACCTTCCTCCCTGGTGGTGAGATCAGTGGCTTCTTCCAGCAGCAGGCCCCCGGTCCCCTGCCCCTGTTGGGCGCTGGTGCGGCCTTTGGCTGGAGCCGCCGCCTGCGCAGCCGTTTGGGCCAGCGTGCGGGCAACCGCCTCACCACCTCCGCCTGAAGGCTCCAAGCTGGTGCCCATGGCCACGGCATGGGGAGCGGCAGACGGTGGAGCGGATCTGCGAACCGGAGCTGATGGACGATCAGCTCCAAGCGGAGGCCTATGCCGCCGCGGACTTCGCCGCCAGTGATCAGGCCCTGATCACGGGCCTGGCGGCCCGCTTCCCCAAGGGCCCCGGCCCGGCGATCCTCGATCTCGGCTGCGGCCCCGGCAACATCAGCTTCCACCTGGCCGCCGCCTGGCCCAGGGCCCAGGTGTGGGGCCTCGATGGCGCCACCGCCATGCTGACCATTGCCGAACGCCGCCGGCAGGAGCAGCGCGATCTCGCCCCCCAACTGCGATTTCTGCAGCGACTCCTGCCCCTCGCGCCCGTCGATCCGGAACTGCCGGCGGCGGGCTTCAGTGCTTTGGTGAGCAACAGCCTGCTGCACCATCTCCACGATCCCCAGGCCCTGTGGAGCAGCCTGCG
>CAIOCZ010000083.1 GCA_903856805.1 uncultured cyanobacterium | reverse complement strand
TGCCGATTCCGTCCTCACTCTGGAGCGCAGCCACGACCTGATCCCGCAGCTGCTGCCGGCCGTTGGTCACCGCCGTGGTGGTGGCCGCCCCACGGCCTGTCACCGCCACGTTCACGGCCAGCGCCCGGGAGGGGTTGCGGGCCAGCAGCCGCAGCTGGCCCGGCTCGACGGACCTGGAGGCGCCCAGCAGGGTGGAGGCATCGAAGAGCTGAACCAGATGAGTCCTGATGCTGTCGATTGGATCCGACGCGGCAAGATCGCTGGCGACCACGGTGTAGCTGAGGCTGGTGGCCACGCCTCCGCTCGGCTGGAGGGTGAGGGTGATGGTGTCGTTCAGGCTGAAGGGCCCGGCCAGGGTGAGCAGGCTTTCGCTGGCCAGTGCGCTGAGGGTCACGGTGCGTTCCACCAGGTCGCCGCCTTCGTTCAGCAGCACTAAGGCCACGCTGTCGCCCGGTGCAAAGCTGCCCGACAAGGTGAGCCGATGGCGCTGGGCCTGTGCGGCGGTGGCTGGGGGGTCGTCGGCCTGCAGGGGCAGGGGCGTGATCTGCCGTTGGACCGGGGCTCCCTGCTCAAAGCGCAAGAGGTGGCGACGGCCCGTGCCGAGGGCGGTGAGGTTGAGGGCCCGTCCTTCGATTGCATCCAGGGGATTGGAGGCCAGGGCGATTCGCCCGGGGCCGCGATCAATCACGTAGTACTGGCTATCGGCGGTCAGCCCCCCGATCACTCCCCCATCCGACTGATTGGCGTCGTCCGACAGCACGAAATACGTCACCACTTGGCCCGGTGCCAGATCGGGGCTCCCCCCCTGGCGCGTCACTACGCGCAGCTGATCTCGCAACGGCGCCGCCACCCAGGTGTGAAACAGCGTGGTGGTACCGGCGGCAGTGAGCGTGATGGCGTGGGGATCGGCGGCGCTGGCCGCCGCTGTCAGCAGAGTGCCGCTCCCCAGCGCCGGATGGCCGCTGATCGCCCCCAGCAGCCCGTTACGGATGGCGGCCAGGGAATCGGCGGCAGCTAGATCACTGGCCAGCACGGTGTAGCTGATCGCTTGAGGCACCGTGTCGGGGCCGGTGATGCGCAACGACAGGGTGGTGCCGACGCTGAAGGAACCACGGAGGCTGAGGACATCCACCTGGGCCTGGGTGGGATCCTTCAGCCAGATCTCATCCTGGGTCAGATCAACAACGCTGGCCGCGCTCCCGTTGAAACCAACGGTGTCGAGAAGATACAACTCATGCTTGCGGCCAGTGCTGCTCCGATGATCGAGATCCAGGGGTTGGGCTTCAGCCAGAACCAGCCGATCCGCCCCGGCCTCACGGGTGGGCAGCACGGCCGTGATCTGGTACGGGGTTAAGGCATCAACACCGGGGAACAGGGCCCAAAGGGTGCCATCCGTGAAGTCGGCGGCATGACTGCTGGCCGCCGTGATCACCTGATCGCTGAGATAGATGTAGGTCAGTCCATCGGTCATCGCTACCACGACGCCGCGCCGCAGCTCCATCGACGACACCAGCAACCCATCGGCATCAACGATGCGTTCCCCCCCATCGCTGAGGGGGATGACGCGGTAGTCGTAGCCAGCTTTGGCACTACTCAGACTCACCCACTCACCCACTTGGAGGGCCTGGGATTGCAGCTTGGTGGGGGAGCCAACGGCAACCTTGACCCCCCCACCAGACCCCACGGTTGCCCGCAGATCAATGGCGCTGGGATCCTCCGGCGTTGCCACACTGGTCAGGCCGGACACAGACTGAAGAGCACCGATCAGCCCCTGTCGCACAGCCTCCACCGTGACCGCAGTGGTCGAGGCTGGCACCGTGTAATTGACCGGCACCCCCAGGGCGGTGGCCGAGGTGATCGTGAGGCTGAGTTGATCACCCGGCGCGAACGGACCCGTAAGGCGCAGCCGATGGCTGGTGTCGTAGCTGGCGGCGGACTGACGAAACAGGTCAGCACTCACCACCGCCATGGAGGCCGAGGCGGTGAGTGCCGCGGTGGTGAGCTGCAGCACCGCCGGCTGCTCGTCGATGAAGCGCAGCAGGTCGCCGTTGGGCAGCTGCACCACGGAGCCCAACGCCAGCAGCTGGGTTGCGAGCACTTTTGCATTGGCGGCGTTGCGCACGGTGCCGTCGCTGGCAATGATGAAATCAGCCCGCAGAACCGGCGTTGCCGTGGCCGGCGTTGTGGCTGATCCAGGGGCCTGGTAACGGGTGCGCAGGTTGGGATTTCCCGCGTGGATGTCACCATCCACCGTCACGATGGATGTCGTCTTATCGACATTCACACCGGCAATAACGCTGAGCTTTCCGTCCTGATAAATGTTCAGGTTGGCGCTGCCCTCCTGGCGGGGCTTGGCGCTGGTGGTGAGGCTGGTGATCCCTCCAGAGTCAATGCGCGACGCACCATCCAGCAGGATGGTGCTGGTGGTATCACCCACCGCCACACCCACGGCAATGCCGCTGCGATCGCCACTAGGAGCCTGGGCCTGCCCTACCTTGTCACTGGACTTGAAGCCGCCAGCATTGCTGAAGACACTGGCGTTGCTGGTGATGGTATTTTTCGCAGTCTCGGCCACTAAAAAGTCGCCACCGACCTGAAAGTAGCTGCCATAAAAATCAGTTGTAGCCGCAACATTCGCCACGGCCACGCTGGCGGCGACGTCAAACTTGTGCCCTGTGAACGATGCAGCCAGGCCTGCCAGATTAGCGGAATTGGTGCTGATGCTCTGGGCTGTGGACTCTGACGAGGCCTCGTTGCTGATCGCCACATCACCGGTTGCATCCAGATGGGTGGCGCTGAAACTCAGGCTCGATCGAGCACTGGCCACCTTCACCGATGCCGGCAGCGCCAGGGATTCAAGGCCATAGAGAGCCGTATTGAGAACCGTGTCAGTGAGATAATCGAACGCCGCACCTGCGTTGGCATCTTCAGGCTCGTAGGCGATCAGTGGATCGATGCTGGCCGACACCTCGAGGTTCACATCTCCAACAACCACATGACCGGCTAGATCCGTGTTGTTGCGACCGAAGCTGACGCTGGCCGAGGGATTGGGCAGCCAGACCCAGAGGGGAATATCCGTGGACTGGGCCTCAATGGCAATACTGAGATCACCGCGGGGCAACAGGGGGTCGGCAGAGCGGGTATCAATCAGTACGGCACTCGTCGACGCCACCGGCCCGCTGGCAACTGTGACCTGGAACTTGGTGGAATAGGCGCTCGGGTTGCGTGGAGAGCCATCGTCACCCGTTCGGCCCTGGTAGTCTAATGAGACATCAATGTCGTAGTTATCTACAGCCAGTGAACCTGTCTGAATGGAGGCAAAACCCCGATTAATGTCCGCTTCTAGGAGTGCATGGTGAATCGGCGGATTAGAGCCAACCCGCAGGATCAGCAGATCGCCAGCCTGGGCTTCCGTTCCCACGATCGACACCGTGACGCTGAGATCGGTGTCGTCGGTGCGGGTGCCCGAGGTGATCGGCCCAGAGCTCAACCCTACGTTGTCCACCACAGACACGATGCGGGGAACACCCGCCGCGCTGGTCGCGGTCCAGCGGCTGTCGCCATCGGCTGCACCGATGGCCAGCGCGCCATTGCCTTCGATCGTGACCGACCCGCCATAGCTGATCAGGGGAGCGGTGATCGCCAGACTGCCTGCCGTGCGGCCGCCGGTGCGGGTGTCATAGCCGTCGCCACTGGCGCTGAGGCTGATATTGAATCCCGTGGGAATTGAGGTGATGCTGCCGGAAAGGGGGAGCAGGGACTCCAGGCCTTGGGGTGCTCGATCGAGATCCAGGCCCCGCAGGGTGAATTGTTGCCCGCTGATGGCAATCGAGCGGAGTCCACTAACGTCGACAACGCTGTAATCAACCCCCTGAACGAGGCCAGCAGCGGTGCTATTTGATCCATCATCGAGCACGATTCGGCCAGTGTTGGCACTATTGAGATCGCCGAACAGGCGCAGCTCGCCGCTGGCCCCCGAGATCGTGAGTGCACCGTTGCTGGCATCCCAATTCAGAGATGGCAGGGCCAGGCTGCCCTGCCAATGAAGGCCGGTCAGCCTGTCGAGGTAGTCGGGGTTGATCTCTCCGACGCTGCGCTCCAGGTGCCAGTCACTGGCCAAAGGGGAGGACTGGGTGGTGTCTTCGGAGGCCGCCACGTCAGCCCCGGTGATGGAGGCCATTCCCTCCAGCAGCCGCTGGCCCGCGGCCGAGGCCGCCAGGTTGCAGCCGAACAGCAGCACATCACCGTCAGGGGTGAGGGTGGAACCCAGCCGCTCCAGCTGGCCGCTCCAGCGCTTGAGGGTGCGGCTGGAGAGGGTGTGGCGGCCCACCGCGAGGTGATCGGGGCTGCCATGGCTGAAAATTTCAAGCTGGGCGATGGGCCCCGTCTGGGAGGCATGCTGCTCCAGCCGAGTCACTAGGTCGGGCAGGCCGTCGCGACGGGGGTCCAGACGAATGACAGCAAGGCCGCTGGCCTCCAGTTGATTGGCCAGTTCGACCAGGCTGCTGTCCTGAAGCGACACCACGGCGACGCTCCTGCTCTGCCCCGGCAATCCCATCGCCCCATGGGCTGGCTCTGAAAGCAACCCCACCGGAGCTGAAGGGGGGAAGAGCGCGTTGGGCGCTAGCCCTGGCCAGGGAGCGCCGTCAAGGCCGTAGGCGAGCTGATCAGGACGATATTCAACGGACACCAAGCCTGAATGACCTGGAAGATTGGGTTCCAAGTCTGGAGGCCCCTAGTGCGAACTTTGCCTATTCTGCCTGCCCAACGATCACCCAAGGTTAAGAGGATGTCGCCGAGTTTCGGCATGGGGAGTCTTCTCTGCCGGCGTGGAATCAGCAGTGGGCCAACGAGTAGTGGGCTAACAAGTGGTGGGCCAACAAGTAGTGGGGCGGCGTCAATTCACCGGTGAGTGTATCGATTTTCTTCGACAACAAGTTAAAGTTAAATGATAGATTGTTCTATTTCTTCAGTCCACCAATCCCAGCAGGGCCGCCAGCAGGGCCTGTTGGGCATGCAGCCGGTTTTCGGCCTGATCGAACACGCGGCTGGCGCTGCCCTCAATCACGCCGGCGCTGATCTCCTCGCCCCGGTGGGCCGGCAGGCAGTGCAGCACCACCGCCCTGGCGTCGGCTTCGGCCAGGAGCGCTTCATCGAGGCACCAGCCGGCGAAGGCCCGCTCCCGCTCCGCCTGCTCCTCCTCCTGGCCCATTGACGCCCAGACGTCCGTGTAGAGGGCATGGGCACCCCGCACCGCCTCCAGGGGATCGTGGACCACGCTGACGCGGGCCCCGCCGGCGGCCAGGGCTTGGGCCCGCGCCAGCACCGCCGGGTTGGGGGCGAAACCCTCCGGGCAGCCGATCCGCACATTCACCCCCAGCAGGGCGCCGCAGAGCATCAAGGAGTGGGCCACGTTGTTGCCGTCGCCCACGTAGGCGAGGGTGAGGCCTGCCAGGTCCTGGGGAGCGGCGCCGAACGCCTCTTGCAGGGTGAGGAAGTCGGCGAGGGCCTGGCAGGGATGCTCCAGGTCGGTGAGGGCATTGATCACCGGAATCGAGGCCCAGTGGGCATAGGCCTCCAGGTCGGCCTGGGCGAAGGTGCGGATCGCCAGGGCATCGCAATAGCGGCTCAGCACCCGCGCCGTGTCGGCCACCGGTTCACCTCGCCCCACCTGGGTCACCGTGGGCAGCAGGTCGATGGTCTGGCCCCCCAGCCGCGCCATCGCCACGGTGAAGCTCACCCGGGTGCGGGTGGAGGCCTTGCTGAAGATCAGGCCCAGCACCTTGCCGTTCAACTGGATCTGCCGCCGGCCGGCCTTGAGGTCGGCGGCCAGCTGCAGCAGGGCCACGGTCTGGCCGCTGCTCAGGTCGGCGGAGGAGAGCAGATCGGCGCCGGCCAGCGCCTTCAGGCTGGCCGGCAGCGGATCGAGGGCGGTCGACGCCTGGGCGTGTTCACTGCCGTGCCGGGACTCCATCGAGCCGCATCAAAGACCCCTTATCCGAGATCGACGGCCCCGGCGTCAAGGGGGGGCGCCCGCTGGGTTCAGCTCAGGCCCCGAGGGAGGGCTTGATTTTGGACTTCAGGCGGCGCTGTGGTCGTCGTGATCTGCCCCCGGCATGGCACTGCTGGCGAGCAGGTTTTTCAGTTCATCGCCTTCGATCACTTCTTTTTCCAGGATCGTGGACGAAATCGATTCCAGCAGCGGGCGGTTGTGCTGCAGGATCGCCCGAGCCCGGTCATGGGCGCGATCCACCAGGCCCCGCACCTCCCGGTCGATCGCCTGGGCCGTGGCATCACTCACCGAGCGGCGGGGATTGTTGCCGCCCCCCAGGAAGCGCCCCCCGCCCTGCTTGTCGTAGGCGAGGGGGCCGAGGGTGTCGCTCATGCCGTAGGTGCCCACCATCTGCTCGGCGATATCGGTGGCGCGCTGCAGGTCGTTGGCGGCGCCGGTGGTGACCTCGCCGAACACGATCTCCTCGGCGCTGCGGCCCCCCAGCAGGGTGGCGATCTGGCCTTCCAGATCCTCCTTGGAATTGAGGAATCGCTCCTCCGTGGGTAGCTGCAGGGTGTACCCCAGGGCACTCATGCCGCGCGGCACGATCGAGATCTTGGCCACCTTGCTGCCGCCGGGCATCAGGTGGCCCACGATCGCGTGGCCCACCTCGTGATAAGCCACCACTTTTTTCTCGTCAGGCTGCAGCACCCGGCTTTTTTTCTCCAGGCCCGCCACCACCCGCTCGATCGCTTCGTTCAGGTCCCCCTGCTCCACCGTGGTCCGTTTGGCACGCGCGGCCAGCAGGGCCGCCTCATTCACCAGGTTGGCCAGGTCAGCGCCGGCGAAGCCACTGGTGGCCTGGGCGATGCGGTCGAGATCCACCCCCTCCGAACACTTCACTTTTTTGGCATAGATCCCCAGGATCGTGCGCCGACCGGAGAGATCGGGCCGGTCCACCAACACCTGGCGGTCGAAGCGGCCCGGCCGCAGCAGGGCGGCATCGAGCACCTCCGGTTGGTTGGTGGCCGCCAGCACAATCACCGGCTTGTCCTGGGCCGCAAAGCCGTCCATCTCCGTGAGCAATTGGTTCAGGGTTTGCTCCCGTTCGTCGTTGCCGCCCATCATTCCCATCGAGCCAGCCCGGCTCTTGCCGATCGCATCCAGTTCATCGATGAAGATGATGCAAGGGGCTTTCTTTTTGGCCTCCTCGAACAGATCGCGGACCCGGGCGGCGCCGGCCCCCACAAACAACTCCACGAATTCGGAGCCGCTGATGATGAAGAACGGCACCTCCGCTTCGCCGGCCACCGCCTTCGAGAGCAGCGTCTTGCCCGTGCCGGGGGGGCCCACCAGCAGCACCCCCTTGGGGATACGGGCACCGATGGCCACGTAACGCTCCGGGGTTTTGAGGAAATCGACGATTTCGGTGAGTTCCGCCTTGGCCTCATCCACGCCGGCCACATCATTAAATGTGACCCTTGATTCCTCATCGGGCACATACACCTTCGCTTTGCTCTTGGTGAAGCTCAGGGCCCCTTGGGCCCCCCCCATGCCGCTCCGGCGTGCGAAGAACTGCAGCACCAGGATGAAGATCAGGGGGGGCACCACCCAGCTCAGGATTGTGCTGAACAGGCCCGGCCGCTTGGGTGGGGCCGCCGCGAATTCCACGCCGTGCTGCTCCAGCCGCTGCGGCAAGTCCATATCGAAAATCGGCGTGGTGGCCAGCACCGTTGGGGCCCCTTCCGCCGGTGGCTTGTTCAGTTCGTAGCGGATCTGATCCTGGGTGATGAAGACCCGTTTGACGTTATCGTCGTTCACCTGATCGATGAACAATGAATAGGGAACTCTCGGCACCTGCATGGCCGGATTGGGCAGCACATTGATGAACAACAGCAGCACGCCAAAGCCGATCAGCAACAGGTTGATTAGGCCGAAGCGCCGATTGGGGCGATTGTCGTCCTGGCGGATGGCCATGCGGCGCTTGAGGCAGGTGGTGCCCAAACTAAAGGCGCCCGCCCCCCATTGAATCCGTGGCGGGGCGGAGAACCGAACGCCCCTGGCCCTGCCAGGCTGGGGGCGCTTGCGAGGGGCTGGAAGCGATGTGTGGCCGATTCGCCCTCACCACCCCGATGGAAACCCTGGGGGCCCGGTTGCGGGGGCCCTTGCCGCCTGGCCTGGCCCACCACTACGCGGCCCGCCCCCAAGTGCGGCCGTCGGAGCCTCTGGTGCTGCAGCGTCAGGAGCATGGCCAGCTGGCGGTGGGGCTGGCCCTCTGGGGGCTGGTGCCGGACTGGTGCCGGGATCCGTTGGGCCGGCGCCGGCCGATCAATGCCCGCAGCGAAACCGTGGCCGAGATGGCCTTCTTTCGGGGCGCCTGGCGCCACCGCCGTGCCCTAGTGCCGGCGGATGGCTTTTATGAATGGCAGGACCGGCGCGATCCCGCCACCGGTCGGTTGATCAAGCAGCCCTGGCTGTTCCGTCGCCGTGATCGTGCCCCCTTCTGGTTGGGGGGGCTCTGGGAGCGCTGGACCGGCGCCGATGGCGGCGAGCTCGACACGGCCGTGGTGCTCACCACCGCTCCCAATCCCCTGCTGGCCCGCGTCCATGACCGCATGCCGGTGGTGATCCCCGACGGCCTCGAGGAGGCCTGGCTGGCTCCCGCCGATGGGCCGGCCCTGCGGGCCCTGGAGCCCCTGATGGCCCCCTGGGAGCCGGTGGGGTGGGAGGCCGTGAAGCTGGACCCGCGCACCCTGGCGCCCCTCCCCGCCGGCTAGACCGGAGTCTGTTGCCCGCCCCATCCATGAGCCTGGACCAGCTCGATGCTTTCCTGGCCCGTGCCCGCCAGGATTCTGATCTGGAGCGGCGCCTGCACAATTCCGCCGATCCCCTGGATCTGGAGGCCTTCCTGGCCCTCGCCACCGCCGCCGGTTTCGCGGTGGATGAAAACGATGTGATCGCCGCCCAGCAGCGGGCCGAAGCCGACCTCAGCGATGCGGAACTGCAGCGCCGCGCCGGCGAAGAAGCCCGGCGGCTGCGCCATTTCATTCCGGGGTGAGCCTGGCCCCCAGCCCCTCCAGCAGGGGGCCGAGCTCCAGCAGCAGCCGATGGCGCAGGGCGTCGAGCACCACCGGATCATTCCGGCACCAGGCCTCCAGCCGCAGTTCAGCGCCGGCGCCGCGGTAGTCCACCAGCCGCACCTGAGGCGCCGGTTCGGCCAGCACCTCCCCCTGGCGCCCCAGCAACGCCTCCAGGGCTTCGATCACCCGCCCCAGGTCGGAGGGCTGGGCCGGGCGCAGGGTCAGCCCCAGCTCCAGCCGCCGCAGCGGCGGCCGGCTGGTGTTCACGATGGCGTGCTGGGCGAACAGGGCATTGGGGATGAACAACGGCTGGCGCTCGGCCGTGATCAGTTCGGTGGAATGGAGCCCGATGGCGCGCACCGTGCCCCGCAGGCTGCGATCGGGCAGGGCGATCGTGTCCCCCACCGTGAACGGCCGATTCACATAGAGCATCACGCCGCCGAGCAGATTTTCCAGCAGTGTTTTGGCCCCCAGCCCCAGGGCCGCCGCTCCGATGCCGCTGGCGGTGAGCAGCAGCGCCGGCGCCACCCCAAATTGGCGCAGCAGCTCCAGGCTGCCCAGGAGCACCACCACGGCGCTGATCAGCTTGTCGAGCAGATCAAGCACGAACGCCCGGTTGGGGCGGCTGCGGGCCGGCAGCCAGCGGGGATCACCGGCGATGCGACTCACCAGGCTGCTTTTGCAGCGCAACAGCGTCCACATCAGCCCCACGGTGAGCGCCAGGTCCCGCACCTCCTGGCCGCTGCGGGGTAGCGGCCAGCCGATCCGCCCCAGCAGATCGAACAACCACCAGCCCAGGCCGCCCACCACCAGGCTGGTGGTCAGGCTCAGGCGGGCTCGGCGCAGCAACTCCCGGCCCAGGGACCCGGGCCGGCAGCGACGGGCCACCAGCTCCAGCCCCAGTCCCAGCCCCAGCCCCAGCAACAGGGTGACGACCGGGATGATCAAATCCAGATCCGCGAGCCTCATGGGGCCTCCAGTTGCCAGAGCAGGTCGGGCCCAAGCCGTTCGAGGCCAATGGGATGCCAGGGCCGCAGTCCCTCCAGGCTGGTGAGGCCGAGCTCCCCCAACGGCGTGCGGGCGGCGACGCCGCCCAGCAGCTTCGGCGCCACCACGGCGGCCAGGGCCTGGACACAGCCCTGGTCCAGGGCCGCCGCCGCCAAGTCTGGTCCGCATTCCCACAGCACCTGGTTGCAGCCGCGCACCGCCAAGGCCTCCAGCAGCGCCAACGGTTCGCAGGTGCTCAGCTCCAGCCGCTCCACCCCCAGGTGCTCCAGCCGTTGCCGGGCCGCTGCCGGGGCCGCCGCCCCGTGGGCCACCAGGGTGGGGGCCGTCCCCTGGTCCCAGAGCCTGGCCTGCTCCGGCAGCTCCAGGCGTCGGCTCAGCACCACCCGCAACGGTTCGGGATCGCGGCGGCCGCGGCTGGTGAGCAGGGGATCATCGGCCCGCAGGGTGCCCCCGCCCACAATCACCGCATCACACTGGGCCCGCAGTTGGTGCACCCAGCTGCGGGCCTGGGGGCTGCTGATCCACTGGCTGGCGCCATTGGGCAGGGCGGTGCGGCCATCCAGACTCATGGCCCACTTCAGGATTCCCCTGGGCCTGCCGGTGGCGATCCGGTGCAGAAAGGGGCGGTTGAGGGCCATGGCCTCGGCTTCGGCCACCGCTTCGATCACCTCCAGCCCGGCCGCCCGCAGTTGGCGCAGGCCGCCGCCCGCCACCAGGGGATTGGGGTCCCGCATTGCCACCACCACCCGGTGGATGCCGGCGGCCAGCACCGCCCCACAGCAGGGGGGGGTGCGTCCGTGGTGGCAGCAGGGTTCCAGGGTGACCACCAGGGTGCCGCCCCGGGCCCGGTCGCCCGCCTGGCGCAGGGCGCCCACTTCGGCATGGGGCTGGCCGGCGCCGGCGTGGAAGCCTTCCCCCACCAACGCCCCGTTGGGGTCGAGCACCACGGCCCCAACGAGGGGATTGGGGCTGGTGCGGCCGGCCCCCAGGCTGGCCAGCTGCAGCGCCCGGCGCATCCAGGGGAGCCAGTGCATCAGGGATCAGCCCGCCGCCATGGGCAGGCTGCGCCATTCGCTCACCACGTAGGGCGGAACTGGCAGCTCGGTGAAGCCCCCCGGCAGGGCCAGGCGCAGGGGACGGTTCTGGGCCAGATCGGCGATCAGGGGGGCCAGATCAAACTCCGCCGCCGCCGCCCGGCCATCGCTGGCCAATGTGGGGTTGGCCAGGGTGATGTCGGCGAGGTTCCAGTGGCTGCGGCCGCTGCTCACCCTCAGGGCGGTGGGGTGATCGAGCCGCAGCATGCCGGGATAGCCGATGATCCGCAGCCGCAGCGGCGCCGTGGCCCCGGGGGGGCCTTCGCGGTA
>CAIOCZ010000082.1 GCA_903856805.1 uncultured cyanobacterium | reverse complement strand
CTCCCCGGGGGCCGGCGAGGCGATCGTTGCCCTCGACCTGGCGCCCCGGGTCTGGCTGCGCTTCAGCCCCCAGGCGGAGGCCGGTGGGCACTGGCCAGCGGCGCTTTATGGGCCGGCGCCCGCCGGGGAGCAGGCCTGGCATTGCCTTGGGGAGGACGACCTGGGCAGCCTCTGTGACCGGGACCCGGAGCAGCTCGCCGGAGCCCCGGCCGTGGCCAGCGACAGGGTGGTGCTGGCCACAACCGGCCCGGAGCGGGTGCTGCTGCTGACCCTGACCGGCAGTGATCGCGACCAATCCGGTCGGGAGATCGCTGAACTGGAGGGCCTGGTGCGCAGTGCTGGCGCCCGACCGATCGGGGTGGTGAGCCAACGCCGCCAGGGGCTCACCCCCCAAACCCTCTGGGGGGAAGGCAAGCTGCGCGAAGCGGCCCTGGAGGCCCGCCGCCTGGGGGCCAGCCTGGTGGTCACCGACAGGGATCTGACCCCCGTCCAGGGGCGCAACCTGGAACGCCTGCTGGATCTGCCCGTGACCGATCGCAGCGAGCTGATTCTGGACATCTTTGCCCAACGGGCCGCCAGCGGCGCCGGCCGTCTGCAGGTGGAGCTCGCCCAGCTTCGCTATCGGCTGCCGCGCCTCACCGGCCGCGGCCAAAGCCTGTCGCGGCAGGGGGGCGGCATCGGCACCCGCGGCCCCGGCGAAACCCAGCTGGAGAAGGATCGGCGCGCCATCGCCCGCCGGATCGAACGGCTGCAGCGGGAGGTGCAGCGCCTGGGCGAGCACCGGGCCAGGCTGCGCCAGAGCCGACAGGGCCTGATGCGGGTGGCCCTGGTGGGTTACACCAACGCTGGCAAGAGTTCCCTGCTGAATGGTCTCACCCGCGCCGGTGCCGACACGGCGGTGCTGGCGGAGAACAAGCTGTTCGCCACCCTGGACCCCACCACCCGTCGCCTCAACCTCCGCTCCGCAGACGGGGAGGAGCTGCGTTCCCTGCTGATCACCGACACGGTGGGCTTCATCCGCGACCTGCCGCCGCCCCTGGTGGAGGCCTTCCGCTCCACGATCGAAGAGGCCCTGGAGGCCGATGGCCTGCTTGTGGTGGTGGATCTGGCCGATCCGGCCTGGCCGGAACAACTGCAGACCGTCCGGAAGATCCTCAGCTCCCTGAACGCCCAGGTTCCGCTCCAGGTGGTGGGCAACCAGATCGATCGCTGCAGCGCCGGCGCGCTGGATCGGGCCCTGGCCCTGGAGCCCCAGATGGTGTTCGTGTCCGCCACCGCCGATCTTGGACTGCAGCGACTACGTGACCACCTCAACCACTGGCCGGCGGCCAACGAGCCCACCTAAGGCAGGCGCAGAGGGGCTGTGCCAACATCAAAGCGCACCAGACTTCCTTGTCCATGGCCCTGCAACTCGGCGATACCGTTCCCGATTTCACCCAGGATTCGCAGCTCGGCCCGATCAACCTCTACGACTTTGGCGGTGACTCCTGGGTGGTGCTGTTCTCCCACCCCGCCGATTACACCCCCGTTTGCACCACGGAACTGGGCGAAGTGTCTCGCCTGCGCCCCGAATGGGAGAAGCGCAACGTCAAAACAATCGCCCTGAGTGTGGATTCAGCAGAAAGCCATCAGGGCTGGATCTGCGACATCAACGAAACACAGAACACGGTCGTGGATTACCCCATCCTGGCCGATGGGGACAAAAAGGTCAGTGACCTTTACGGCATGATTCATCCCAATGCCCTCAACAATCTGACCGTGCGTTCGGTGTTCATCATCGATCCCAATAAAAAACTCCGACTCCAGATCACCTATCCCGCCAGCACGGGCCGCAACTTCAATGAGATTCTCCGGGTGATTGACTCCCTCCAACTCACCGATTCGCATCAAGTTGCCACCCCGGTGAACTGGACCAACGGTGAAGACTGTGTGGTGGTTCCCTCGATTCCCACCGAGGAAGCCCGCAGCAAATTCCCCAAGGGCATCACCGAAATCCGCCCCTACCTGCGCCTCACCCCCCAGCCCAACCTCTGAAGCCTTGGGCGGACCTGCGCACTGGCGCCACTCCCTGACGGTGCCGCAATTCACCGTGATCACTGGCCTGCTGGTGATTACGGGCGGCACTCTGTTGTTAGCCAGCCCGCTCTGCTCCACCGACGC
The DNA here is from genome assembly GCA_903856805.1 of uncultured cyanobacterium. GTDB lineage: Bacteria > Cyanobacteriota > Cyanobacteriia > PCC-6307 > Cyanobiaceae > Cyanobium. Next base: position 17,476 of record CAIOCZ010000082.1, on the reverse strand, counting down.
GGTGGGCCTCTGGGAGGCCCTGTTCACGGTGACCTCGGCGATCACCGTGACGGGGCTGTCGATCATTCCCATCGGCACGGATCTCACCCTGGCCGGCCAGGTTGTGCTGGCCCTGCTGATCCTCAGCGGTGGCCTGGGCCTGATGGCGATCACCACCTTTCTGCAGGGCTTTGTCCAGGGGCGCTCCGGCCTGCACCATCGCCTCGACAAGGGCCGCACCCTGGATGAATTCGGCGTGGGCGGCATCGGGCCCACCTTCCATCAGATCCTGCTGATCGCTGCGGTGGTGATTGGCACCGGCACCGTGATTCTCTACAGCTTCGGATTCACCGATCTCCCGGCGGGGGGGCCCCGCCTCTGGGCCTCCCTGTTCCATGCGATCAGCGCCTACAACAACGCCGGCTTTGGGCTCTGGGCCGACAATCTGGTGGCCTATCGCGACAACCTGGTGGTGAATGGGGTGATTGGCACCCTGATCGTGGTGGGGGGAATCGGCTGGCGGGTAGCCAATGATCTCTGGCACCATCGCCGCCGGCTGGGGCGCCTCAACCAGCTGAGCCTGCACACCCGACTGGTGATGCGCACCACAGTTCTGTTGATCCTCCTCGGCACCGCTGGCCTGCTGCTCACCGAACACCTGGCCAGTGATGGGCTGGGACATCACCTGGCCTGGTGGCAGAAGCTGCAGGTGGCCCTGTTCCAGTCGATCAGCAGCCGCACCGCAGGCTTCAACACCATGCCGCTTTCGGCGACAACGATCTCCGATGGGGGCCTGCTGCTGCTGATCACCTGGATGTTCATCGGGGCCAGCCCCGGGGGCACGGGCGGGGGGATCAAGACCACCACCCTCGCCACCCTGCTGGCCGCCACCCGCTCCACCCTGAACGACCAGGAGGAGGTGGTGGTGCGCCATCGGGCCATCCCCGAGCGGGTGGTGCGCCGGGCCGTTGCCGTGACCGTGGCGTCCCTGTTGTTTGTGCTGGCCATGGCCCTGCTGCTTGGTCTGGGGACGGGGACAGGGGCAAGCACCACGGACCAGGGCACCCCGATCAGCTTCCTCGAAACCCTGTTCACCTGCGTGTCCGCCTTCGGCACCGTGGGACTCGATCTGGGCGTCACCAGCCAGCTCACTCGCTGGGGGCAGCTGGTGTTGATGGTGGGGATGTTCGTGGGCAGGGTGGGCATCCTGCTGTTGCTGTCGGCGCTCTACGGCTCCAGGCCCCAGAATCGCGTGGGTTTTCCCCGCGAGGAGATCTACCTCTGACTGCCATGCCGGTGTCCAGGCCCGCCCTGCCCCCCCTCCGTCGCGAGCCGCGCCCATGACCCTGCGCTGGCCCTGGTCTGCGGACAACGAACTCGCCACCAGCTTCGTGGTGATCGGCTGCGGCCGGTTCGGCAGCGCGGTCTGCGGCGAATTGGTGCGCTCCGGCGCCAACGTGCTGGCCATCGACCAGAGCCAAAAGGCCATCGATGACCTGCAGCAGCAGGAGCCCACCCTGGAGGCGCGGGTGGTCGACGGCACCGATGAAGAGGCCCTGCGGGCCGCTGGTGTGCTGGACGTGGGCACGGTGGTGGTCGCGATCGGCACCCCGATCGAAGCGAGCATCACCGCCACCTTGATCGTCAAAGACTCCCAGGGCAGTCAGGTGCGGCAGGTGATCGCTCGCGCCACCAGCGATCTCCACGAAAAGATGCTGAGCCGCGTCGGCGCCGATCGGGTGGTGTTCCCCTCAAAAATGCAGGGCCTGCGCCTGGGTCAGGAGCTGGTGCGCCCCAACCTGCTGGAGCGCCTGCCAATCGACGCCTGCAACAGCATCGAGGAAATCCGAGTGCCCGAGGCCTTCATCGGGCGCTCCCTGGGGGAGCTCAACCTGCGAAAGGATTACAACGTCAGCGTGCTGGCGGTCGGTCCACCGCATCAGCTCATGGTGAACCCAACGGCCGCCCACGTGCTTAAAGCCAACGATCTGATGGTGGTGATGGGACCCTGCGACGTCCTGGCGGGCCTGTCGGGCCCGAGGCGGCGATGAAGGTCTTGGGGTTGATGAGTGGCACCAGTGCCGATGGGGTGGATGCCGTGCTGGCCCAGTTCCGTGGTGCTCCCCATCGGCCCCGTTGGCAGATCCTGGCCAGTGCGGCCTGGAGCTATCCATCCCCTCTGCGACAACGGCTGGTGGAGGCAGGCCAGGGCCAGCCCCTAGCGGCGGCCGCCTGGTTAGAGCTAGCGGAGGCCGTCACGGACGCCCAAGCGGAGGCGGCCCGGGCCTGTGACCCCCGGGGTGAGGCCACCCTGGTGGGCTGCCATGGCCAAACCGTCTGGCATCGCCCCCCCGAGGCGGACCGCCATGGGGTCAGCTGGCAGCTGCTGCTGGGCCCCCAGCTGGCCCAGCGGCTGCAACGGCCGGTGGTCTTTGATTTTCGCAGCGCCGATCTGGCTCTCGGCGGCCAAGGGGCGCCCCTGGTGCCCCCGGCCGATGCGGCCCTGCTGGGGGGCATCGGTGGCTGGCGGGCCCTGCTCAACCTTGGGGGCATCGCCAATCTCACCCTGCTGCCCCCGGCCCAGGGGCCGGATCGGTCCGCGCCAGTGCAGGGCTGGGACTGCGGTCCCGCCAACACCCTGGTGGATCTGGCCGTGCAGCGGTTCAGCAACGGCGCCCTGGGTTTCGATGCCGATGGCGCCTGGGCCCGCCGCGGCCGCATCGACGAGGAGTTAATCGGCCAATGGCTGCAGGAGCCCTATTTCCAGCTCAGACCGCCCAAGTCCACGGGTCGGGAGCTGTTCGGAGCCGCAGATCTGGGGCGTCGCTTGGAGGCCCTCGCCGCCCGCCAGGAGCCCGATCGGGAGGCCGCTGCGGATGCCCTGGCCAGTCTCACCGCCTTCAGTGCGGCCGTCGTGGCTCAAGATCTCCAACGCCAGCCGCGCCCCCTGGAACTGTTGGTGGCAGGAGGCGGAGCTCGCAATGGCCTGATGATTGAGCAGTTACGCCGCCGCTGCCGCGGCCTGCAGGTGCGTGCCCTGGCGGAGCTGGGAATCCAGGAGCAGCAGCGCGAAGCGCTGGTTTTCGCCCTGCTGGCCTGGTGGCATCACCGCCGCCATCCAGGGGGACTCCCCGCCGTGACCGGAGCCTCCAGGGCGGCGGTGCTGGGAGTCCGCGCCGATCCTCAGGGCTGACGCGGCACCCTCAACCGGCGCGGCACGCCGCGCAGACGGCGGGGGCGGAGCTGCTCCTGGCGTTCGAGCACGGCACGGAAACGATCGGTGCCCTGGGGCGACGCGGGAGGAGCCCCCTGGCCGGGGTCCTGGAGCCGCTGCTGCTCCAGGCGTTCGATGCCCTGCTGAATCAGCACCTTGGCCATGTTGCTGACGGTGCGGGAGTCGGCCTCGGCCAGCACGGTCAAGCGCGCACAGAGGTCTTCCGGGAGCACCACCTGAATCCGGGGCGACTTGGGCCGTCCACTCGATGACGTCTGACGGGTGGCCACGGACCGAAGGAGACAGCCGGCTACGACGGAGTGTACAGAGACTGGCAAGGATAGTATCCAGCACTATGCTTGTGGATGTGAGTCCACTCGCCCCGCCCGCGCTGCGATCGCCCATGGCCCGCACCACCCAATCCCGGCACCCCAGCAGCGCCCAGGAGCGTGGCGCCAAGGCCCGCAGTGCCCAACGCCGTCGCACCGCCGACCCCAGTGATGTGCTCGTCTCCGCCGTGATCAGCACCTACCTGCTCACCCATCTGCACCACGTCCTGCAGCGGGCCGAATACGGCGCCCAACAGGAAGGACGGGAGGCCCTCGCCGCCAACTACGCCCAACTCCGCAAAGTGCTCTGCCTCGATGCCCGCAGCATGGAAGATGCCTCGGCCAGCGGCACGGATGGCGACACGGATGAACGTCGCCCCGAGGCCGCCTGAATCTCCCCCAAACCCTGACGTTGCCCCAGCCCGAGTCCACCAGGGGCCATGCCTTTATAAGGTCGGTGCAGCGTCCAGTCCTCCATGACCGCCAGCCCCTCCTCAGGCCACGCAGCCGAGCTCTATCTCCGCATCAGCAGTGATCCGGAGCTGACTCAATCGCTGTTTCGCCAAGCCCTGCAGGATCCCAGTGGAGCCCTCGGTCGGATCGTGGCCATCGGCGCCTCCCAGGGACTCACCGTCAGTGCCGAGGACGTGCGCGACCATATCGCCAGCCTCAATGACAGTGAAACCAAGCGCTGGCTGCTCAAGGCGCGGGGAGGGCTTTGAGTTCCGGGCTGGCTCAACAACAAGTCGGCCCTGGGGGGGTGGCAAGGCGGAGCGCACCGGCAGCTGCCGCTTGTGGGAGCCCCCTCCTTGGGCCCAGCTGAAGAACAGCCAGTAGCTCACGAGTGCCAGACCCGCCGCCACCACCAGGGCGGCGATCTGCTCAAGCCGCTTGATCATCGCCTGGAAGCATCAGCTGGGGTGGGGTCAGTCTGCCGGACGCCTCCTGGCACGACCATGGCGGGAGATGATGCCCAACACCGCCTACCCCACCTGTTTCGTGCTGCGCCTCGAACGCATCGGCAAGATTTATCCCACCGGTGAAGTGCTGCGGGATGTCACCTGGGAGGTGAAACCCGGAGACCGCATCGGCCTGGTGGGAGTCAACGGCGCCGGCAAGTCCACCCAGATGCGGATCATTGCCGGCCAGGAGGAACCCAGCAGTGGCCAGGTGATCAAGCAGGGGGATCCACGCATTGTCTATCTCCAGCAGGAATTCGATGTGGACGTGCGCCGCACCGTGCGGCAGGAACTGTTTCAGGCCTTCGGAGAGGCGGCCCAGGTGCTCAACCGCCAGCGCCAGGTGGAGGACGAGATGGCCAGCGAGCGGGCCGCCAACGATGCCGACCACCTGGATCGGCTGATCGATGAACTGGGCCACCTGCAGACCCGCTTCGAAGCGCTGCATGGCTACGAACTCGATGCGCGCATCGACAAGCTGCTTCCCACCATCGGCTTCAGCCTCGAGTCGGTGGAAGCCCTGGTAGGGGACTATTCCGGGGGCTGGCAGATGCGCATCGCCCTCGGCAAGATCCTGCTCCAGGAACCGGATCTACTTCTTCTTGACGAACCCACCAACCACCTGGACGTGGAAACGATCCAGTGGCTGGAGAGCTATCTGACCGACCAATCAGTCCCGCTGGTGGTGATCAGCCATGACCGGGCATTTCTGGATCGGGTCTGTAATCAGATCGTGGAAACTGAGCGGGGCCTTTCGCGCACCTACCTGGGCAACTACAGCCAGCACCTGGAGCAGAAAGCCCTCGAACGCGAAGCCAGCCAATCGGCGTTTGAGCGCCAACAGAAGGAACTCTCAGCCCAGCAGGCCTATATCGATCGCTTCCGCGCCAGTGCCACCCGCAGCACCCAGGCCAAGAGTCGGGAAAAGCTGCTGGAGAAAGTGGATCGAATTGAAGCTCCCACCGACACGATCAGCGGACCCCGCTTCCAGTTTCCGCCGGCCCCCCGCAGTGGACGGCAGATCGCGCTGATCAAGGACCTCAGCCACAGCTATGGCGATCGCCTTCTGTTTCTGGGCGCCAACCTGGACGTGGAACGGGGGGACCGGATCGCCTTTGTGGGTCCCAATGGAGCCGGCAAATCCACCCTGCTGCGGTTGGTGATGGGCCTGGAAGCCCCAGATGAGGGGATCGCCCAGCTCGGGGAGCACAACGTCCAGGCCGGCTACTTCGAGCAGAACCAGGCTGAGGCCCTTGATCTCACCAAAACTGTAATCAATACCCTGTTTGAGGTGGTTCCCGATTGGACCCAGACCCAGGTGCGCTCCCTGCTCGGGAGCTTCTGCTTCAGCAACGACGCCGTGTTCAAGGAGGTGGGCCAGCTCTCCGGCGGGGAGAAGGCCCGCCTGGCGTTGGCGGTGATGCTGCTGAACCCCTGCAACCTGCTGGTGCTGGACGAGCCCACCAACCACCTGGACATCCCCGCCAAACAGATGCTGGAAGACGCCCTGCGGGACTACGAAGGGGCCGCCTTGATGGTGAGCCACGATCGCTACTTCATCTCCCGGGTCGCCAACCGGATCGTGGAGCTGCGCGATGGCGAGCTGGTGCAGTACCGCGGCGATTACAGCTATTACCTCGAAAAGAAACAGGAGGAGGCCGCCGCCGCCCTAGCCCAAGAGCAGGAGCGCGCGGCGATCGCCAAGCGGGACGCCAACCGTCTTAAGCAAAAAGAAAAAAGCAATGCCCGTAAGCAGGCCGTTTCGGGGCCAGCTTCACAGAACGCCACATCCCTCTAAGTAAGAGGACTTATTCCACTAGCCAGACCGGTCATGTCTCCATAAGCTGACATCATCCCCTTGGAGCCGATGTCATGAATTCAACGCCAACCCCGGGCGGCGCTGCGGAACCCACCCAAGCCATCAACGCCAACACGTTCGGGTTCGGAGCCACCCAGACCAGCCCCCATCACCAGGAGGAATCCTGGGACGCGATCGAGTCCTATTTCGAATGCATCACCACCTGTTCCCTTGAGGACGGGGACTGTGTGACCCGTTGCGTGGACACCTTGCGCGACCACTCCTAGGGGACGCGGGTCCCGCGCTCCCGGACGCGCTGCAAGGGAGCACGGGACCAGGGATTGCTGACCGGATTTGCTAACGGATGCCTTACCTCTGTCGCAACCGATACGCGAGCCTCTGCAACAGTTTGTAGCTTTGCACGAGTTCAAAGCCAGATGCGGAGCACGCCATGTCCGAGCCCCTCGCCCTCAGCCTTGGCCAACAATTCGAACTGGAGCGCATGACTCGGGCCATTGACTCCACCTGTGACCCCCAGGCTCTGCGGGGTCTGGCCAAGCAGTTGTTGCAGGCCTGGCACAGCCAGAAGGCAGCCACCCAATGGGTGATGCGTCAGCAACTCGGCAGTCCCGCCAAAATCTCCCCCCCGTGGACCAACGACTCCCCTGCGGAGGAACCAGTGCAACCCGCCCGCAGCAATCCCATTCTGGATGTGCTGTGAGCCGTCCCCCTCGACCTCAACGGGGGGGTTGCTGATTCAATTCCGTGGGCACCACCTCTAAAACAACCGTGGTGCCACTTCGGATGACCTTCAGTTGCAGGGGACGCCCCACGCCCGAGCGGTCCACCGCCGCCACCACCTGCAGGGGACCCTGGACCGGCTGGCCCGCCACCGCCACGATCACATCCCCGGGCCGAAGTCCAGCCCGATCGGCGGGCCCTCCGGAACGGATCTGGGCCACCCGAGCTCCGGCTGCTCGGCTGGTCCCATCGGCTGAACGCACCACATCCAGGCCCACGCCAATCATGGCGTGACTGACCCGTCCGGTGCTCACCAGCTGATTGGCGATCATGCGGGCCCGGTTGATCGGGATGGCAAAGCCAAGGCCCGCCCCTGGGCCTGAGCGCACCAAGGTGTTGATCCCCACCACTTCACCATCGGCATTCAGCAGGGGCCCGCCTGAGTTGCCCGGATTGATCGCAGCATCCGTCTGAATCAGATCAAGCCGCTTGTCGGTGATCCCCAGCTTGCTGGCGTTGCGGTTGAGACTGCTGACGATGCCCAGGGTCACGGTGTTGTCCAGCCCGAAGGGGTTGCCCACGGCAATCGCCCAGTCCCCCACATGCAGGGCATCGGAGTTGCCCAGGGGCGCCACCGGCCAGGGGCCATTGCCCACCAGCTTCACCACCGCCAGGTCGGTGAGCCGATCCAGCCCCACCACCTTGCCTTCCAACCGTTGACCGTTCTGAAGCCCCACCGTGACCCGGTCGGTGCGCTCAACCACGTGGGCATTGGTAAGGATCAGTCCATCGGCCTGGAAGATCACGCCACTCCCCTGACCCCGCTCCTTGCGTTGGGACGGCTGCTGAACCTGAGGGAGTCCAAAGAAGTGGCGAAACACAGGATCATTGAGCAGACCCTGCGGCACCGCCGCTCCCCCAGCCCCCTGGACGGTGCGCTCCGTGTCGATGGTGACCACCGCCGGGCCCGCCCGACGCACGGCCGCCGTCACAAAAGAATCTCGAGTGGGGACCACGGCAACGGCCTCGGCCCGGGGCATGAACCCCAGGGGACGTCCCCCAGACCATCCCAATAAGAGACCCGCCGAAAGCACACCGACGGCAGCACAAGAGCGGGCACGGAACGGGCGCATCCTGCGGCAGAACAGCAAAACAAAACCGTAGACACACCGAGTCCCAACGGAAAGGTGAAGCAAACCGGCCCGAACCGCCTAAGATCTGTGAAGTTTTTTAACGGGCCATGGACACCAGTCGACTTCTGCTGGCTTTTCTCGCCTTTGGGGCGGCCTGCACCACGTTATGGGCCTGGATGCTGGCGGTTTCCACAACCTCCGAAGTGGAGCGGTGAGACAATGGGAGGGATCCGGCGTGGCGCTGGATCCCCCAAGTCCATGTACGCAGCCCTTTCCCAGCTGTTTCCCCTGCTCTACGGCGCCTGTTTCCTTGTGCTCCTCTGGCAAGCTTTCCGGGTGATGGGGCGGGGATTCAGTGCCACTCCACGGCCCTCAGACCCGCTGCCCGCCCCCAGCCCTTCGGCCGGCGATCGTACCGGCCGGCTCACCATCCATCCCGAGCTCCTGGACGCCGACGGCCAGATCACCCAGGAAGATCTCTTAACAGTGCGCTTTGGGGCCGACGCCACCGAGTGAGGGTCTAGCGCTTGGGCTTCGGTGGACCACCACTGAATAGGCTCTCAGCTGTGAACGTGAACTCCGGCGGACTGATGGTGGACCAGAGAACCCGAATCGTGGCAGCGGTCCTACGCGGTCTGAAACTGCCGCCCCGCTTTCGGCTGAAGATGGTCAAGGACGATCCAATCCGCCTCGAACTCAGCATCACCCCCGCCTATGGCAAGGACCCGATCCTGGTGGGCATCGTCGAATCCCAGGATCTCGTCGCGCGCCGCGACCGCGAAGGTCGCGTGCCACGGGACCTGCAGGGCACCTGGGACTGGACGGTCCGCCACGGCAAAGTCAGCACCGGGGGCTGGAACCCCTACCTGAAGGAAGCCCTGCAGACCATGTTTGAAACCGGTCTGCCAGCGATCGTCTACGAGGAAACCACCGGCGAGGCCTACCACCCGGTGGATGGCATCCGCCACGTGCGCTGACACCACCGCCCCCCAATCCCCCCCATGGCCGCACCGCTGCCCAGGGCGGACAACCAGCTGCCAATTGACCACCAGTTAGCCGCCATCGTGGCGGCCCTGGGGCCAGGGGCCACGGTGCTGCTGCAGGCCCCTCCCGGAGCTGGCAAGACCAGCAGGGTCCCCCTGGCTGTGCTGACGCAGGCCCTGGCGCCGGACGAACGCATCCTGATGCTGGAACCGCGCCGCCTCGCGGCCCGGGCCGCAGCCCAGCGGCTGGCCCTCGGCCTGGGGGAGCCACTGGGAGAGCGGATCGGCTACAGCGTGCGCCTGGAATCCCGTACCTCCGCCGCCACCCGGATCGAGGTGGTCACCGCCGGGTTGTTCCTGCGGCGCCTGCAACACGACCCGGCCCTGGACGGGGTGGGCTGCGTGATCTTTGATGAATTCCACGAACGCCAGGCGGACGCCGATCTGGCCCTGGCCCTGGTGCGCCAGAGCCGCAGCCTGTTGCGACCGGAGCTGCGACTGCTGCTGATGTCCGCCACCCTGGATCTGGCGCCCCTGGCCAACCGGCTGGATGGGGCCACCGTGCTCACCAGCGAGGGCCGCAGCCATCCCGTGGCCGTCCTCCACCAGGCCCCCCGCGAACGGGAACCGCTCGCCGCCCAGGTGCTGCGGGGGCTGGAGGCCCATTGGCTCGACCACCGGGAGGCAGGCGACACCGTGTTGGTGTTCCTGCCGGGCCTGCGGGAGTTGCGGGCCGCCCGGGACGCCATCGCCGCCACCCCCTGGGGAGCCGACCTGGAATGTTGCCTGCTGCACAGCCAGCTCCCCCTGGCCGCCCAGGCCGAGGCGATCGCCCCCGCCCGCGGGGCCGCCGGCAAGGTGGTTCTGGCCACCGCCATCGCCGAGAGTTCCCTCACCCTGGCGGGGGTGCAACTGGTGATCGACAGCGGCCTGAGCCGGGCCAGTCGCTTTGATCCCAGCACCGGCATGGACGGTCTGGTCACCCGACCCGCCAGCCAGGCCAGCGCCGAACAACGTCGGGGCCGTGCCGGCAGGCTGGGGCCGGGGCGCTGCCTGCGGCTGTGGTCCCCCGGCGAACAGCAGCGCCGGCCAGCCTTCGATCCCCCGGAACTCCTGGAGGTGGATCCCCTGCCGATCGCCCTCCACCTGGCGGAATGGGGAGCCGGGCACGGGGACGACCTTCCCTGGCTAGACCCACCGCCCCACCAGGGCCTGCGCGGCGCCCGAGCGTTGCTGGAGCCCCTCCAGGCCCTCGCTCCAGCGGGCATGATCACCGCCCACGGCCGGGCCATGGCGCGCCTGGGCCTGCACCCAAGGCTGGCCCACATGCTGCTCCAAGCCAACCGGCATGGCTGGCTGGAGCTCGGCTGCGCCCTGGCGGTGGTCCTCAGCGAGCGGGATCCCCTGGATGGTCGGGCCGTCGGAGCTGATTTGATGCCGCGGCTCGACTGGCTGCAGGGCGCCGCCGGCTCCAGGAGCCCCAACCCCCAGCTACGGCAGCTCCTGCAGGTCCAGTGGCAGCTTCAGCGCCAGGTGCTTGCCGCCACGGGCGACAGGCGGAGCCCACGCACCGACGCCAAGGCATCAGCGGCTGATAGCGAGCTGAGCGAGGACGTCCGGGTGGCCCTGATGCTGAGCTGGGCCTACCCCGAACGGATCGCCCTGGCCCGTGGCCAGGGCGATGGACGATTCCTGTTGCGAAGTGGCCACGGGGCCCGTCTCCATCCCAGCGACCCCCTGGCCGCCTGCCCAGCCCTGGCCGTGGCCAAGGTGGATGGCGCCGGCCAGGACGCCCGCATCCTGCTGGCGGTGGTCCTGCCCCCGGCCGTGCTGGAGGATCTGGCGACGGAACAGGGCGTCAGTCGCAACGACGCCTGTTGGGACCCCGCCAGCCAACGGGTGCGCTGCGAGCGCAGCCTGCGGCTGGGGGCCCTGGTGCTGGAACGGCAGCCCTGGCCCGAGGCCGAACCAGCCGCCATCCTCGAGGCCCTGATCACCGGTCTGAAGGAGCTGGGCCTCCAGGCCCTGCCCTGGACCCCCTCCAGCCAGCAGTTGCAGCAACGCCTGGCCCTGGCCTTCACCCACCTGGGTCCCCCCTGGCCCGACCGTCGCTGGACCACCCTGGGCAGCACCTTGGCGGAGTGGCTCGCCCCCCATCTGATCGGCCTGCGCAGCCGCCAGGATCTGCTGCAGTTAGACCTGCACAACGCCCTCTGGGGCGATCTGAGCTGGCAGCAGCGGCAGCAGCTCGACCAATGGCTGCCCACCACCCTGACGGTGGCCTCTGGCCGGGCGGTCACCCTGGACTACACCAGCGGCGAGCCGATTCTGGCCGTGAAACTGCAGGAGCTGTTCGGCACCAGCGCCACCCCCACCCTGCTGGAGGGACGGCTCCCGCTCACGGTCCATCTGTTGTCTCCGGCGGGCCGGCCGGCGGCCATCACCCGCGACCTGGCGGGCTTCTGGACCAGCGGCTATCCGGAGGTGCGGCGCCAGTTGCGCGGTCGCTACCCCAAGCATCCGTGGCCTGAGGATCCGCGCCAAGCCACGGCCACGGCGCTCACCAAGGCACGCCTGGCCCAGGTGGAGCGCACGGCACCCTGACCGACTCGGGCCACCGGAGGCTTCAGAAGGCACCAGCCAACAGCGGGCCATAGCCGAAATGGTGCAAGCCCTCCACGATGCCCTCACAACCCTCCCCCCTGGCGAGATAGGTGTTGGGCAGGCGCGGCAAGGCCGCCTTGAGGGAAGGCTCCGCATTCCCCACCATCACCCCAGCCAGGCCGGTTTCGAACATGGCCAGATCGTTGAGGGTGTCGCCCGCGGTGACCACCCGCTCCGGATGGACCTCCAGCAGGTTCAGCACCGCGACCAGGGTGGTTCCCTTGTTCACCCCAGCGGGCAACACATCCAGATACTTGCCATCGGAAATCAGACAATCCACCCCATGGGCCTCAATCGAGGCCAGATGACGCACGTCCAGCACGTCCGGATCAATGAAATAAGCGAGGCGCCGATCCGAGGTGACCGGCTGGGAGGACAGCCCGGGGAGCGTGGCCAGCAGGGGCAACACCCGCTCGGGCCGCCCCCGCCAGCGGGCCTCAATCGGATCCACCGCGAGGGGAACGGTCTCCAGGCTGAGGCCACAGGCCACGGTGCAACCCACGTCACTGATCACCAGATGGGGGGCGGCCAGGCCGAGGGCTTCCTCCTCCGCCCGCAGCATGCGGGCCACCGAACGCAGATCCCGCCCCGTGCAGAACACATGGAGCACCCGGTGGCGCTCGGTGGCCAACCAGGCGTATAGACGCCGCCGCCAGGCCGGGGTGCCGCCGAGCAGGGTGCCGTCGAGGTCGGTGACCAGCACGAGGTCGGGATTGTGCGGGAGGCAGGCCTGCAGCTGGGCCTGGAGGCGCTGCCGGAGCGGCTGAGACGGCTGGGCAACGCCGCCAGCCCCGATGGAATGGGCCATGGCAGCAGCAGGCAATGACGTTCATTCTCTCCCGGATCCCCGCCCACCGAAAACGGCAGAAGCTTTGGCCAGCAATGGGCCCCCTAGGGTGGATTCCTCCGTCGGCCGCGGGCGTCCACCTTCCGACCCAAGCCACCACCGTCTCCCCGTGCCCCATCCCTCGCCCCCTGCCGCGCCACGCCCTCGCTTTTTTGCCGGCAACCGCCGCGATGGCGCCCGTCTGCTGAGCAGTGCCCTGGTGATCACGGGGATCGGCCTGGTTCGTGTCGACCATCCCGTCGGTCGGCTCGTGGCCCTGGTGGCGGGGAGCCTGGCGCTCTACTGGTGGCTCCAGTACCGCCAGCTGCGGCAGTAGGCCGGTGAAAGCGCCCAGCTCCGGGATGGCCGGACTGCCCAGCTATGGGGTGGCCGAGCTGAACGACGCGATCGGGACCCTGCTGGAGCGGGGTTTCGCGCCACGCTTCCTGCTCACCGCCACGGTGAGCCGTCCCCAACGCAAAAAGGGGCACCTGTGGCTGACCCTCACGGATGGGGAGGCGTCGATTTCCGGGGTGATCTGGGCGTCCCAACTGCCGAAGCTCGGTTTCATCCCGAACGAGGGCGACGGGGTGGTGGTGGTGGGGCGGCTGAACTTCTGGGCCGCCCGGGCCAACCTCTGCGTTCAGGTGCTGGACGTACGTCCTTCCCTGACGGCGGTGCTGCGCCAGTTTGAGCGGGTCCGGGCCCTGCTCGAGCCGGAGGGCCTGTTCGATCCCGCACGCAAACGGCCCCTGCCGGAGGCCCCTGGGCGCATTGCCCTGCTCACCAGCGTGCCCAGCTCCGCCCTGGCCGACATGCTCCGTACGGCCCGTGAACGCTGGCCCGCCACGTCCGTGTTGGTGGTGGCCATCCCGGTCCAGGGGCCGGTGGAGGCCCAGATCTGCCGGGCCATCCACCGGGTGAGCGCGGAGACAACCCGCCTGGGACTCGAGGCGTTGGTGCTGGCCCGGGGCGGCGGCAGCCGTGAAGATCTGGCCGTGTTTGACGGGGAAGCCCTGGCTCGCTGCCTGGCGGACTGCCCCTTGCCGGTGGTCTGTGGGCTCGGCCATGAGGACGACACCACCATTGCCGATCTGGTGGCCGATTACCGCGCCGCCACCCCAACGGCGGCCGTGGTGGCCCTCTTACCGGACCAGGGCGTCGCGCTTCAGCGCCTCAGCCAGGCCCGTGGACTGCTGCGCCAGCTGCTGACGCTGCGGCTCCAAAACGCACGGACGGAGCTGCTGCGCCAACGGCAACGGCTGGGCCTGCTGCATCCCCGTCAACGCCTGGAGCAGCAGCGGCGCTGGCTGCAACAGCGGCGGCAACTCTTGCAAGCGCTCTCGCCCCAGCACTTGCTGCAGCGAGGCTTCAGCCTGATCCGGGATCCCCAGGGACAGCTGCTGCGCTCCGCCCGGGCGGTGCAGCCCGGCGCCCTGGTCACCGTGCAACTCGTCGATGGCCAGGTGACAGCGGAAGTCCGAGAGGTGACGATGGACCCTGCACCGCCTCGCCCCCAGCCTCGCCCCCAGCCTCACCCTCAGCAGCGCCGCCGCGGTTGACGCACCGGTCCCCCTTCTCCCAAGCCCGTCCCCATGGCCAGGTCCAACCGCTCCACCCCTTCGGCCCCCGAGGCGGAGACCCCCACCAACGCCCAGGTCGATCCCCCGGCCACCGACCAGGAGGTCGCCGCTGATCTGAATTTCCGCCAGGCCCAGGCCGCCCTGGAGCTGGCGCTGAGCCAGTTGCAGGCCAGCGATCTGGACGTGGAGGCGATGGCCGATCTCTATCGCCGGGCCGAGATCTATGCGGATCGCTGTGAAAGCCTGCTGGTGCAGGTGGAGCAGGAGGTGATGCAATGGGATCCCGACAGCCCGTCCGTGGCCCCCCAAGCCTTCACGCCATGACCTCCCCGTCCACCGCCCCCCCTCTGGCGGCGCCGCCCACCCCCTGGCTGCAATGGCTCTACCTCGCTCTGGCGGTGGCTGGTGGGGTGCTGCCTTGGCTGGCCAACATTGCCTTTATCCAAGCTCACCCGGAACCCTTCAATCTCGGCCTTTTCGTGCAATTGGCCAATGCCAATCCTGCGGCCCAGTCCCTCAGCCGCGACCTGATGATCGGGGCCACGGCGGTGACGATCTGGATAGTGAACGAAAGCCGCCGCCTGCAGATGAGGGGACTGCCCTGGGTGTTGCTGAGCTGCCTCACCATTGCCTTTGCCTTTGGGGCGCCGTTCTTCCTGTTTCTGCGGGAACGGCGACTCCAGGAGCTGGCCCGGGCCACGCCCTAACTATGAAAGCGTGGTTCCCGCCACAGTTCCGCCAATAATTCGGTCTCCACCGCCGCCAACGCCTCCAACCGCACCACCAACTCCTGCCGACCAAAGCGTTCCTCCGCCAGCCTCCAATACACACCAAAGTGGCGCGCCTCGCTGGCCAGCAGATCGCCATAGAGGTCCCGCAGGGTCGGATCCGGGCTGTGTTCGGCCAACAGGGCCATGCGCTCATGGCTGCGGGCCTCAATCAGACCCGCCACCAGGAAACTATCTAACTGCCGCGGCCCCGCCTCCCTCCGCACCTGGCGCGCCAGGCCGGCGCCATAGGGGGGAGCCGCCAGGGGCCGCAGCGCCACACCCCGCTGGTTCAACAGGGCCTGCACCCGCTCGAAATGCTCCAGTTCCTCCCTCGCCAGCGGGCTGAGCACCGCTGCCAGGGCCCCATCTGACGGATAGCGGAACATCAGCTGCAGAGCGACCCCAGCCGCCTTGCGTTCGCAGTGGGCGTGATCGATCAGCACCAGGTCGGGATGGGCCAGGGCCTGGGCCAGCCAGGACGCCGAACTCGGCACCGCAAGCCATTTCATCCGGCTGACGCTGGTGGTGGGGACGGCAGGGGTCATGGTGACGTCCGCAGATGGCCCACCAGCCCCTCCAGGGCCAGCCCATAGCTGGCGGCACCGAAGCCGCACACCACTCCCACCGCCCGATCCGCCAGATAGGAGTGATGGCGGAAGGGCTCCCGGGCGTGGACGTTGCTCAGGTGCACTTCCACGTAGGGGATGGCGACGGCCAAGAGCGCATCCCGCAGGGCGATGGAGGTGTGGGTAAGAGCCCCGGCGTTGATCAGGATTCCCTGCAGCGTTCCGCGCCCTTGATGGATGCGATCCACCAGGGCCCCCTCATGGTTGCTCTGGAACGCCACCAATCCCACCCCCAGGGCTGCGGCTCGCTCCGCCAGCGCCACCTCAATCTGCTCCAGGGTCTGGGCGCCATAGAGCCCCGGCTCACGGGTGCCCAACAGATTCAGATTGGGGCCGTTGAGCAACAGCAACTGCATGGCGGATCGGTGCAGGGACGCGGGGCCACCGGGGCGGATCCTGGCCCGGACGGATCTTGGGGGCGGAGTTTAATTCCGAGGCCTGGGGCGGCGCACCTTCGAGGCGGCCCTTCCCGGGATCGATACGATCGGGCCACGCCCGGACCAATCCCGATGAAGCTTGCCCTGGCCGCCGTGATCGCCGGCACCACTGCCCTCAGCGGCCTGGGGGCCATCCCCACGCTGGCCGCCCCCAGCGACGCCACCGCCCTCCCGGTGCGGCTGCAACTCAAGAGCCTGCGCATCGACGATTCCCAAGAGGACGGTGCCGGGGAGAATGGCGATGAGCCATACCTCTTCCTGGCCCTGGTCTTCGCCGATGGGTCCACGCTGCGGGCCGATGGCCTAAGCCAGGGCACCGCCCGGGTCCGGGTCTCCAGGCTCAGCCTGCCCGCCCAGGGCAGCAGCAGCACCGCAACGGTGCCGATCCCGGAGCTCGGAACCAAGGCGATCAGCACCCTGCTCCCGATTGCCGGCGCCCCCCTGGCCACCGGCCAGCAAGCCGCCAGTGTCAGCCTGGCCGTGATCGCCATGGAGCGCGATCAGCGCAACAGCGCCAGTGCCGATCTATTGCGCTTGAGCCTGGCCGAAGCGCTCACCGCCCGTGTCAACGCGGCGATCCGCCGCCTTGGGCCCACGGATCTCCCCAACCTGCCCAGCGCCGTCCAGGGCGCCATCGCCTCCACCCTCACCACCAAGGTCCTGACCGGCCCTTCCGGCCTGCTGGCACCGGTGCTGAACGGCCCGGACGGGGACGATCTGATCGGCACCGGGATCGCCCAGTGGACGTACCCCGAGATCCTGGCCGCGGGCAAGGCCGGGCGGCTCTTTTCCCTGCCGTTTGGCGCCGCAGGGGTGCAGTGGACCCTCAGCGGCCTGATGCAGGTCCGGGAGTGAGCGAGGGAAGGGGGGGCCGCCCCCCCGACTGGTAAGGTCTGAAGATGTGGTTCGGGTCGGTGCCCGAGTGGTTAATGGGGGCGGACTGTAAATCCGCTGGCTCTGCCTACGTTGGTTCAAATCCAACCCGGCCCACCACCACATGCCCTTGTAGCTCAGTGGTAGAGCACTCCCTTGGTAAGGGAGAGGTCACGAGTTCAAATCTCGTCAAGGGCTTATTTCGGTTGTCCCGGCACCGGACAGTCCTGCACCGGACCCTGCCGCCATCAGCATCTGAGCCACGCGATCGGCACTGACCAGGGCCCCTTCGATCCGCCCAAACCCCGTTCCGGCCACCCCATCGCCGCAGAACGCCACCCGACTCGCGGGGCAGAACGTCAAGGACGGTGGCAGCCCAGGGGCCAGCGGGAACGCCGCCCCCCAGCGCATCACCTGAGGATCCACGTCGGCCAACAGCGTCGCGGCCGCCCCTAGCCAGGGCGCCAGCAACTCCGCCACCGCCCCGGCCAGGGCGGTGATGACCTCCCGCTGGCGGGTCCCATCGCCGGAATCTCCCCCCAGGCGCGCCGCGGTGGAACG
>CAIOCZ010000081.1 GCA_903856805.1 uncultured cyanobacterium | reverse complement strand
CCTCCCATATCGGCTTCCGCCTGGCGGCCCTTCCTCACCATGACTGATCCCCACTCCCACTCCCTGTTCGCCTGGGTCCGCAGCCTGCGCCGCTGGTTCGGGGCCCTGGTCTTGGTAGCGCTGCTGGTGGGCTGGCAGGCGGGCTGGGCGCCCGTGGTGGCCCAGACGATCACCGGCACCCCCGGAGCCGCCGATGCCACCACCACGATCCGTGGCAACCAGTTGCCGGCCCCGGCACCGCCCTTCGGCGGTGTGATCAAGGATGCCGCTCTGCAGTCCAGGCCTTGGTGGGCGCCGCGAATCACGCCGCCGCCGAGCGCCCCCAACGTGCTGCTGATCATCACCGATGACGCCGGATTCGGGGTGCCCAGCACCTTCGGCGGGGTGATCCCGACCCCGGCGATGGACCGGGTCGCCCGAAATGGGCTGCGGTACAACCGCATGTTCTCCACGGCGCTCTGCTCCCCCACCCGGGCCGCCCTGATCACCGGCCGCAACCACCACTCGGCGGGCTTTGGGGTGATCTCGGAGCAGTCCACCGGCTTCCCCGGCTACAACAGCATCATCGAGCGCGACAAGGCCACAATCGGCCGCCTACTTCAGGACAACGGCTACAGCACCGCCTGGTTCGGCAAGGACCACAACGTGCCCGCCTTTCAGGCCAGCCAGAGCGGGCCGTTTGACCAGTGGCCCACCGGCATGGGCTTCGATTACTTCTACGGTTTTGTGGGCGGTGATGCCAACCAGTGGCAGCCGAACCTGTTCCGCAACACCACCCAGATCTATCCCTTCGAGGGCAAGGCTCCCGGCAGCTGGAACCTGGTGACGGCGATGGCCGATGACGCCATCGACTACATGACGCGGATGCATCAGACCAATCCAGCCAAGCCGCTGTTCATCAAGTACGCCCCCGGGGCCACCCATGCCCCGCATCACCCCACCCAGGAGTGGGTGGACAAGATTCATGCGATGCACCTCTTTGATGACGGCTACGAGAAGCTGCGGGAGCGCATTTTTGCGAATCAGAAAAAACTCGGCGTGATTGCTAAGGACGCCAAGCTCGAACCCTGGCCCGCCGACCTGATCACCCCCTGGGATCAATTGAGCCCAGAGGCCAAGAAGCTGTTCATCCGCCAGGTGGAGGTGTTTGCCGCCTACGCCGCCTACAGCGATGATGAAATCGGCCGGGTGATCCAGCAGTTCGATGACCTCGGCAAGCTCGACAACACCTTGGTGATCTACATCAACGGCGACAATGGCACCAGCGCTGAAGGCGGGCCGCTGGGCACCCCCAATGAGGTGGCCTTCTTCAATGGCCTCAACAAGCTGCCTGTTGAGGAGCAGCTGAAGTTCTACGACGTCTGGGGTACCGATCAGACCTACAACCACATGTCGGCCGGCTGGTCCTGGGCCTTCGATACCCCCTTCAGCTGGTTCAAGCAGAACGCCTCCAGGCTGGGGGGCGTCAACCAAAACATGGTGGTGTCGTGGCCGGCGCGCATCAAGGACAAGGGCGGCCTACGTCAGCAGTTCGTGCATGTGATCGACGTGGTGCCGACGATCCTTGAAGCTGCCGCTCTGCCGGCGCCTGAGCTGGTGGATGGCATCCCCCAGAAGCCGATCGAGGGCACCAGCTTCCTCTACACCTTCGACGCCAAGAACGCCAAGGTGCCTTCACGGCACCGCACCCAGTACTTCGAGATGTTCGGCCAATGGGCGCTCTACAACGAGGGTTGGTTGCTGAGCACCAAGGTGAACCGGGCCCCCTGGGATGCCTTCGGCCCGGCCAACCCGGATCCGCTCAACAACCAGGTGTTGGAGCTCTACGACCTCAACCGTGACTTCAGCCAGAGCACGGATCTTGCCGCCAAGAACCCGCAGAAGGTGAAGGAGATGAAGGCGGCCTTTATCGCCGAAGCCAAGAAGTACCAGGTGTTCCCGCTCGATGCCTCCGTGGCGGCCCGCATCGTGGCGCCTCGGCCCAACATCACCGCCGGCCGCGACACTTTTGTGTACACCCAGCCGATGGTGGGGCTGCCCCAGGGCGACTCGCCCGGGTTGCTCAACAGCTCCTACACCGTGACCGCCGAGATCACGGTGCCGGCCAGTGGCGCTGAGGGGATGCTCCTCACCTCGGGCGGCCGCTTCGGCGGCTACGGCTTCTACCTGAAGAACGGCAAACCGGTGTGGCTTTGGAACATGGTGGATCTGGAGCGGCTCAAGTGGGAGGGGGCTGAGGCTCTCTCGCCTGGCCACCACAAGGTGGAATTCGACTTCGTCTACGACGGCAAGGGGGCGGGCACCCTGGCCTACAACAACTTCAGCGGCGTCGGCGGCCCCGGCACCGGTTCCCTCAAGGTGGATGGAAAGGTGGTTGCCACCAAAACCATGGCCAAAACCCTGCCCATGACCCTGCAGTGGGATGAGAGCTTTGACATCGGCTCCGATACCCTCACCAGCGTCAATGACGCCGACTACCAGCCACCGTTCCGGTTTACGGGAACGCTCAACAAACTGACGATCAAGCTCGATCGTCCCCAATTATCTGCTGCGGATAGCAAAAGCCTTGAGGCGGCGATGCGCACCAAAGCGGTGAGCGAGTGAGAGGAGAGTGTAAATTCATGAATTTGGTCGGACGCACCTACTGCGTGATTTTTAGACTTTGATCCATCGCGTCCGACCTAAAAATTCCTTTTGAAAGAACTTAGTGAAAAGAGGTTAAGCGCATTGAGGAAATAGCTTTCTGCAGGCAATAATGCCGGGATTTACATCGAAAGTATGGCCGTCTGCTTTTTGAGAGCATCGTCTCAGGCTGGCCATGGATGCACGGGCTGTCGATCTACTTTGTGATGGGCAATTCCGCCCGTCGTTTTCTGGATCTTCACCTCAATGCCGACTCATCTTCTCGCCAGAGGTTTGCCCCCTGTTGTGATTGGCTCATGCGCCATCGCCCTGACCGCGTTTGCTTGGCAGCCTCCCCGACCCGTTTGCGTGATCGGACCCGGGGCCCATGGCGCCAGGGCGGATCTGGACAACGCCGATCTGATGGCCAGCCACCTGGCTGTCCGTGGGCTTTGAAGGCACCCTTGGCCCGAACGACCAGCGCCGTTCCAGCCCTTGGAGCGGATTTGACGTGCCCAAGGCCGGACCCGACGATTGACGAAATCATGCGCCGATTCATGGCCTATTCTGCGGTCGCACGACCATTCGGCACCTAACCCAGGCTAGCGCAACGGACGCGCGGCGCTCACCGCTGATCTTGAGCGTCAGGGCTCTGAAGGGCAAGGCCCATCTGGTGCCAGTCTTGCCGGGTCTTCCTGATCTTCTTTCACACCAATGCATCATGACGATCGATCGAATTTTCAAGAGTGCTGATTT
>CAIOCZ010000080.1 GCA_903856805.1 uncultured cyanobacterium | reverse complement strand
GGCTCAGTTTTCGTGTCGCCTCCAGCGTCATCGCCCCTGGTTGTCGCCGGCGACAACCAGGGGCGATCAGTTCCCCTCACCGGCCAACTTGATTGACGCCAATCGGCCAAGGGGCTTGACGCGGGACAGGTGTCGTACGTGGAGCAGCCCGTCGCGATGGCTAAGGCAAGAACCTGGTGCCCAGCCACCGGTTGCAAGCGAAACTCGGATCGCCACAGTGGAGGCAGGCGCCAATCGGAATCCTGCCGCAGCAACTCAGCCACCTCGGCATTGGCGACGGTGGGCAGCATCAGGGCTGCCACCACGTTGGTGTCGACAACGGTGGTCAATGGCTGTCGCGTTCGGTGGCCGCGACCAGCTCATCCAAGGGGATGGGGCCACCCTTGAGTTCCGCCCGCAAGGCTTCCACCTGCTGCAACCAGTTCTCCGGATCGGTGTTTGCAGCGCTCTGGCGACTCAGGCAATCCACCACCTCACTGTTCAGGCTGCGGCCATGGGCGCGGGCGCGCTGCTCCAGGCGGGAGACCACCTCCTCAGGGAGGTCATACAGGGTGAGGGTGGCCATCGCGCCAGTCCTCCTGGCTGCTCAAGATATCTGCCCATTCTGACAGCGTCGACCAGAGTTCAACCCCCTTGATCCTCCGTTCTCTGGCGGGATTTCGCCTGAGGTCACGTCGCCGGCCCTTCCCATGCTGCGGCGCTCGCGCAAGGGCTCCGCAAGCTGGCCACCACAGGGCCTTTTTGCCATTGGGATGCGACTGCACCGGATCCTGGCCAGCCCTTGCGCGGCGCCGCCTCTGGGTCGGGTCCTCCGCCGTTATGGCCATGGCCCAAGTCCAGGTTCTCCACGATGTGCTCCAGAGCGGGATCCGCTGGCGCGTCACCCTTCATGCCTGCCCCAATCAGGGGGCCCTGGTGCGCTTTGAGAAAAGCGGCAAGGGCGGGCGGCTGTTGCATCAAGAATCTGCCCAGTGGAATCGGCTGGCTGGGGTCTTCCTGCTTCCCCGCGAGCGGGTAGCGGGCGGGATGGTGCCCAAATATCTGGTGGAGCACATCGAAGCCATCCTGCGGGGATCCCCTATGCCGGCCAGGCGCGCTGAGCGGGAGCAGGTGCGGGGGAGGTTGGTGCGGGCCCGGTAGGGGGTGGCCAGGTAAAGAGATCACCATCGATCTCGACGTCAGAGGCTTGGTGCTGTGGTGAAGCAGCTCCCTCCGGGTGCGGCGGAAGCAGGACGATCAGGTGGCCTGAGTGCCTGAGAGCAACGCAGCCGCCCATGCTGGTAAGGGATCCAGGTCCAGACTCAAGGAGCCGTTGGTGATCGTGAACACGGGAACAAACGGGTCAACCGCTGAGGAGTTGTCGTAGGCCCTCAGCACATCCACCAAGGGGATCGAGGCACGCACCTGATCCAGCAACCGGGGAATGCGGCTGATCACCTTGTCCGCTGGGACGCTATGGCCACCTTCGCTGACCCGGGTGGCAATCCGCGCCTGGTTGAGTCCTGGGCTCTCCAGGTGGATCAGGACCATGATCACCTGATAGCCCAAGGCCTTAGCGAGAGCGATGAAATCGATCTTGGAGGGATGGGAATAGACCGTTTCAAAACAGAAACTCACACCCTGCTCCAGCAGCTGATGCCGTTGCCGTTCCGCCAGTTGGGCGGCTTCATAGCTGTGGGCCTCCGGGGCCTCCGTAAAGACGATCCTGGCCAGCAGATCGGCATTCACAAAGGGCAGCCCAAGTGGCTCGAGCGCAAGCCGGTAATAGGTACTCTTGCCGGCCCCGTTGCCACCCACGAGGATCCACAGCTGGGGGCGTTCGCTCAAGCTGCCGCGGGATCGCAGGGTCGGAACACACCATCTTCAAAGGTGCCGGCCGTGCGGTTGCCTTCGTTGTCGATCCGCTCCAGCAAGCCAGGCCGGGCTGGGCAAGCCTGGTAGCGCACAGAGGCCGCGCTCACGGATGCGGCCAGGCTGCCGTTCTGGCGTTGGGCATCGAGGGACGCGAACACGCTCTCCGGCGCCACCGCCGCCGTCCGCACCGTCTCCACTCGCAGCCGCGCCAGTCCGGCCTTCACATCGAGCAGCAGGTCGGGATCGAGAAGGGCCGCCACGTCCTGGCCCAAGGCGGCCCAGTACTCAATCTGCTGGGCGGCACTGCGGTGGTGGCGGGCACCGGCTAGGGCAGCCCTGCGCATCAAGTCGTCCTGCAGGCGGACGGGGGAGGCGGATTTCGCCATGGATGATCCGATCAACGCCGACCCAAGTGTCACCGTAGCAGT
This sequence comes from uncultured cyanobacterium, assembly GCA_903856805.1. Classification (GTDB taxonomy): domain Bacteria; phylum Cyanobacteriota; class Cyanobacteriia; order PCC-6307; family Cyanobiaceae; genus Cyanobium. The sequence goes on along the minus strand of CAIOCZ010000080.1, from coordinate 11,050 downwards.
CTGCTACGCAGCGTGGGCGCCTGGGACGGGTGTCGAAAGCGCTGGTCAATGGCTGTCGCGTTCGGTAGCCGCCACGGACGCAGGCGCGCTGCTGAGGAGTTCCAGCAGTTGGAGCCAGCGCATCAGGCCAGGCGGCGATACAGCTCCTGGTTCTTGGTGAGGATTCGTTTGGCGGCGGCATCAAAATCTGCGCGGGGCTGGGCCACCAGATCTCGGACGGCGGCGGCGGCCAGCTCGGCCTCGGACACCTGGAGCCGCGCGGCAGCATCAGAGAGAGCAAGCGCCTGACTAGCGCTGAGTTCGATCGCCAACGTCATGGGGCAATTCCTCCTCGAGACAACCTTGGCATGGTTCCGAGTGAGTGGCGACTACAGGTGGGCTCATAGGGAGTCCAGATCGCTTCCGGCATCTGGCCGCAGCCCCTGGTGGACAGCCTCCGCCCAGGCCTCTCCATGGTGCGGGGCGGCTCAAGGATCGGGCCAGGCCCGCTTTGCGGGTCCTTGACCCCACCCCGCCCTGCTTTCGGGTCCTGCGCTGCGCCCTTCATGGCCCATTCGCACTTCTCCCGCCGCTCCTCTCTCCAGTCGCTTGGCTCCCAGGCCCTGGTCGATCTGAGCGATTGCTGCTGCTTCCGCTCCCTGCCTCGGCTGGGGGAGCTGGTGGATCAGCTCCTCTTTGAGCGGCAGGTGTCTCAGCCGCCGTTGCCACTGGATCCCCAGGTCCTGGAGGTGTTGCCCTTTTGAGGCTGGCGGGGGCGGCGCCCCCCATCACCCAAAACCCCCTGCCTTGAGCGGAGGTGGGAGGTCACCCGGTTGAACGCAACAGTCCGTAGACGCCCTAGGGTTGCTAGCAGTGCATGCATTGCGTACAGAAGCATCCCATGGCCACCCTCACCATCCGGAACCTCGACGAGGGCACCAAGGCCCAGCTGCGCATCCAGGCCGCCCGCCACGGCCGATCGATGGAGGAGGAAGCCCGCACGATCCTCCGCGAGGCCATCGAAGCCAGCCAGCCATCAGCAGCAACCAAGCAAGGGCTGGGCAGTCGCATCCATGCCCACTTCGCTCCGTTCGGAGGAGTGGAGCTGGAGCTTCCTCAGCGTTCGTCGCAGCCAACCCCAGCTCAGTTCGGCGCTGAACCGTGATGGCAAACCCAGCAACGCCACAACCCACCAGGGGAGGTTTCGTGGTGATCCTGCTCGATACCAATGTGATCTCGGAGCTGATGCGCCCGCAACCAGAGCCAAGGGTGGTGGCCTGGGCCGATGGCCTCGATCCAGAGGCGGTGGCGATCACAGCCATGGCAGAAGCCGAAATCCTGCACGGTCTGGCCCGGCTGCCGGATGGTCGGCGCAAGCAGGACCTACAGCAGAGCTGGGACGCCTTGATGGCCGAAGTGTTTACCGGCCGGGTCTGGCCGTTCACCAGCGAAGCGGCTCACTGGTACGCCCAGCTGTTGAGACGCCGCGAGCAATTGGGACGATCCATGGCTACCGCCGATGCGGTGATTGCCGCGACGGCTCTGGCCCAGGGAGCGTCACTGGCCACCCGTGATGTCGCCGACTTTGCCGACATCGGCCTGGTGCTGATCAATCCCTGGGATCTCCCATGACCACCCACCCATCAAACAGCTGAGACTCCGCAAGAGCTGGCATCAGCGCCCCAGAGGCCCTCGCATCGGAGCAGCTTCGGGACTGATCAGGCAGGCTGCAGCGCTGGCGTGATCGGCAGGAGGGTCTCGATCGCGATGCTGTCGCTGATCAGCGAGTAGTGCTCCAACGTCACCCCCACCGGCCGACCCTGCGCATCAAAGTCGACGATCAGGTTGTCGCTGATGGCCTCAGAGCTGCTGCTGTCGCGCTCGGCCAGGGCGATGTAGAGGGTGTCGGTGTCCGGGAAGTAGCGGATCTTCATCGTGGCGGGGGCTGGAAATAGGCGGTGACCTTCCTGGGGACCAGCATCGCCCACCCTCGTAACCACGGCGGGAGCGCTGAGGAGGTTGCTGACAAGCCAATGGGCGAACGACGCACGAACCGCGTGGATCAGTTGCAGCCACGACGCGCCGGGCCCCTCTATGCTCCGCCGCGGGCAAGGGCTTAACGCGAGCTGGCCTGGTGGCCAGCCCTTGCCTTTCGCGGCGGCGATGGCGGTGTCCCGTCGCGGCGCCCATTGGCGTCTGCCGTTGATGTCTTCCAGTTGCCGCGCCTCTGAGCGCGATCCGGTTGCCCTGGTGGAGTCTTGCCAGCGGTCTTTGCTGTGGCTTCTGCAGAGCCACCGGCGCGAGCCCCTGAGGCGCTGCTGGATCGATCATCCCTATGGGGAGGAGGAGATCACCCGCCTGGAGGATGAGCTGCTCCCTGCGATGGAAAGCTTCCTGGAGCGGATCGATGCGATCGATCAGCAGCTCAGGGAGGCCCAAGAGGAGCAGGAGGCCCAGGTCGAGCTGGAGCGGGCGGCCATAGCGGCTGCGGGTGCTGAGTCCTCGGCAGTGTTGATGCCTCTTTGAGGCTCCCCCCGGTGGGTGCCTTGGGGTGCCCACCGCATCATCGCCGGGTCGTCGCGCATCAAGGGATCAACCCTCAGCAAGGTGAGGTTCCTCTCAACCGTTGGGTTGAACGTGCAAGCCAGCCTCAGGCAGACTCCGCGACCAGCAAAAGCAGGCACTGGCCAGCCGACGCCATGACCGCCAATACCGCCCCCCTTGTGACCCGCGAGGCTCTGCAGGCTTTCACGCAGCGCTTGGTGAAGCACTTCGCTCCGGAGCAGGTGATCCTTTTTGGCTCCCAGGCCCGCGGCGAGGCCCGCTGGGATTCCGATGCCGACATCTTGGTGGTGATGCCGTTCGAGGGGCAGCCGCAGGACACCGTGAAGGGGATGCGCAACACTTGTGAGCCGGCATTTCCGCTGGATCTGCACCTGCGGCGGCCGGAGGAGATCGCACCGCGCTACCGCTGGGGCGATCCCTTCATCCGCGAGGCCCTGAATCACGGGGTGATGCTGCATGGCGAGGGGCGCCCTGACGCGCTGTGCCCTGGCGATGGAGCCCCGATGTCAAACGCCAAGGCAACACCTGGGGCCCGAGTTCACACCCCGACCCGCAACCCGGTGGTGAACGAATGGATCGCGCGGGCCGAACGCCACTGGCGGATGGCGGAGCAGATGGCGGATCTGATTGTCTCGTATCAGAGCGGCTTGTTTTTGGCTCAGTTGTGCCTGGAGACCTATCTCCGCGCCGCCTTGATCGCCCAGGGCGTGGACTCACGCAAGTGCCGGGATCTGCAGATCTTGAGTGACAGGCTGCGGGTCCCGATCCCCGGCTGGCAGCCGAACCCTGAAACGCTCAACACCCTCACCCTGGGGGCAATTGCCTACCTCCATCCCTGTGAAGGCCACCCCGAACCCATCCATGATGGCGCCTGGGCCATCGCCCATGCGGGACCTTTGCGCGCTTGCCTGCGCGGCTGGTTCGACAGCCTGGAGGAGCTGAACTGATGGCCCCCGCAATCCCGAAAGGCTCTCATTCACCGCAGCGCTCCAGCACGGCCTGAATGACGGCGGGGGCGATGCGGAAATCGTTGGCGTGGAGCTCGGCAAAGACGGCCCTGGCGGAGTCGATCAGGCGCCGTTGGCGAGCCATGCCGATCACCGCCGCCGTGCCCGCCAACCTGATGCCAAAGGCTTCCGCAACCGCTCGGCCGGCGCGTTCGTCGATCAGCAGCAGGGTCTGGGGCCCGCTGACCAGGGCGAGGCGAATGCTGGCCGCTTCTCCTTCATCGAGATCCGGCAGAGCCGGTTCGCTGGAGTCGACCGCCACGGCCCTGAGCCAACCGGAGGCGATCGCAGCCTGGATCGGCTCCTCCCTGGCGGGATAGCCGCCGCTGAGCACCTCAGCCATCACCTCCTCGGTCACCAGCACCTGGCCGAACAGAGCCTCCAACCACCCCAGCCCGTTAACGCGGGCCAGGGCGATCAGCGGACTGGCGTCGGCGATGACGATTGCAGCCACTGCTCCAGGGTGTCGAGATCGGCGTGGGTTTCTTCGGCTGTGAGCCGGATGGCGGCAATGCCCAACCGCCCGAGATGGGCGATGAAGCTCGCCACATCCATCTCGGCGACATGGGCGGCACGCACCAGGGAGAGCTCACCGTCGCGGAACAGCGCCGTGGCCAGGGCTGCGCGAACGCCGGGAGCCTGCAGCAGCCCACCCTCCTCCAGCCCGATCAGGACGGCATCGGGGTTGTTGCGGTTCAGCACCACCACCGGGCTGCTCCGGGCCTGACGCAGGGCCTCGGCCGGATTGTGCTTTAGTCCGCTGACGCTGACGGCATGCACGGCCCTTCTCCCCAGGGATGATTCCAAGGGATGACTCTAGGGGATGTTTCCGGCAGAAACCGGCTATTGGCCAGGCCAGAGGAGCGCCTGTCACTTGTGTCGCTCGGGAGTCCCTCTGGATCCTCTGAGCCATCGCTCACGCTGTGCTCTTGATCGGCGCCGCTGCCGCAGGCCCCTCCATGGTCCGCGCCGCGCCAAGGGTCGGGGCCAGGCTCGTCGGACTTTGGTGTCCGGCGCTGATGCGCCGAACGGGGCGGTGGCGAGCCCTTGATCGGCGGCACGGAACCCTCCGGGGTCCTGCGTTGCATGCGCCATGGTTCCCTCCATCCTTCTGGTTCACCGCCACCAGTGGCATCGCCACGAGTGGCAGGGCGGCCAATGCACCCGGATCGAGCCCCAGCCTGTGGAGCACTGGGAGCTGTCGTCCGCCGAGCTGGCCGGGATCTGCGGATGCCCAGTTGATGCGCTGCGCTTCTCACGGGTGGGGCCGGTGCATCTGGCCCATGGCGGTGCCTGGGCCCGGCTGGAGGCGCTTGATTCGCTGCGCTGGCCCTTCCTCGATGCGCCGGTGATCCATGGGCCAGCGGTGGCGGTGCGGCCTGTTTTGGGCTCCGGTAGCGCTAATTGCACTGGCCAGGATCCCGATGGTTGCGGAGCTCCCGCCTGGCGGGCACTGGATCCCTGGGAGGCCGAGAATGCCCTCTGGGTGCTGAGGCGCTATGTCCTCCCCCTGCAGCCCTTGAGCTGCCCGGTGGATCAGGCCTTCTTGAATTCGATCTGCTGGCCTGTGCATGCCGCCTACCGCGAGGCGCAGCGATCAGGCGATATCGCCGCCATGCTCCGCATCCGGCTGGAGGTGCAGCGCGAGCGGGCTGAGAGGGCCCTGCGCTGGGGCTCAGACGTCAGCTGAGCGATTCGCCCAAGACCATCTCGGCGGGATTGATCGGAAAGGAGCAGCTGATCAGCCCCTGGATGATCTCGGGGATCGAGCGACCACTGCGGATCGAGAGCTCCTCAATGCGCTCATAGAGATCAGCGTCGATCTCCAGTTCCAGCCGCTGGGGTAATCGCAGGCCGTCCGGAAACCCGGAAACCCCCTGATGGGGGGGGGGGGGGCAGTCAATACAAATGCACTAGTTCTTGCCGTTGAATCTAGCCGGAGAGAGACAGGATTGCAAGGTAGATTCATGCAGTCATTGCATAATCATCGGCTGCGACTGATCATGCTAAGGGCGCGGCTACGGCTGGTCGCTTTGCAGAATGCACCGATGGAGCTACCCAGGCCACTGCGCCGCGAAAGCACTGCCGAAATGGCGGCCAACATCGGCCGGGAGCTCAGGGAGATTCGAGCCGCCCTGGCCAACAGCCGCGGCGACCGGGTCGCCGAACCCCGGATCACCGCAGCGGCCCTGGCCCACCTGCTGCTCTGCAGCCGGGAGCTTCTGCAGAGCCTGCTGATCGACACGGCCAGGCTTCCAAGGCGGATCGAGGGGTAGCGGGCACCTAGCGATGCTCAGACGGCACACCGGTTCAGGACGCCAGCCGGCCCCAGAACCAAGTGCAGGTCTCATCGGGCGCTGAGGGGCGCTGGAACCCCAAGGACACCACCACTCACGCACATCGGAGTCAGCAGAACGGGGCGGAGCCATGGCAGGGGCGAGCACCACACCAGCACTGCCCCATCCACCTCGGCGCGCGCAAGGGCTGGCGCGAGCGCCTGCGGCGCCCTTGCCCGGCCGCTGCGGTGGGGCGTTGGAGGCCGGTGTTCCTCGCCATCCATCCCATGGCCTCCGCTTCCCTCTGCTGCCCCATCCGCCGCGTAGTGGTCCTGGTGCCTGCCGGTTCCAGCAAGCCCGCCTCTGGCCGCCTCTCCCTGCACTTCGGTAGCCGGGGCCGGGCCGTCCAGAAGCCCCGCCTGATGCCGCTGCGCACCGCCCAAGCCGTGGCCCGCCAGCTCCAGGCCCGCCACATCGGCCTGGTGGCGGTGCTCTGAGGCCTGGGCCTCCCGCCGGGGCTCCTCAGGGGGCTCCGGCGGATTTTCCATTGGGGGATAGGGGCGGAGGGGCTGGCCAGCTCAGGGCTGCCCTGCGTCCAAGATTGTTTAGCGGATTGCACAGGTGGTTTGCGGACCCGTGAACCAGGGGTATTTCTGAGAGACTTGTGCCAAGAACACTCACTTGGACTAGCCTGAATCGCCCTTTTCCAGACCTATCAAAAATGGTTCTCGGAAATGGGTGGGTGGGCACCGGTGGTTCTCGCAACCGCCCACTAAAGAGTTAGCCGCCCAACCAAGAGAAAACTATGTCAGCAAACATCGACCATCCATGCTTTCCTCAACCGGAAAACGGCGATACGCGACTATGGCGTTACATGGACTTCACCAAGTTTGCATCGCTCATATCGTCGGCCAACCTATTCTTTTGCAGGTCTGACTTGTTCAAGGACCCATTTGAAGGCTCGTATTCAAAGGCAAATGTCTCACTCCGACCTCAAGTCTACAATGATATGCCGGAAGTAGCGCGAGAAATCATGATGACCCACATGTCTACCTTTTCAAAATGGGTAAGACAGTGGACTTACATTAGCTGCTGGCATGCAAATGACTACGAATCAGCTGCCATGTGGGACCTCTATGCCAAGACGAATGAAGCTGTTGCTATCGAGACTTCCTATGGTCGGCTAAAGCACACACTTCCAGATGAAGCTTTCCTCGGTTGTGTAAAGTATGTTGATTACGATACTGAGTGGCTTCCAGAAGGGAATTCACTATATCCCTTCATGCATAAGCGAAAATCTTTCGAACACGAAAGAGAAGTTAGGGCGGTCTTGCATGAGCTTCCCGTGAATGATAGTGGAGTTGAGGTAGGCAAAAGGAATAGTCAGCAAGGCAAAGCTGTTCCAATAACACTCAATGACCTAATAACTACCATTCATGTGGCGCCGACTGCTCCAGCATGGCTTGCTGATCTCGTTGCCGAAGTGGCCTCAAAGTATTATTTGTCTGCAGAAGTGAGAAGGTCTGACTTGTACACCGAACCAGTCTTTTAGACCTCTATTCATGGTACTCAAGTCCACATGAGCAGAAACGCCTGTCGCTCATCATTGACAATCCGGAGAAGGCCTTTGCCAAGAAGGCGTACGAAGGCTAACAAGCCCCTTGAGTGAACAGGCCGCCATCAGCTTGTTAGCTGCGCCACCCCATGCTCCATGCCTGCCACTCAGGGGCAGCGTTGCTGGACTTGCCCTACACTCTCCACGCCTCCAAGACGGGTATGCGATGAGCTCTGATATTACCCCTATTAATCCGACGGAGCTCGCAGAAACTGTTGATGCATTCCAGACTGGCCTGGGCGCATATCTCGATCGGCTTGGCTTACCTAGTGAAAACGTCCTTGTTCCAATACGTGAAAGAGGGCGAGTAATTTCGAATCTTCCCGGCGTGATCGAGCAAGTGCCGTCCGCCCTACTTCCTAATTCACATTACATATCTAAGTTTGTTGCGGCTTGCGGTGCGGGTCTTTTTGATGCCGCTCTAAATTTTCTGTGGGATGAAACTATTCAGAATCTTCGGGCCAAGGTTGCTCGTTTTGATCTTGACTACTTCTTTGATAGCGTTGTCACGAATCCCGACCGGCGCAGAAAGCTCATAGACGAAGAGAGCTTGACTGAGCTTGACGATTGGGAGTTGGTTCGAGGCTGCCAGCTAACCGGGATCTTATCCGAAATCGGTTTCAAACATCTTGACTATATTCGCAATATGCGAAACTGGGCAAGTGCAGCGCATCCAAACCAAGTCGATCTTACAGGTCTACAACTTGTTTCTTGGCTGGAGACTTGTATCCGTGAGGTTGTAGCAGTCGAGCCCTCGGGTCCAGTAATCGAGGTTAGGCGCTTACTTGGAAACATTAGAACTAATGTTTTGACTACCGCAGATGTCGCCCCGATTAACCGCAATATTCAGTTGCTTCCCGTAGGTCTTGCTACTTCGCTGCTTCGTACTATCTTTGGGATGTTTGTCGACTCCAATGTGACTGCTGATGTAAAGAATAATATTCGCCTTATTGCTTTAGCCGCATGGAATCAAGCTCCCCGTGAGGCCAAGCAAGAACTTGGCCTTAAGTATGCGGTTTTTTCGGCTAACGGTGAAGTATCGCGGCGCGACTCGGCAAGAGAATTTCTTGAAACAGTTAACGGCCTTACTTTTCTGCCATCCGATACCCTAGCGCTCGAACTTTCTGAAAAGGTAGAAAACCTATATGAAGCGCATACTGGCTTTAGTAACTTCCATCATGAGCCTGCTCATGCTCGGGCGCTTGCCGCTTATGTTCCTGAAAATGGCGATGTACCAGAAGCGGTAAGGAATCAATATGTCAAAACGATCGCAATGTGCTATGTAGGAAACGGATATGGTGTCTCTAACGCTGCTTATGCATACTATGAGAAATTGGCGTCTCGCTTTAAAGATTCAGAAATTTCACTCCTGTGTCGCTTGCCCCAAGATCCAGAATTCGCATCCCGGCTTCAATTTTCATCATGTGCAGAGCAGTATCGAGCACTGGCCAAATATCTCATGGCTAGAACCTCCAATCAAAGACTGATCGAAGTACTCGATTTCATTGCGACAAGGGCAGATCAGCAGATTTCTAAACTGTCAACGACAAGCCGGTATAAGCAGCTGCTGGGTGATGAGTAGCCTGCGAACAACCCGATGCACCTGGTACGGCATGGATTTCCCGTTTTTGCCCACGAATGTGCGTACAGGTGATCGGGAGAGTTCATATAGTTCAATAGCTCATTATGCTTGACTCCCACGGCAGATTCTTTGCTTTGCCCACCCCCACCAACAAAAATGCCCCAGCTATCGCCAGGGCCAAAGGTTTCATCAGCAATTGAGGTTCACCCCTTCGGGAAGCGCAGCTCCCAGAACGCCGCCCCCAGGCTCCATACGGCTTGACCGTTGGTCTGCTCATAAACCTGCTGGGCCTTGATCTGGGCCTCCAGCTCCTGCACCTCAGGGCCGTACTGCCACTGACGGCGGCCGGCGCGGCGGTTCAACTGGACTCCACCAGGGAGCTGGTAGCCGCCCTCACCTCCCGGGGGCAACAGGTGGCGCAAATCACCGCGCAGGTGGGCGAGCCGCAGGGTGTCGTGCAGCTCCTTCTGCTCAGCGACCAGTTGATCGAGCAGCAGCTTCACCTCAACAAGCCGGTGGGTGAGATGGCCGATGGCGATCGGGGAGAAGCGCTGGTCATCGGGGCCGAGGGGAGCACCGGCAGCCGCGGGCGGGGCGATGCCCAGGGACGCCAGCAATGCCAAGGCCTCGGGACTGCCGGGCGCTGGTTCGCTGGCGACAGCCATGGGCTCCGCTGGTGTCGGCGGGGTCGCAGGAGCAGCGGAAGCAGCAGGAATCGTGGAATCCGCTGAACCGGTGGAGCCACCGGGATCAGCCGCGGCGGTGGCGGTAGGGAGTGCATCCGATGCGGGAGTGGGCGCTGCCGAAAAACCACGAATGGCAACGGTGTCAGCCAGGCGGCCCCGGTGGACAGAGGCCGCAAGGGCGCTGAGGCGATGGGAACGAGCGGTGGCCATGGGGAATGCTTGGGGTAGAGGGATCAAAGGCAGAGCAGGGCTGGGAGAACTTGATGGCGGCTCAGCAGCCGAACAGGTCCTGGGGATCGGGCTGGAGCTCATGCAGGGCCGCCAGGAGCTCATCGCGGCGGAGCAGTTCGATCGGCGCCGGCAGGGCGGTGCAATCGATCGGGTAGCAGCGCAGCAGGGCCCGCAGCTCCACCACCGACATCTGATCCCAGGGCCAGTCCCAGGAATCGGTGGGGTCTGTGTCGTCGGCGCAGAAGGGGGCGTCCTGCCAGCGACTGGCATCTGGGGCCGAGGCCGGTGTCGGGCGGCAACGGTGGGGCAGGCTGGAGGGACATCCGCGGCAGGTGGTGGCGGGAGAACGGCGGCCGGCAGGCCTGGGGGGAGCGCCGCAGGGTTCAACGCCGAGCAGGTTCTGGAGCTGGGCCAGCTGCTCAAGCAGGGCGCTAATGGTTTGCAGCAGGGAACCGCCGCTCGCTGTGACTGGGGCAACGGTGGTGGCAGCGGTCTTGGTGGTGGTGGTGGTGGCGGTCATGGCGGTGCAGCGAGGGGTCGGGTTGTTCGACGCGGGGTTGGTGCAGCCGGTGGTGCTCGGAAATGGGCGGTTCATCAGACGATCACCTGGTAAACGACGGCTCCCTCGTGGAGCTTTCCGGCGCTCTTGGGGCAGTAGGCCTCCCATTCGCTGGCGAATGGATAGGGCTCAATGCCTGTGGTGTCCTGCAGGTCGACCTTCATGCCATCGAGGCCCTGGGCGGTCACGATGTGGACGTTCTGGGCGGCCTTGCTGCAAAAGTTCAAGCCGGCTTCTGAGTAGGCGTTGCTGCCCACCAGCGAGGCATTGCGGGCGTGATAGTCGCCGATCGCCGTGGCGTGCAGATGGCCAAAGAGCGTGTAGTCCACCGTGATGCCGCGGGCGGCGTACTTGCCGGTGATCTCCTGGACGCTCTTCTGCAGATTCGCACCCACCTGGTGGCCATGCAGTGTCCCGCGTCAAGCCCCTTGGCCGATTGGCGTCAATCAAGTTGGCCGGTGAGGGGAACTGATCGCCCCTGGTTGTCGCCGGCGACAACCAGGGGCGATGACGCTGGAGGCGACACGAAAACTGAGCCACCCATCAGTTC
>CAIOCZ010000079.1 GCA_903856805.1 uncultured cyanobacterium | reverse complement strand
TGCTGGCGCTGATCGCCGGGCCGATGGGCAAGTGTGCCCAGATTCCCCTGCACCTCTGGCTGGATGAGGCCATGGAGAGTCCCCTGCCCTCCACGGTGTTGCGCAATTCGGTGGTGGTGGTGGGCGGGGCCTGGGTGCTGCTGCGGCTGGAGCCGTTGATTGCCCTCAGCCCCCTGGTGCAGGCGGTGCTGGTGGTGGTGGGCGGCACCACGGCGGTGGTGGCCTCCCTGATCGCCCTGGCCCAGATCGATGTCAAGCGGGCCCTGTCATTTTTGGTGAGCAGCTGGCTTGGTTTGCTGTTTATGGCGGTGGGCCTCGGGGGGATCGCCGTGGCCGACCACCTGATGCTGGTGTACCCCCTGCCGATGGCGTTGATGCTGATGGCGATCGGCGCCATCGTGCTCACCAACGTCACCCAGGACCTCACCCAGCTGGGGGGCCTCTGGAGCAAGCGGCCCCTGATGGGGATCGCCTTCCTGGTGGGGGCCGCCGGTTTGATGGGGCTGCCTCCCTTTGCCGGGTTCGCCGCCCTGCGCGAGTTGCTGGCGCTCACCGCCACCAGTGGATCCCCCTGGCTGCTGGGGGGGCTGGTGCTGCTCACCAATGCCCTGGTGAGCGCGGGGTTGATCCGGGTGTTCGGCCAGATCTGGGGCGGCCAGCCCACGGTGTTCACCACCCGCTCCCCGGAGGTGCTGTGGTTGATGGTGCTGCCCACCCTGTTGCTTACCGGGCTGGTGCTGCATCTGCCCCAGCTGCTGGTGCGCAATGGGGTGATCGCCCTGGCGCCCCTGCCGGGCTGGGGCCCGATGGCGGTGCCGCTGCTGCTCTCCACCATGGTGGGCGGGGGGCTGTCGGCCCTGTTCTATTGGCGTCCCCACCCCCTGGCCCACCTGCCCTCGACCCTGGGTGGGCTGCAGGACTGGCTGGCCCACGACATGCAGACCGAGCGCTTCTACCACCGCACCGTGGTGGGCCTGGTGGTGGCCCTCGCCCAGCTCAGTGCCTGGGCTGAGGAGCGGTTGGTGGACGGCTTCAGTGGCGCCACCGGGGCGGCGGCCCTGCAGGGGGCCCGTCGCCTCAGCCTCACCACCTCTGGCCGTTCCCAGGCCTATGCCCTCACCCTCGTGTTGGGGGTGCTGCTGATGGCGGCCTGGCTGCTGAGTGGCCCGATGGTCCAGTCCACCGCACCCCTTCGCCCCCTGTCCTGATGGCACCCCCTCTTTTGTTATTGCTGCTGGCGCTGCCCCTGGCCGGCGCCCTGCTGGTGTTTGCTCTGCCCCAGGGCGATGCGACGCGGGTGCGCACCGCCGCGGCCCTCACGGCCGGCGCCCAGCTGCTGTTCACCCTGCTCTGCTGGCGCCTGCCGCCGGCCGATCTGCATCTGGCCTGGGTGCCCAAGCTCGGCCTGGAGCTGGAGTTGGGCCTCGATGGCCTGTCCCTGCCGCTCCAGCTCTTGGTCGCCCTGCTCAGCACGATGGCGATCCTGGCGGCGCCGGCCAATCAGTCGCGGCCGCGCCTGTTCTTTGCCCTGCTGTTGGCCACCAACCTCGGGGTCAGCGGCGCCTTCCTGGCCCGCAATGCCCTGCTGTTCGTGCTGGCCTTCGAGCTGGTGCTGATCCCCACCACCCTGTTGGTGGCGATCTGGGGGGGGGAGCGCCGCGCTGGCGCCGCGATCCGATTTCTGGTCTACGGCTCCGTCTCCGGCCTCAGCCTGCTGGCGGCCGTGCTGGCCCTGGGTTGGTTCAACGCCAATGGTTTCGGCTTCGGCTTTGACCAGCTGGCGGCCGCCGACCTGAGCCCCACCGCCCAGGGTTGGATCCTGGCCCTGTTGCTGCTGGGCTTTGGCCTGAAGTTGCCGATCGTGCCACTCCATGGTTGGCAGCCCTTCACCTATGCCCAGGCGCCCACCCCGGTGGTGATGCTTTTGGGTGGGGCGGTGTCCAAGCTTGGCGCCTACGGGCTGTTGCGCTTCGCCGTGGGCTTTCTGCCCGACGCCTGGGCCGCCTGGTCCCCCTGGATTGCGATTGCCGGGGCCGTCAGTGCGGTGTATGGCGCCCTGAACGCCATTGCCCAGAGCGATATCCGCCGGCTGATGGCTTACAGCTCCCTCGGCCACATGGGCCTGCTGGTGCTGGCCCTGGCCGCCGCCACGCCGATGAGCCTGCAGGGGGCGGTGGCCCAGATCCTGGCCCATGGCCTGATCGTGGCGTTGCTGTTCGCCTGCGTGGGGCTGATCGAGCGCAAGACCGGCACCACCGCGATCCCGGAGCTCTCGGGCCTGCTCAACCCCCTGCGGGGCCTGCCCTTCACCCTGGGGATGCTGCTGCTGGCCTTGATGGCGGCCGCCGGGATCCCCGGCCTGGCGGCGTTTCCCGCCGAGCTGCTGGTGTTTGAAGGCAGCTGGACGGTCTTTCCGAAGGCCACCCTGGTGAGCCTGATCGCCTCCGGCTTCACCGCCGTGTATGCGGTGCGGCTGTTCAACCGGGTGGGGTTCGGCCGGCTCGACAACGGGCGCGCCCATTGGCCGGCCACCGGTTGGAGCGAACGGGCCCCTGCCCTGGTGCTCACGCTGCTGGTGATCGCTGCCGGCCTGTGGCCCACGGCCCTCACCGGCTGGAGTGGGAGCGCCACCGCCGCCCTGGCCCTGCGTTCCCAGCCCTTGTTGTCCCCGTCTGCCCCCACCGTTGCCATCGTCCCGGAGCTGTTGCCGTCATGACCACCCCGATCGCCGCGGTTGCCAACTGTCCCAGCGCCCCGCTGATTCCCCCCTCCCAGCATCCCTGGGCGGAGGTGATCCACCGCCTGGAGGCGGGGGGGTCGATGCTGCCGGATACGCCCGAAAACCTGATGCAGATCATCGGCATCTACAAGGCCTATGCCGTGCCGATGGATTTCTACTGGCGCGACCTGCTTTATATCGCCGAGCAGGTGTTCCTCGATCCGCTGCCCGCCTTCAAGTACTTCCCTTCTCAGGAGTATCTGGAGCGACCCAATGCCTACGCCGGAGAGCAATCCAAGTTGCGCCTCTGGCGGGGCGGGGAGCAGGCCCATCCGGAGCTGCTGGCGTTCATGGCCAGGGGGGAAACCACAGCGATGCCCAAGCTGCTGCATCACCTCTGGCACGACCGGATCAACATGGAGTTTGCCGAGGCCTGCGCGCAGGCGATGCTCTGGCATCAGGCCATGGGCGGGCGCTTCAACGATTATCTCGAGAGTGAGGCCTATCGCGCCAATGCGGACCGGGCGATCAAGGCCTATTTCCGGCGCAATCCCCTGATGCTTGGTCTCTATCAGGCCTTTCCGGAGATGTTTCTGGAGAAGGTGAAGCAACTGAGCTATTACGCCAATCTTGGCCTGTTCTGGGAGGTGATGGCTCCGGTGTTCTTCGAGATGAGCGACATCTACGACGAAGGGGGCTTCCAAGGGGTACCCGATGCCATGAATTTCCTCGTGAAGGGCATCTTCGCCGTCGCCGGCCGACCGATCTATCATCACGTCTTCATCGATGGGGAATGCATTGAGATCATTCCCAAGGCGGAGGGATTCACCTGGCTCTACGAGGCGGCACTCCCCTATGTGGAGGCCGTGTTCTATCGAACCTCCCCCTTCCGTGGCACCAAGAGTTACAACGCTCAGGCGGGGCAGGTGCCCAGCCATCAGGCCGATTTCCACTACGGCATCCTCTATGCCGATGTCTATCCAGTGGGGTCTGCCGGCATCCCCCCCACCCTACTGATGCAGGACATGGTCCATTTCCTGCCCCCCTACCTGAAGGAGCTGTACAAGCAGCATCGGCGTGGCGAGCAGGACCAGCTGATCCAGCTGGGGATCACCTTTCAGCGCTCGATGTACAACGTGACCTCGGCGGTGATTCAGGCGTTGCGGGCGGCCCTGCTCTATCCGCTCGATGACACCGACCCGGAGCATCTGCTGGCGAATCGGCGCTTTTTTGAGGGCCAAATGGACCGTTTCCTGCGGCCCGAGGCGCGGCTGGGCGCCATCCAGAACCAGGACTACCGCTGAAATCCCCTCCCCTCTCCCCCCCCTTGCCATGGCCTCCATCCTCGACACCGCCCGGGCCGCCGGCTGCTTCACCACCCTGCTCACCGCCGTGGAGCTGGCCGGCCTCAGCGCCGCCCTCGATAGCCCGGGGCCCTTCACCGTGTTTGCTCCGGTCGACGAGGCCTTTGCCGCCCTGCCGCCCGGCACCGTGCAGACCCTGGTGGACAACACCCCCCAGCTGGCCCGCATCCTCAAATACCACGTGCTGGCCGGGGCCTGGAGCCGCGACCAGCTGATTGATCAAGCGCAATGGATCAGCCTGGAGGGGGCGCCGGTGCCGATCCGGCGGGCCACCCCTTTCGAGGTGAAAAACGCCACGGTGGTGACTGCCGATCTCCTCTGCGATAACGGTGTGGTTCATGTGATCAACCGGGTGATTTTGCCGGGTTGAGGGCCCTGCTGCCGCAGGTTCGCATTGACTTCCTAGGGCTATTTGCTTGCGAATTGCCTTCCTAGGAGTCTGGAGCCCAGCCAAGCCTGTCCCCTTCCAGTGATCAAGCGAGTGGCCGCGGTTCCCGAGGATTGATGGATCAGGAAGGTTTGCGATTTGCAGCCTAACTAATTTAGCAATTCGCAGGCAGGTCTGCATGCCGATCGAGGCCGTAAAAGCTCCCGTAAGCAAGGAGTATTTGTGTTTGCAGATTTCTCGGCTTTGGCCACTCTACTACGGCTTTAATCTCTCGCTGCAAAAGGGTTTTCGGCTCGCCAAGACCTCCCCTGTGAAATGTTCACGCGTCTCTCTGATTGCTGGGCGTGAAGTTTAGGGAGGAAGTGAAGATGTGTCGGTGATTGAGTGCTCTTTGGGAATGTTATTTGTTCCATGATGCGAGCTTCTTCCTTGAATCGCTTCCTGCCTGGGTCGGCATCTTGTGAAGCCGCTCCATGTCCAGGACCTTCCCCAGCCTGGCGCTCCTAACGTGACGCCACCGCCTCCCCTGCGGAGATGACCCTCCTCCCGCCCTTTGCCCCATCCCGGGCGTGTGCTCCCCTGGCACGGCTGGTTTTGATCGAATTCTGGGTCGGTTGATGGGGTCCTCACCGATCCAGCCCCACCACCTGCCGCGGCCCTCCCAGAACGCTCCTTATCTGGTAGCGCTGACGATCGCCCCACTGATCAATCTGTCGATCAGTATCGATATCTTTAATAATTTCAACAGGGTTTCCAAGTATCAACTTCCGATTGTTAACTGGATTGCCAGTCTCTCGGAGTTCATGCTGGGTGGGATTCTTGTCCTCCTCGCCATCAACCTGCTGCGCACCTTCTTCCTGGGTCATCACCACATTCGCAAAACTCTGCTTGCCTTTGGCATTCTCTCCACCCTGTACTGGCTGCTCAATATCATCACGGTTACCGTGGGAATTCACTCCTTTAATGCCGGCTCCTTCTTTCTATTGAAAATCGCCACCGGGCTCTACTGTTCCCTGAATATGATTTTCCTGTTTTGGTATTGGTTTATCGATTATCCAGGTCAGGTGCGACACCTACACGTTCCCGACCATCCCTGCGAGATTGTTTTTCCGACGGAATCAGCCATGGTCAAGCCCCGTAGGCCACCTGGATTTCTCGACTACCTTTATCTCACCGTAATGACCAGCAACACCCTTGGCCCTCCTGAAAACCATTCCCCGTCTGGGGCGCGGGTGAAGGGGCTCCAGCTGCTCCATTCCTCGATGATGTTGGTGCTGCTGGGGATCGTGATTTCACGGGCCGTGAACACGCTGAACTAACCATCAAGTCGCTTTCGTTTACACCGGCGCTGCGCTCAGTTCAACACCTGCAGTCTCCGGATCCCCAGCTTCTGAACCGAAGCCGCCACAGCACGCAAGGCCTGCCGGTCGGGCAGACAGATACAGCCCACCCCAGGCAAGCAATGGTGAAGGCCAAGGGCCGATCGCGTGGTGCTGAACTCCGGTTGCAGATCGATCCAGAGGTCCTGGCCCCAGGGTTCCGGCGTGCCAAGCCGGTAGGAACCCGGCGGCAGCGGGGCGCCGTTGCCCGGCGACCAGCGGCGATCCAGCTGCTGACGGTTGGCGGCGCCGGAGGCGGCCTGCCAGGTGCGCACCGTCCTCGGACCATCCATCAGCTTCAACAGCCAGATCGGATCACCGGTGGCAAAGCTGCCGCGACTGCGCTCGAGGGTGAGCAGGGCTTCGGCAGCGGCGGCCTGGGGCAGCAGCGCCAGGCAGATCAGGACAGCTGGCGCGACGGCCAGGAGGCGATGGAGCCTGGATGCAGCGGCCATGGGCTGGGAGGGGAGCCATCGCAGCAGGTTCTAGCCACCCTTGTGCCCTTCAAGGTCTTGCCATCGCAGGCAAGCGTTGGAACTTCAAGATTGCGTCAACAATTCATGAGTTTCAGCGCCATCGCTTCGGGCCCCTCCCCTGGCCCCCTCACCGTCCGTACAACCCCCGCAGCCCCGCTTCACTGGCGGCCGCCACGCCCCGCTCGGTGATCAGGGCCGTGACCAGCCGGGCCGGGGTGACGTCAAAGGCCGGATTGAAGCCAGTGGAGTCCTCGGGGGTGAGTTGCACGGCGCCGATCTGATCCGGGCTCAGCAAGCCCTGGATGTGGGTCACCTCCCGCGCGGAACGGGCCTCGATCGGGATCTCGGCCACGCCGTCGTCGAGGGTCCAATCGATGGTGGAGGCGGGCAGCGCCACGTAGAACGGCACGCCGTTGTCATGGGCGGCGAGGGCCTTGAGGTAGGTGCCGATCTTGTTGCACACATCACCGCGGCGGGTGGTGCGATCCGTGCCCACGATCACCGCATCCACCTGACCGTGCTGCATCAGGTGACCACCGGCGTTGTCCACGATCACAGTGTGGGGCACCCCCTCACGACCCAGCTCGAAGGCGGTGAGGCTGGCGCCCTGGTTGCGCGGGCGGGTCTCATCCACCCACACATGGATGGGCAGACCAGCGCGGTGGGCCTTGTAGATCGGCGCCAGGGCCGTCCCCCAGTCCACCGTGGCCAGCCAGCCGGCGTTGCAGTGGGTGAGCACGTTCAGGGGTTGCCCCTGCCGTTCCGCCGGCCGGGCGGCCGCAAGGGTGCGGAACAGCTCCAGGCCGTGCTCGCCGATCGCCGCGCACATCGCCACGTCCTCCTCGGCAATGGCGCCCGCCTCCTGCCGGGCCGCCGCCGCCCGCTCGGCCTCCGGCAGGGGCGCCACCCGTTGCCGCACCCGCTCCAGGGCCCAGCGCAGGTTCACCGCCGTGGGGCGGGTGGCGTTGAGCCGCTCAAACGCGGCCTCCAGGGCCCCATCGGAGGGATCCACCTGCAGGGCCAGCATCAGCCCATAGGCGCCGGTCACCCCGATCAACGGCGCCCCCCGTACCACCATCGTGGTGATGGCGTCGGCCGCCGCCTCCAGGCTGGCGAGCGAGCGGGTCTCGAAGCGATGGGGCAGCAGGGTCTGGTCGATCACCCACACCGAAGCGCCGCCCTCCTCCAGGCCAATGGTGCGCCAGGGCCTGCCGTTGATGTTCATGGAATCGGAGCGGAGGGCTCGGTGGTCGCGGAGCCCCATTCTCGCGTCTGTCCAGCCACCAGTAGCCGCAGCACCCGCTCCGTGGTGTCGGCCACCAGGGCCGGCCCTTGGGCCATGGCCTCCGCCAGGGAAAGGGGACCGGGCACCAGGGAAAAGGCGCTGGTGAGGCCGAGGGGGTAGAGCGCCTCCAGCCCGTCGCCGAGGCTGCCCACGATGGCCACCACCGGCACCCCCCAACGTCGTCCCAGTTGGGCCACGCCGCTGATGGTCTTGCCGTGGGCGGTCTGGGCATCGAGCCGCCCCTCGCCGGTCACCACCAGATCGGCGCCCTGCAGATGGGCCTCCAGCCCACTGGCCTCCAGGACGAGCGCAATGCCGGGCCGCAGCCTGGCGCCGAGGAAGGCCACCAGGCCGGCCCCCAGTCCTCCGGCGGCTCCGGCGCCAGGCTGATCGCGGATCCTCGCCCCGATCGTGGCCTCCACCAGGTCGGCCCCCCGGCGCAGGTTGGCCTCCAACCGGTCCACGATCTCGGCAGTGGCCCCCTTCTGCGGGCCATACACCGCCGCGCAGCCGCTCCGGCCCAGGAGGGGGTTGTCCACGTCGCAGGCGACCTCGATCTGGCAGTGGGCCAGGGCGGGATTGAGGCCGGTGAGATCGAGGCGATCCACCTCGGCCCAGAGGCCACCGGTCATGGGCGCCGTGATGGCCGTGCCGTCGGCCCGCAGGAAGCGCACCCCCAATGCCTGGGCCATGCCAGCACCGAGATCGTTGGTGGCCGATCCGCCGATGCCGAGGATCAGGTGACGGGCCCCGGTGGCCAGGGCGGCCGCGATCAGCTCCCCGGTGCCGTAGCTGGTGGTGTGGAGGGGGTTGCGCAGGGCCTCAGGAACGTGGGGCAGGCCGGAGGCGGAGGCCATCTCCAGCACCACGGAACGGCCATCGCCGAGCAGGCCGATCTGAGCGGTGAGCCGTGGTCGATCGCTGGGCAGGGGCCCGGTCACCTCCACCGACTGCCACCGCCCGCCCTGGCGACGGCCAGCTGCTGCCATCAGGGCGGCGGTGGTCCCCTCCCCCCCGTCGGCCAGCGGCAGCGCCAGGATCCTGGCCTCGGGCACCACCCGCCGCACCCCCTCGGCCATGGCGGCGCACACCTGCTGGGCCTCCATCGACCCCTTGAAGGCATCCGGCGCCAGCACGATGGTGAGGGCGCGGCTGCTGCTGCTGCTGCGGGTCTGGGCGGGCTGGCGATCCACGCCTAGGCCCGAACCGCCTCCACCACACTCAGGGGGGAGGCGGTGGGACGGATCCGCTGGAGGTGCAACCCCGAGCGCGCCAGCAGGCTGGCGTACTGCTCCGGGGTGCGCTCCCGTCCGCCTTCCGTCATCACCAGCATGTTGAGGTCGAGCAGTTTGCCGGGGAAGGGATCGTTGCCGGGGGGGATCACCTGCTCGATCACCAGCAGCCTGGCCCCGGGGGCCATGGCGGTGGCGATCCGCTCCAACAGGACGGCACAGGCGTCATCCCCCCAATCGTGAAGGATGTGCTTCAACAAATAGGTGTCGGCGCCGGCGGGCACCTCGGCAAAGAAATCACCGCCGCGATAGGCGAAGCGTTCGGCCAGATCGGCGGGTGAAGTCAGCCCCTCCACCACCGTGGGTTGATCCAGCACCGTGCCGCGGAGGTGGGGATGGGCGCGCAGCAACCGGATCAGCAGCGCACCGCGGCCACCGCCCACATCCACCAGATGGCGGCACTCGGCCCACGGAAGTGCATCCAGCAGGGGCCCACTGGCGCCGCGGGAGATGTCACCCATGGCGCCATCAAAGATGGCGGCCCGTTCAGGATGCTGCTGATACCAATCAAACAGCGAATCGCCAAAGCGCTGGCCGAAGGCCGGCTCCCCGGTGCGGATGCAGTGGAGGAGATCGTCCCAGGCCAGGTAGTGCTCATCGCCCATGAGGCGTGCGAAGGAGCGCATCGAGGCGGGATGGTCGGCCCGCAGTAGGTCCGCCAGGGGGGTGAGGCCAAAACGACGGGGTGCCGTTTCCTGGAACAGGCCCACCGCCGCCAGGGCCCGCAGCAGGCGAAACAAGCTCTCCGGATCGCAGGCGCAGGCGCGGGCGAGCGCGTCCACTGCCTGCTCCCCAGCGGCCAGGTGGCCGGCCAGATCCAGCTCGGCCGCCACCCGAACCATCTGGGTGATCCAGGCCCCGGTCATGAGGGCCGAGAGCTGCTGGGCCAGGGCGGCCAGGCTGGCGGGGCCATGATGGCCGGGGCCGCCAGCCGCAGCGGGGAAAGGATGGGGACCCGGAGCGCTGCTCATCAACCCGAGGGAGGAGGGGGCACCCCCAAGAATGCTCACCCCATGCCTCCTTCGCAAGCGACACCAAGAGGGCGGGAGGCCCTGATGGGCGCGTCAGTTGG
>CAIOCZ010000078.1 GCA_903856805.1 uncultured cyanobacterium | reverse complement strand
CGCAGACAAGTCCAATCCAGGCCAGCTCCAAGGAGGCCGGTTCAATCGTGGCCCCGTCCACAGGGGCCAGTTCGACAGCAGCGCCATCCCCTCCGACCGCTCCAGCGCGTCCCACCGTTCCCCCGCCGGTGCTGCCGGCACAGGGGCTGCAGCCTGCTGCGGCCGTTGATTCCCTCACCCTGATCAACCGCGCCCGCACGGGCCTCCAGGGCACATCCCGGGCGGCGGGCTGGCCCCAGCTCGGCAGCACCCAGACCTGGAAGCTCGCCGTCGACGGTTCTGGCCGGGTGGTGGCGGCTAGTCCTGAAACCACCGGCTCCGCCACTGATCGGGCTGCCCTGGGCCTTCCGGCGGCGTCCCTCGGAGCCACCCCCCCTGCCGGGACAACGCTCGTGCGCGCGGATGCCCGTCCTGAGGGGTTCTGGGAGCTGGCCCCCTGGAACGGCTGGTGAACTCGCCGCGATTGCACCAAGCACACTGAGGGATCTGACCCGCTTCCCCCCATGACGATGCCCCAGACCTGGTCCGAGTTGCGCCGGCGTGT
This sequence comes from uncultured cyanobacterium, assembly GCA_903856805.1. Taxonomy (GTDB): domain Bacteria; phylum Cyanobacteriota; class Cyanobacteriia; order PCC-6307; family Cyanobiaceae; genus Cyanobium. The sequence continues at coordinate 5,180 of CAIOCZ010000078.1, read as the reverse complement.
CACCCGTCTGGGGGCGGCGCTGGACGTGGTGGTCCGCAGCGATCCGGAGGTGTGTGGCCTAAGCGGTGACACGTTCCACCTCTCCTTGCACCATGGCGGCCAAGGGGACTGCACGGTCCACGACCTGTCCCTGATTGATTGCCCCAATGAACTGGTGCTGATGGAATTCGAGCGCTGGATGCGCTGCGCCGGCTACCACCTCAACTCCTAATGCGCGGCACCATGGCCGAGCCCCGATCCCGTTTACATCTGCCCAGTCCCGGCCGCCGAGCCTCCCCTTCGCCTCCCCAGTCCCGTCGCCTGCGGCGCCGACGCTCCTCCCGTTGGCGCCAGGCCGCCATGGGGGTGCTGCTTGGCGCCGCCGGTGCCGGAATTCTGATGGTCTTGATGCGCATCCCGGAACGGTTGGACACGCTGCTGCTGGTGAGCACGGCGATCGCCAACCTGATCAGCGGCCTGAGCCGGCTCAGTATCGGGGTGCTCCAGCTCACTGGGGTGATGGTGGTGGTGCTGGTGACCCTGTTTGCCCTCATGCTGCTGGTGGGGGGGGGCATGCGTCTGTTGCGGGCGGTGGCCCCTCGTCCTGGCAAGACACCCTGACCCCCCGGCCGGGGCCTCAGCCGTGTAACCGCTGGATCCAGAGCCCTGCCAGTTGCCACGACGACCAGAGAAAGGCCGCCAGGATCAGCCAGTTGAGCCAGGGTGGGCGTTGGCTGCCGGGATCGGCCATGGCGGAGTTGCCCAGCAGGGGGGTCAAGCGATCCTGCCAGGACCTGGCACCAATCCGCTGCTGCCCCGTGGCGAGGGCCCGTTTGTCTGGGGGACAGCGGCCAACGGAAATCGTGAGGCGCTTCTGCGGCTGCCCGTCTCGAACGGTCAGGGAGCAAAGAGACTAGGGTCGAAGTACTCCTTGGAATGCTGGTCGTGAAGATCGAGCACTGCGGTCGCCAACATCGGCTGCAACTGGAAAGCGGCGAAGTGGCCCTGCTGATTGACATCCTTGAAGCGGCCTTGCCGGCGGAGGCGATCAGTGGGGTTCACACCACCAACCCCTCGCTGAGCACGTTCTTCAATTGCATCTATAGCGATTTGATTGATACGGCCCGCGATGTTTGGCACGGTGATCGTGTGGCCAGCTGACCCTCGGCGCTGATCGGCATGCCCCCGCTGCTCGACTCCCTGGTTCCAGGCCTGGTGCTCCCTGCGTTGGGGGTTCTGCTTGTCCTCTCTGGGCTCAGCCTGGTGCTCAACCCCGCTCACCGCGATGTGCGTTGGTACGCGACCCTCCGTCGTCCCCAGTGGCTGGGATTTTCGCTGTGGAGCCTGTTTCCATTGCTGCGGGGCCTCAGCAGCCTGGGCTTCTATGGCGCTGCGCTAGTGGTCTGGATCCGCCTCCACAGCCTGGGCTGGGTGGCCCTGGTGTTGGCTGTAGGGGTGGTGGCGGAAAGCCGGTTCTGGGTCACCTGCCGCAGTCGCCGCCTCACCTGGGGCCTGCTGGTGGGACTGTTCAGCTGGTTGGCGGCCCTGCTGGTGGCACTCCAGTTGCAGCCCCAGGCACCGCTGGTGACCGTGCTGCTTCTGCCCCAGTTGCTCTGGACCCCCCTGGACATGCTGACGACGCTGCAGATGATCCAGCTCAACCGGTGAGGGCACCCTGGTGAGGCCGCCCTTGGGTTCCGGTGCCGTTCCGGCCCCGATTGAGGGCCTGGATCCGATGATCACCGCCCTGCTGCGGCCTGAGGCCTACGACCACCCGGTGGGGGAGATCCGGCTGCTGCAGACCCATATCTCTTGGGTGCTGCTGACCGGTCCCTTTGCCTACAAGATCAAGAAGCCCGTGAATTTTGGCTTCGTTGATTTCAGCACCGTGGAGCGGCGGCGCTGGTTCTGCCAGGAGGAATTGCGCCTCAATCAACGCCTGGCTCCGGATCTCTATCTGGATCTCTGTGCCATCCACGGGCCGGTAGAGCGCGCCACGTTCGTCGGCCCGGGAGCGGTGCTGGAGCTGGCGGTGCGGATGCATCAGTTTGATCAGAATCTGCTGCTGCCGGCCCGTCTAGCGTCCTCGGCCGTGGATCCGGAGGCTTTCGAGGCCCTGGCTGAGCGCCTGGCTGCCTTCCATGGGGCAGCCGCGGTGGCGCCGGCGGGGGGGACGTTCGGCAGCCCCCAGGCGGTGCTGGCACCGGCCCTGGCCAACTTGGACAGCCTGGAGGAGAGTGCCGCGGCACTCCCCCTGGAGCGGCGGCGCCTGGAGCGACTGCGCGGCTGGACCCTGGCCGAGGCCACCCGGCTGGAGCCGTTGCTGGCGGAGCGGCTTCAGGGCGGCTTCATTCGGGAGTGTCATGGTGATCTGCACCTGGGCAATCTGGTGCTTCAGGAGCGGCGGATCGAAGCCTTTGACTGCCTGGAGTTCAGTCCGTCCCTGCGCTGGATCGATCCGATCAGTGATCTGGCCTTCCTGGCCATGGATCTGAGCAGGGCCCAACAGCGGCGAAGCGCGGACCGCCTGCTGAACCGCTGGCTGGAGTGCAGCGGCGATTACGGCGGCCTGGCCCTCTGGCGTTGGTATGGGGTGTATCGCGCGCTGGTGAGGGCCAAGGTGACGGCCCTGCGCCTGCGGCAGCTCCCCGCGGTTCCGGCGCTGGCGGCAGCGGCGGAACGCCCGTCCCTGGAGCAGGAGCTGGAGGCCTACCTGGGGCATGCGGAGCAGCTCTGCCGCCCGCGACCACCGTTGCTGGTGCTCACCCATGGGGTTTCGGGCAGCGGTAAGAGTGTGCTGGCGGCCCGGCTGGTGACCCGGGGGGGCTGGATTCGCCTGCGCTCCGACGTGGAACGGCGGCGGCTGTTTGGAGGCTGGGGGACGCCCCCGACGGCACCGCTTCAGGGGGATCCCTATCAGGCCGGAGTGAGTGAGCTCCTCTACGGCACCCTGTTGCCGGCGGCGGCGATGGCCGTGCTGGCCGCCGGCTTGGATGTGGTCGTGGATGCGACCTTCCTGCGGCGTGATCAACGGCAACGGTTTCGGAGCCTGGCCCGGCGTTGGGGGGCTGGCTTCGCGATTTTGGAGTGCCGCTGTCCCCCGGCCCTGGCGGCGGAGCGCATCGCTCGCCGCCGGCGCCAGGGGGGGGATCCTTCCGAGGCCGATGGGGCGGTGTTGGAGCGTCAACTGGCCAGCCTGGAACCCCTGGGGCCTGAGGAGGCCCTGGAGCAGGTGACGGTGCTGGCCAGCGAAGTCGAGGATTCGTACCAGGTTGCCGCCAACGAAAAAGCGGTCGTCAGGGCCCTGGAGGCTCGACGACCGCTTCGGAACGATCCAGCCGGAGCGTGAGGCTCTCCGGGATCAAAGACTGTCAGTGAATCAGAACCACTCGGGCACGGCGGTGTCCGGGGTGTTCACGTTCGCTTCGGGGGTGGTGCGGCGGAATTCGAGGGTGATGTTGCGCTTCTGCTCCCCATCAGCGGCCACGGCTTCGATGGGATAGATCTGTTGGCCATCACGGAACGGCACCTGGACGCGGAAGGTTCCTTCTGCCGAGAGGGGCACTTCCTCCCCGCCGATGGTGAGACGGGCGTAGGGATCGGTGGCTCCGTAGACGATCAGCTCCGCATCCGCCACGAGCCAGAACGAACGCTGTCGGGCCATCAGGCCAGCCCCCGATTCGCTGCGACCGGAAGCCCACAGGCCCGCTCCCGAATCCTGGGCCCCGGCGCCGCTCGCCCTGTCGTGATCTGTTTCATGTTCATGGAAGGCCTCAGAGCCGCGGCCCAGGCGGCGCCAGCGGGAGGTGGCGGTTTGGTAGAGGCGCTCGTGCAGGCCACTGTCCGCGACCGGGGTGGGGGCCTCGATCGACCCCGTCGCCGTGGGACCGGCCTCCAGGGAGAAGGGCACGAATTGGTCGATGACGTGCTCGCTGGGACTGAGGGAGGGCACTCGGGCCACGGAGGAGAAGGCCAGGGACACCCAACCACCGCTGGAGCCCTTGCGGTAGCCCAGTTCCACCCGATAGTCCCGGTCGCTCAGGGGAACCGGCAGATACCACTCGGTGGCATGACTGTCGACCACCACCTCCTGGAGGGTGTGGGGGTGGGAGGAGCCGGCCGGCATCCCGGTCACATCCGCCACCCTCAGACAGAGTTGGCTGGCGCCTGCGGCCAGGGCGGACTCCCGGTCGCTGTCGGCGATCTCCCAGAACACGTAGGCCCACTGCGGATCCCTGGGCAGAAACACCAGGCGGGTTTCCGGTGCTGGTCGGGGAGCGGGAGCCATCTCCGCTTCGATGGCCTGCAGGTCAGCGGCCGCCAAAGCTGGCTCGGGGAGCTCGGGCTGGCTGAGACCCGGGGCCTTATCGGCAATCGCCTCGGCTAGACCCTCTTTGCTGTGCGCTGTGTAGCGGCTGATGCCGAGACTCCTCGCCAGTTCCCTCAGTTGACGCATGCTGAGCGCCGCCAGGGTGACTACCGGGTTGTTGCTCGCCATCCGCTTCCGTTGCAAAAGATTGCGGCCCATGTTCAGGGATGGGGAGGGATTGGGAGCAACCTTGTCAGCAGATGGTCACATGGGCGACCCCCGCCCGGCTCCCGTTGTCCCGGTCCTAAGCCCCTGAATTCACCTTGCCGCCAGACGGCCAAGGGGCTGGGGCGGGGGGGCTGAGGCGGGGAGGGGGCAGGGCCGCCAACAGGGCGGAGATCATCAGCAGGGCCAGGAGTCCAAGCTTCCATCCCCCAAGCCCCCGGCCCCGGCGCTGGCGGAAACGCCACGGCCCCCCGGTACCTCCCCGCCGCCGCGAGGCCTGGGCCCCGACGCCCAGGGGATGGCCGCAGCGCACGCACACCATCCGCCCCGACAGGCTGCGGTCCGCCCGTACGCCCCAGCTGCCGCAGTTCGGACAGGCCATGAAGTTGGGAAGGGGCTCCTTGGGGCGGTGGTGACCCCATCGTGGCGAATCCGCCCGTCGTCGGCCGGAGGCCTCGGCAGGTCCACGATGATCTCCGTTCGCCCATCGCTGCTGCGGCCGCATGCGTTCGCTTTCCGCCTTTGGCCTGCGGTTGGGTCAGCTGCAGCGCCTGGCCCAGCCCTACTTCCTGCCGCTGGAGGATGGGGGAGGCGCCGGATCCTTCCTGCTGTTGGCGGTGGCCCTGGTGGCGGTGGTGGTGGGGGTGACGCTGCTGCTGCTCACGGG
>CAIOCZ010000077.1 GCA_903856805.1 uncultured cyanobacterium | reverse complement strand
GGCACCGTGCCCGCCTGCCCCGGGGTGCCCCTGTCCCTGGGGGAAGGGATGGACTCCAATCCTGTTCTGCTGGAGCACAACCTGCCGGCGGCGGTTCGCTTCACCAGCAACGGTCTGGTGCTGGATGGCGGCACGGTGGTTCTCTCCGCTCCAGGCACCGAGCTGGTGCGCTGTGTGGTGATTTCCCTGCCGTTGGGGGTGATGCGGTTGGGCCAGTGGCAGCAAGGGGCCTGTCGGCCCGATCTGGCGCTATGAAGGGGACGCATCGGCAGGCCAGCGGCGGCTGGTCGTTGCCGGAGCTGTTGCTGGTGCTGGCGATCGGAATGACGCTGGTGGCGGTGATGCTCCAGGCGCTCCTGGGGGACGGCCGTGCGAGCCAGAGGCTGGCGCGGGTGCTGCGGGAACGGATCCAGCAGCGGCGCACCCTGGAGTTGGTGCGGGCGGATCTGCTGAGGGCCGAGGTGGTGGATCTGCCGGCCCAGGCCTGGAGTGGTGTGGCCTCCTCGTGTGGGCTGGCGGGACGGCGTCCGGCCCTCAGGCTGCGCACTGCCCAGGGGCTGATCACCTACACCCAGGGGGAGGCCCCCAGCCCGATCTGGCGGGGGAAGGTGTTGATGCGCTGTGGTCCGGCCTATGGGCTCGATGGCGAACCGAGCAGCGGCGATGTTCAGAACCGCGTATTAATTGACGCGTTGCCGCTCTCGGGCTTTCAGGTGGAGTCGTTGGGGCCGTTATGGCTGCGGGTGCGACTGGTGCAGGAGTTTCAGGAGCCCGGTGGGGGACGCCTCAGGGTGGCCCTGCAGCAGGAATTGGCCAGCGGGGGATGATCGGGATTCAGGGCACCGTTGGTAAGGCGTCAACCGTCTGAATACCAGTGCGGATGGTGGTTGTCTGGTCTTCGAGGATGTTGCTTTGATCATCATCATCATCATTGTTCTTCTTGGGAGGATGAACGTTGATGGTTTCCCCTTTGGGAGTGCTCATGGAGATCACAAAGCTGAGGGAGCGTTCATCAGATGTTCTGGTGGGGTCACAGGTGGTGCAAATGGTGGTGCGTTTGCCGAGCATGGAGGCCACTATTGGACCGGTGTAATCGAGCTGGCCAGAGGAGGCGTAGCCAGGGCCGCAGCGCCAGAGATCGTTATCTTTTGCTGGGGTGTCTGTGGGGGGATTGGGATCGGGAACCTGATAATAGTGAATCGACACATGGGGGAGGGGGCCCGAGGTTGGGCTTGTTGTGCTGTTCAGATGGGGAATTTGCAATGAGAAACTGGATCCGGAGGGTGAGTTGGCAACATTGGCGATGCACTCACTTGGCAAGGTTTCGTTGTATTTAATGCCGTCTGCTTCGCTGATTTCTGATTCGATCAGGCTGCTGATGCGGCCCCAGAGATCCGCGGTGCGAAGTCGTAGTTCGATGTTGCTTGTGGAACGGATGTTGGACACGGTCACCCCAGTGATCATGGCCAGGACTCCCCCCGCCAAAGCCACATAGATAAGCAGCTCCACCAAGCTGAAGCCGGCGGCACTGGCTCGGCGGCGATGGGGGCGGAGGGATCGGAGCAGCTTGGACATCATGTGGCGTCGTCGTAGCTGCTTTCATGACAAGGTTTGTCATTGCTGTTGCGATCGGTGCCGATAGATACCACACCGAGAATGGCCGAAAGCCGCACACAGCGTGCACCAAGGTGGTTGGGATGGCTTACGCGAATCGCCAGCGGGGAGAGGGCGGTGGTGGTGCCGCGGGGGGTGAACGAGATCCTGTTCTCGCCGCTATCGACGGTGAGCTGGAGTTTGTCGCCGTAGATGTGGTGGGGAAGGCGGAATTCTGTTGGAACCCCGCAGGCATCGGCCGCTGGATTGGCGAGGGGATCAAGGGCCGACGCGGTGGCGATCACAGTATTGGGTGTCAAGGGTCCAGGGGTGAACACCACCTCACAGCCGGTGGGACTCAGCCGCCTCGAGGCCCGCTGGACGCCTTCCAACCAACCCGCCAGCCCCACGGAGATGCTGTTGAGCTCTTCCCGTCGCAGGGCAGTGGTGCCGATGATGGAGATTGCACCAGCAACGATCAGCAGAATAACGACAACAATCAGCAGTTCAATTAACGTGAACCCGGTAGAGGCGGGCGTGGGGGGTGGCACGCGTCTCATGGGCTCGATGGGCACCAAGCGGCCACCGTGGGGGTGAGCACCACCACCCGTTGGATTCCCTTGGTGCTGTTGGGCACGGCGGCCGTGTAGGTGATGCGCAGCCGTTTGGCGCGGTTGTCGTCACTGATCACCTCCCGGGTCACGCCGCTGGGGCGGGGAACAATGTTGAGAAACGTGATCAGGGGCTGGTTGAACTGGGTTGTTGTGCCGTCATTGCATGCTGCGTTGAAGGTTCTCAGGGCCTGGGCCGCGGTGGGGTTGCCGGGGGGAGGATTATCGGGGTAGTAATAGGACGAATTAGCAGAACTTTTGCTCTTGCAGGTGGGCGAGGCGTTCACCCTGGTGCTGCTGGTGGTGCCGAAGCCCGCGCACCAGGTGTAGAGCTCGGCCCATTGGCGCATCTGGGCGAGATCGGTGTCGATGCGTGTTTCCATTTCGGTGAGGCCATGGCCGGTCCGGGTGGAGCGGTTGGTGACAACGCTGATGCTGGCCGCCGTGGCCACGGCCGTCGCCAAGACCACGATGCCCACCAGCAGTTCAAGGATCAGGGCGGCCCCCTGCTCGCCGGCGGCGGGGCGCTGGCGGCGGAGCGGGAGGTGGCGCAGGGAGGTGGGGGCCATGGCGGAACTCAACGGAGCCCCGTGCGGGTGATGCCTCGGGCCACCACATCCCGGTAGTAATCGAGAAGGGTTTCCATCTGGGAATCGGACGCGAACAGATCGTTACGGCGATAGTTCGTGGCGGCGGGAACAGCAATAAATGCGCCCCCTGCACATTTGGGGCATTGACTACCCATGCTGAGGTTGTTCACCCAGGCTACGCCGCGGAAGTTAGGCAAGCCAAAGGACGTTTCTGCATTGCTTTCATTAGCCAAGGTGAGGTCTCCGCGCACCAAATACAGGAAAACATCGCGGACGAAGCCGTCATCCCCTAGGGATAATGTGAATCGATTGACATCACTGAAGAGGCGCACCCGGGTCACGTCCGTGGAGAAGACCGGGGTTGGGCACGCCTGATCCGGGGTGATGGTGGTGAGGCCGCTGGGGGAGGTGCCTCCTGCGGCCACGGCGCTGCTGTACTCGCAGCGGACGTGCTGGATCTGGCCGTCGTCGATGGTCCAATCTGCATTCCTGGCAAGTTGGGTTAGTTTGTTTTCGCTGGAATACTTGTATGGGGTGATTGTCATATTGACTCCTGTCCCCCTCAGCGTGCATTTGTCGATTAGGACTCCACTGACGTTGACGCGGCCCGCGCATTGATTGGTTGGCTCTTGCCAGGCGTTGTTGAAATACAGATAAATGGGGTCGCCGGTGGTGTCGATCGTGAAGGTGTTGTTCTGACGGCGCATGGCCTCACTGCCACCGGAGGAGCCTGGCTTCTGGGTGTCATCATTCACGATCAACTGCCGGATCCGGCAGTGGTAGGCCCGTTGGATCGGGCTGCCGTCGGGGGGGATGTATTCGCTGCGGTAGCAGAAACGGCTGATGTCGGCGCAGCCCGCGGAACCGCCAACCAACACTTGGGAGAGAATCGGCACGGCCTGAGTGTTGGTTAGATTCTCGTCGCGGGTGTTGCAAAGCTGCACCACGCCCTCGGGGCTCACCCGCATGGTGTCGAATCCCTTGGCCCAGTAGCCCCGATAGGGGGTGAAGTTTTTGACGTCTTCCAGGGTGGCGGTTCTGGAGGGGTTGCTGACGATTTGCGCTGGGGAACTGCTGGAAAAGGCCGCCGGACAGTTGGCATCCGTGGCCGTCAGCTTGCCGTCGTTGTTTTCATCCACGCACACGGTGCGCACCACTCCGGGTTGATCGGCGGCGTTGGTCGCATCGATGATCAGCCCGCCATAGCCGTTATTGCCGCAGTTCTGGGTGCCGGAGGGTGGATTGATGGCGCTGCGACAGACGGAGGATGTGCCGGGATAGGGCACCAGATCGGGGATGAAGGGGCGCAACGGCACCACCGGCACCCCATCCACGCTGCTCACGGTGCCGCCGCAGGTGCCCGAGCGGGTGAGGCAGATGATCTGGCTGGGCTTTTGATCCAGAAGAACATTGCTGGAGTCGTAGAGCCGCACTTCGGAGGACGGTTGGGCAAAGGTGACCCCACCTCCCGTGCCGAACAGGGAGGCGGTGCCCACCATCAGGGGAGGGATCAGATCACAGGCTTCGTAATCATTACCGTGGCTCTGGGCGGGTTCGCCGAAGCTTTGCTGGCAGCACTTGGGCACCAGTTGATATTCACGGGTGAGCACGGTGCGGGCAATCACCTTGCCGTTGCGTAACACCTGGCCTTCCACCTCCACTTCCAGATAGCCCACGTTGCCGGCCTCGGCCAGATTGATGTCGGCTACGGGGCTGAAACCATTGAGATTGCTGCCGTTACTGTGGGTGCCACTGGAAGTGCTGGTATAGCTTTTGCTGCGATCTTTGTTCTTGATCGTGAATCGCTTCACGATGAAGCGATGCTCGGCATCGTTGGCGATGGTGGGGGGGTTGGCTTCATTGCTGAAGCCCATGGCCTGGGCATCGGGTGAGCGGCCACCGGCGCAGGGATTGCGGATCGCGCTGGCGTTGCTGGCGGCCCCCCAGTTGTTGATCGGCACCGTGGCTTCCAGCAGGCCGCGGTTGGGTTCCCGGTTCAGTTCACTGATCACCATGGCGAGCCCGGAATCGGCCACCTGTTCCGCTTCTCGGCTCTGGTTCTGGTAGGCGGCACCCGTTTGGGTGGAGAGGCCGCGCTGGGCCAGGGCCACCGCCCCCATCACCAGCACCATGCCCGTGATCACGGCAGCGGGCAGCACCATTGAGCCCTGCTGGGACAGGGGGACGCTCCAGCGACCACCCCGAGGGAGGCTCCCCCGGCTTAGTTGGCGCAACCTCCTTATCAAGGGTGGGACGGCAAGCAGGTTCACACTCTAACTTAAGGTAATCGTCGATGGGCGGGATAGGGAGTTGGGGGCCTTAGGTTCAGGATGAACTCTTGTGAGAACATTGCGACGGACGACGCGTAATTTTTAGAAAATATGAGTTCGCCTTAAAGTCTGTGTGAATCAGGGAATAAAGTGTGTTGGGATTTAGTTGAATCAGGGCAATTCAAGATCATCTCATTGAAAAACCCCTCCTGTGGAGGGGCTTTGGAAGCGCAAGAGATTCGGTCGGAATCCTAGTTGAATGTGCAGGTTTGGCTCATGTCGACACTGCTGACGGTGATGGTGGCTGAAGTATTGGCTTTAACGCTTTTTTTGTTAAGGCAATTCACCCCTTCAGCCCCTGCAGGCCAAGCCTTGGACGTCACGACTCCATCGGAGGCGGTATCGGTGGCGTTGCATCCAGTAACGGTGATTCCGCTATCCGCTGAAGGGGTGGAAGGGCTACCCATGCCTGAGGCCTTCACGGTGGCACATTCTTTGGCGTAGGCGATGGCTGAGCCAATGTTGGCTCCCGCTTCTGCCTGGTTCCTGGTGTTCATATACGCAGGCAGGGCAATCGCGGCAAGGATGCCGATGATCGCCACCACGATCATCAGTTCGATCAGGGTGAAGCCCTTGGCTCCAGCACGCACCAGTCGTTGGCGATCGAGAAGCTGCAGTGCCAAGCGGTAGCGGAGTGAGCTTGTGGAACGCATGGGGGTGGAACGCACGAGGGAAAGCCTCAAAGCACAAAAGAGGATGCTTTAAGTCTTAGCAGCACGCAGCAATGGGATGCAAGGGGGGAAACGCGAAGAAAACCATGGAATTTCCATGAAAAGTTCATGGTGATACCAATTGAGGCGAAGGTTCCTGTTATTTTGCCGGTCCTTCTTTGAGCATGAATCCCACGCCGCGCACGGTTTGGATGAGAGTGGGCTGGCCGGGGGGCTCCATTTTTTTGCGCAGGTAGCGCACGTACACGTCGAGGAGGTTGTCGTCGCCGTCCCAATCCACGCCCCAGAGGGCATCCAGGATGCTGCGCCGTTCCTGCACCTCGTTGGGATGGCGCAGCAGGTGAAGCAACAGATCGAACTCCTTGGCCGTGAGGTGGATCTCCTGCTCGCCTCGCATCACTTCACGGCTGGCGGGGTTCACGGCCAAGTCTGCGAGGCGGAGCCAGCCGTCGTCCTGGGTGTTGAGATTGGTGCGTCGCAGCCGGGCGCGCACGCGGGCCAGCAGTTCCTCGATTGAGAAGGGTTTGGTTAGAAAATCGTCGGCGCCTGAGTCGAGGGCTTCGACGCGCTCCCGCACTTCATCGCGCCCGGTGAGCATCAGCACCGGGGTGGTAATGCCGCCCTGCCGCATGCGTCGACACACCTCCAGGCCGCTGAAGTCAGGCAGGGTCCAATCCAGGACCACCAAGTCCCAGCGCTGGTTGCGGATCAGGCCAAGGGCTTGCTGGCCGTTGCTGGCCAGGGTGCAGCTATAGCCCTCCACATCCAGCTCGGTGCTGAGGAATTGGCCGAGTTCCGGGTCGTCATCGACGATCAGAAGGCGGGGCATCGTCATGGGTGCTGGATCCCTGGCGGGGTGTGCTGCATGCCCTGTCGCTCGGCCAGGTGGGTTGGCATGGACGAGCACGGCGGAGAGTTCGAGGCTTCAAACCAAACCATAAGGCCGGGAGTTTCGGGTGAATCTGGATTGAATGAATTGGGTTTCGTTTTAGCCGGGCACCCAAGCCCAGTTTAAGGTGAAAATTGACAGCGGCTTTGCCTTCTTTTGTTTGAATATTGCCTAAATCCATTTTAGCCCATGGCGGGCTTCCTGCGGCTGTTGCGCCTCGTTTTTTGGGGGGGAGCTTCGCCGTTTTGAATGGGACGACCCCCTCCCGCGCCTGCGCCCCGTGCTCCTGCCCTGGCAATCCCCCGGCACCTTGTCCGGTCGCATGGCCCGCTGGGGGCTCTGGATCGTCCTGGGCTATGGGGTGGTGGCCCTGCTCACGCCCCTGCTGATTCATCTGGGCTGGTTGGTGGATCCCAACGCCGGCCTCGATCAACCGCTCTACGCCGCCCCGTCGCCCGCCCATTGGTGCGGCACCGACCGCCTCGGTCGGGACGTCTGCGTTCGCACCCTCGCGGGCAGTGGCGTGGCCCTCCAGGTGGTGGTGATCGCCCTGCTCCTGGCCCTGTTGATCGGTGTGCCCCTCGGCATGGTGAGTGGCTACCTGGGGGGGGCGATGGATCGGCTGCTGGTGCTGCTGATGGACACCCTCTACACCCTGCCGGTGTTGCTGCTTTCGGTGGTCCTGGCCTTTCTGCTGGGCCGGGGCTTGCCCAATGCCGCCGCCGCTCTCTGCGTCGTGTACATCCCCCAGTATTTCCGGGTGGTTCGCAACCAAACGGCCCAGGTCAAGGCGGAGCTGTTCGTGGAGGCGGCCCGTTCCCTGGGCGCAGGACCGGCCTGGATCCTGCGCCACTACCTGTTCCGCAACGTGATCACCACGGTGCCGGTGTTGCTCACCCTCAATGCGGCCGATGCCGTGCTGGTGCTCGGCGGACTGGGCTTCCTGGGCCTGGGCCTGCCGGAAACCATCCCGGAATGGGGCGGGGATCTGCAGATGGCGCTCACGGCAGTGCCCACCGGCATCTGGTGGACCGCCCTGTTCCCGGGACTGGCAATGTTTGTGTTGGTGCTTGGGCTCTCCTTTCTGGGGGAAGGCCTGGAAAGCTGGCTGTCCGGCCAGCGCCCGGGCTGATCGCCTTGCCCTCAGACTGGTTAGGGTGCCTTGAGGTTGCCGCAAATTCCATGGCTTGGTGGGTGACGCTCCTGCTGTTGCTGCTGGGGGCGGCCCTCTGGTTCCTAGGGGCCTCCAACCGCGACGAGGTGTTCGCGCTCCTGGAAAAGATGCTCGCCGCCGTGGTGTTGCTGGTGGTGCTGCTGGCCGGCGGGCAGCTACCGCTCGAGCTGGCGGGGTTGGGGCTGGCCCTGTGGCTGCCCAATGCGGCGCGCTTCGATCAGGGCGGTCGGCCCTGAGGGGCGATCGCTCCGATTGCTCCGGTGGCGGCTCGGCTCAGCAGCGCAGCTTCAGGTGACGCGGCAACTGCTCGTCGATGGCGCCCTCCTCGGTGAGGGCCGGATAGGGGCGACCAATCTGGCGGCACCAGCTGGCCACCTGGGGATAGGCCCACTCAAATAGCAGGTTGGGGTACCGCTCCGGATCCACCCCTTCCCCCCGCTCGGGCACGACCCCCGCAGCCTGGCGTTGGCGCAGGGCTTCGAACAGCAGTGTTGCCGCCGCCACGGAGACGTTCAGGGACTGAACCATGCCTTGCATGGGGATCAGGATCCCCTGATCCATCAAGGCGGCGCTGGATTCACTCAGGCCCCATTTTTCCGCTCCAAGCACAAAGGCCGTAGGGCCGGTGAAGTCGCAGTCGCGATAGTCGCGGGAATCCACGCCCAAGTGGGTGCCGTAGAGACGCAGGCCCTGCTGCCTCAGCAGAGCGATCGCCTCCGTTGGGGAGCGATGGCGGTGGAGCGGCACCCACTTCTGGCTGCCCTGGGCCGTGTCGTTGTAGATGGGCAACCGGCCGGGCAGGCTCACCGCATGGGCTTCGAGGACGCCCACCGCATCACAGCTGCGCAGAATGGCCGAGATGTTGTGGGGTTTGTCCACGTACTCCAACAGCACCGTGAGGTTTCCCATGCGGCGATTCAGCACGCTCCGGAGACGCTCATAGCGGCGGGGCAGCAACGGCATCGCGCAGTCAAAACGCCATCCTGACCTTCAGCGGCTTCGGCCGGGGCGCAGGATCTTCAGCCGGTCGATCAGGCTGTCGCTCGTCCCGGTGCCTGTGGCGCCGCTTGCAAAGCCCAGGGCCAGCAGGATCGCCATCCCCACCACCCGGATCGCTTCCAACACCAGCGCGGTGAGGGGTTTTTCCAGGGAGGTGTCGGTGCGCGTGCGGGTGAGGCTGGCGCTGCTCTGAAGTTGGCGCAGCAGAATCGGTCGCAGCTGATTCAAGGGTTGTTGCAGCATCGCCGGAGGCAGATTCGGGCCCCCCACCGCCGCCAGGCGACGCTGGAGGTCGGCACTGCTGGAGGCCTGATCGATGGCCAGCCGGAAGGTTTGCACCCGGGTTTTGGTCTCGCGCAGGCTGCGGGTTTGCAGCTTGCGGGCCGTGTTGATCGCACTCCAGCTGGACGACAGCTCCAACGGGATCAACAGCAGGTAGAGCAGGGCCACGAGGACGGCCAGTTGGCGCCAGCGTGTCAACCGCTTGCTCAGCCGGCTGGAGTCCGGTCTTAAAAACCCAGCCAGGTGCAGCAGCACCAGCCCCATCAGCGCCAAGGGGCCATTACTGGTGAGGGCGCCACCGAGGGTGAGCTGCCACTGGGGATCCAGAAGCCGGGGGGGCAGGGCCGCGATCACGCTGCTCAGCATGGCCATCGCCACCAGGCTGAAGGCCGCCCCTGAGGCGATCGTGGCCAGGGCCTCGTTGGGGTTCAGCATCAGCTGCGGACCCTGCGACATCATCGAGGGGGAACGCGAAGCCTCCTCCCGTTTGGAGGATCCGGAGCCGGAGGCAGACACGGCAGGCTGCAGCACAGGTGCGGCCAGAATCGCAGACCATCGACCTCGGGCCAAGTACTGGACAAAACGGCGATGGGTTCCGTTTCCCCTCCCCCAGGCGAACCCCCGAAGCCAGGCTTTGATGAGCGGGTGTGGGCGGCCGTGGCCCGCATTCCCCGCGGTCGCCTGGCCACCTACGGCCAGATCGCCCTCCTGATCGGTGCCCCCGGCTGCGCCCGCCAGGTGGGCTGGACCCTGCGGCGGCTGCCCTTGCCCTCGCCCCTCCCCTGGCACCGCGTGGTGAATGCCCAGGGACGAATCGCCATGCACCCCAGCCGTGAGGGCAGCGACTGGATCCAGCGCCAGCTGTTGCTGGCTGAAGGGATCCCGGTGGATGCCGAGGGCCGCTTGCCCCTGGAGCAATTCCGGTGGCCGCGCTCCAGTACATCTGGAGGATGACCTCTCCCGCTCCCCCCCCCCCGAGCCCCGCGCTGCCAGCTCCCGGCCCAGGGCTGCCGGCCCGGGAGTTGGCCTGGCAGGTGCTCCAGGCCGTGGCGGCCGGGGCCTACGCCGACGCCGCCCTGGAGCGATCCCTGGCCCGCCAGGGGCTGTCAGCCGCCGATCGGGCCCTGGCCACCGAACTGGCCTATGGCGCCATCCGGCAACGGCGTTTGCTCGACGGTTGGCTCGATGCCCTGGGCAAGGTGCCGGCGGAACGGCAGCCGCCGCGGTTGCGTTGGCTGCTGCACGTGGGCCTCTATCAACTGCTGTTCAGTCAGAGGGTGCCGGCGGCGGCGGCGGTGAACACCACCGTGGAACTGGCCAAACAGGCGGGTCTGGCCCGGTTGGCCCCGGTGGTGAATGGGGTGCTGCGGGCGGCGTTGCGGCGCCGGGACGCCTTGGATGTTGGCGCCGGCGCGCCCCCCTGGCTGGGGCTCACCCTGCCGGAGGATCCTGCGGCGGCCTTCGGTTTGCGCCATTCCCTTCCCGCCTGGCTGGCCGTTGCTCTGCTCGATTGGTTGCCGCCGGAGCGGGCCGAGACCTTCGCCCTGGCCTGCAACACCCCACCGCCCCTGGATCTGCGGGTCAATCCGCTGCGGGCCAAGCGGGGGGAGCTCCTGGAGCGTTTCGCCGCCGCCGGGGTGCGGGCCGTCGCCCTAGACCACGGCCCCGCCGGTCTCACCCTGCTGGACCGTCCCGGAGACCTGCGGGAGCTGCCGGGATTCGCCGAGGGCCACTGGTGTGTGCAGGATCGCAGTGCCCAGGCGATTGCGCCGCTGCTGGAGGCCCGGCCCGGAGAGCGGATCCTGGATGCCTGTGCCGCCCCGGGGGGCAAGGGCACCCAACTGGCCGAGTTGATGGGCGATCAGGGGGAGCTGTGGGCGGTGGATCGTTCCGCCGCGCGGTTGCGTCGGGTGGAACTGAATGCTGCCCGCCTGGGGCTGACCTGCCTGCGCCTCCTGGCGGCCGATGCCGCGACCTTGCTGGCGGACCGTCCCGAGTGGCGAGGGGGCTTTGATCGGATCCTGGTGGATGCACCCTGTTCTGGTCTGGGGACCCTGGCCCGTCATGCCGACGCCCGCTGGCGGGTGTCCCCTGAGCGGATCGATGGCCTGGTGGTGCTGCAGCGGGCGCTGCTGACGGCCCTGGTGCCGCTGTTGCGGCCCTCCGGTCGGTTGGTCTATGCCACCTGCACCGTGCACCCCCGCGAGAACGGGGAGGTGGTGGCGGCGGTGCTGGCGGATCACCCAGGTTGGGAACTGCTGAGCGAACGCCAGTGGATGCCCGGAGAGGGCGGTGGCGATGGCTTCTATGCGGCCGTGCTGCAGGCGCCTGACCCTTAGGGCGGCGGCGGGGCGGAGACGGGAGGAGGCGGCTGAACCGGAGGGGGTGGGAGAGGGGGCGGTGCGGCCGGCGCTGGGGCTGGCGCCGGAGCTGCGGGGCGAGGGGCGGGCCTGGGGGCGGCTGGGGCCACGGGGGCCGGGCGAGGGGCTGGGGCGGCCTGCTCCCGTTCCCGGGCGGGGGGCTCCCAGCTGGGGGCCCTGGGCGCAGGCGGGGGCACGGGATCGGGTGCCCAGCGGGATTCCGGCGGCGACGGCTCGTCGCGGCTGGGGTCGCGACGGGGCGGGCTGGGGGGATCGGGGTCCAGGGCCGGTGGTTGCCAGCGGCTGTTGGGGTCGTCGACCGGCGGTCGCCAGGCGGGGGCGGCCTGCTCAGGCGCGGGGGCAGGGTTCTTCTTGGGTTTCTGCTTCGGCGGGACGTAGGGAATGAAGCTGCCCGTGAGCACGGGTTTGGGTGGGAATTGGCGCACCGGCATTCCCTTGACTACGGCGCTCATGTAGGTGTGCCAGGCGTAGGTGGCCAGCACACTGCTGCTGCCGGTCTGGAAGTTTTGGTCGTAGCCGAACCAAATCCCCGTGGTGAGTTGGGGGATCGAGCCGATGAACCAGAGGTCTCGGGCCCCTTCTGCGGTACCGGTCTTGCCGGCGGCGGGACGGTCCGCCAGGGCCGCTCCGCGTCCGGTGCCGTTGCGCACCACGCTCTGCAGCATCCAGAGCATGGCGTCGGCCACATCGCTGCTCACCGCCCGCCGGGATCGGGGCCCATCGACCCGCCGGGTCCAGAGCAGGGTGCCATCGGGGCCGAGGATCTCGTCGAAGGGGGTGGCCTGCACGTAGATCCCCCGGTTGTTGATCGCCGCGTAGGCGGTGGTCATCTGGAGGACGGTCTTCTCGTTGGCGCCGAGCACCATGGCGGGGTAGGCACCGATGGTGCCGGTGATCCCCAGGGAACGGGCCACTTCGATCACCCGCGGATAGCCAACCTTTTCAGCGATGCCCACGGCGGCGGAATTGAGGGAGGCCGTGATGGCCGAAACCATGGGCAGGTTGCCCCCGCCGCCCTTGATGCAGAACTGCTTCGGTGGCCAACCATCTGAATAACAGCGATCACGGGCACTGACGATGTCGTCAGGCTTCATGCCGTATTTGATCGCCGCGGTGTAGGTGAACAGCTTGAAGGTGGAGCCGGGGGAGCGCAGCGCCATCGTGGCCCGATTGAACTGGCTCTTCTGCCAGTCCTTACCCCCCACCATCGCCCGCACCAGGCCGGTACCGGGCTCGATCGTCACCAGGGCACCCTCAAGGCCGCCGGTGGCATAGCCCTGGATCACCTTCTGGGCTTCCGCCTGCCAGCGCTTGTTCAAACCGGTGCGGATCGTCAGGCCTCCCACTTCGAGTTGCTCTTTGGTGAGCACATGGGGCAATTCCTGCTCCAGCCAGCTGACGAACCAGGGCGCCGGATTCACGAAGAACTTGGGCTCGGCGGGTTTGAGGCCTAGGGGGGCGCCCATGGCCCGATCCATCTGGGCGTCGTCGATGTAACCGGCCTCCCGCATGCGTCGCAGCACCGTGGATCGCCGCTGCAGGGCCAGATCCGGATTGACCAGGGGGGAATAGACGGAGGGGGCGGGGGGCAGGCCGGCGATCAGGGCCGCTTCCGGCAGGGTGAGCTGGTTGGGTTTCTTGGAGAAGTACACCCAGGCGGCATCGGACACGCCGTAGGCGCTGGATCCCAGGTAGACGTAGTTGACGTATTGCTCAAGGATCTGCTCCTTGCTCAACTGGCGCTCGATTTTGCCGGCCAAGGCCGCTTCTTTGAGTTTGCGCCAGAGGGTGCGGTCTTGGCTGAGGAAGACGGTACGGGCCAGCTGTTGGGTGATCGTGCTGGCTCCTTCTTCCACCGAGCCCTGGCGGAGGTTGCGGACCATCGCCCGCAGAATGCCGACCCCATCGACCCCATCGTGTTGATAGAAGCGGCGGTCCTCCGCGGCGACGAAGGCCCGCTGCACCAGCACGGGCATGTGGCCAGGGCTCAATTTCTCCCGGGTGGCCGGGCCCGCCTTGTACACCACCTCGCCGTTGCTGTCGAGGATCGTGAGGGTGCCGGGCCGGTTGAAGCTGCTGATGCGGCTGGCGTCCGGCAGCAGGGTATCGATCCCGGCCACGATCGCCGTGTGGGTGAGGGCGACTCCCCCGCCGAGGCCCACAGCCACCAAGCCGGGCACCACGGCCCTGCGGATCTTTTTCAGGCCACCGGGGGGACCTTCGCCGTCTTGGCGGTCGGCGCGGGGGCGCGGCGGGCGGGGGCGACCGACTTGAGTCAAAGCGTGACGGCGGCAGCGCCGATCTGGGTCAGGGAACTGTGGCCAATCGCCAGGGCGGTGACGAGCATCCCAAGCACCAGGAACGGTTGAGCGCTGGCTTGATACTTCACGTCAAAGGCCACGGGATCGCGCAATAACCAGATGTCCTGGAAGGTGATCTGGGGGACGATCAGCAGCACCAGGATCACGGCCGCCAAATGTTGGCCGATGGCGATGAGGACGGCCACCATGGCCAATTGGAACAGATCGATCATGGCGGCGCTGATCCAGCTGGCCCGTTCGATACCGAACACCACAGGAAGCGATTGGAGCCCCAGGGTGCGATCCCCCTCCACGCTC
This sequence comes from uncultured cyanobacterium, assembly GCA_903856805.1. Taxonomy (GTDB): domain Bacteria; phylum Cyanobacteriota; class Cyanobacteriia; order PCC-6307; family Cyanobiaceae; genus Cyanobium. The sequence continues at coordinate 6,714 of CAIOCZ010000077.1, read as the reverse complement.
TTGAAGTCATTCACCACAGCGATGCCCAGGCCGGCCAAGCTGTAGGCCAGGGTGAGCAGGGCGGTGGTCCAGGTGAGCTGGCCGAACAGGGCCTGGCCAGCCCACCAAGGCAGGGCGATGTAGCTGGCCCCGAGGGCGTAGTTGCCCAGCCAGCCGTTTTGTTTGAGCTTCAGGGGGGGAGCCGAATAAATGAAGCTCACAAAGGCCCCCCCCAGGGCCAGCAGCAGCAGGACCGGGGTGCGGTGTCCCGCCCAGCGATCCAGGCCCCAGGCCACGGCCAGGCCGGCCAGCAGCAGGACCCACACCTGAAGCTTCACCTGCCAAAGGGGAATGGCCCCGGAGGGGATGGGCCTGTAGGGCTCGTTGATCGCGTCAATGTCGCGGTCGTAGTAGTCGTTGATGGTTTGGGTGTAGCCCGCCAGGAGCGGACCGCTCATCAGCATGCAGGCAAACGACGCTCCCACCTCCGGCAGGGTCCAATGGAACTGGCCGGAGGCGGCGGCCCCGCAGAGCACGCCCCAGATCAGGGGGATCCAGGTGACCGGCTTCATCAGCTGCAGCCGGATCTTCCAGGGGTTGGTGGTGCCGCCGGCACCTTTCATGCCCAGCAGCTGCCGGGCGGCGGCGCCGCGGTTCGTGGGATCGCTCACAGGGACGCTGGGCTCAGGCGGGCGTGATTTCGTCGTCGAAAAACCAGGTGGTGCCGCCGCCGTTGAGTTCCACCACCACGCCGATGCCCTTGCCGTCGGTGACCCGGAAGTCCTTCACTGTGCCGGTGGGGTCGCTCTTGAGGGTGGTGACCAGCTCGGCGGGAATGCGGTCGCGGACCCGGGTGACCCGCACCTTCGAACCGATGGTGATGGCAGCCTGGGACATGGCCGAGGACCCGCGAGAAAAGTGGCGCAACCCTAACAGTGTCCCCCGCAGCTTCCCCCGGGGCGGTCCCGGGCCTCCCCCTCCCCCCATTCCTCTGCCTTCGCCGTCATGGTCGCCAAGCGCATCATTCCCTGTCTCGACGTGGCCGCCGGCCGGGTGGTGAAGGGGGTCAACTTCGTGGGGTTGCGGGATGCGGGGGATCCGGTGGAGCTGGCCTGTCGCTATAGCGCTTCCGGCGCCGATGAACTGGTGTTCTTGGATATCGCCGCCAGCCACGAGGGCCGCTCCACCCTGGTGGAGCTGGTGCGGCGCACCGCGGAGTCGGTGACCATTCCGTTCACGGTGGGGGGGGGCATCAGCAGCGTGGAGGGGATCACCCAGCTGTTGCGGGCCGGGGCCGACAAGATCAGCCTCAATTCCGCCGCCGTGGGCGACCCGGCGTTGGTGGCCCGCGGCGCCGAACGGTTCGGTTGCCAGTGCATCGTTGTGGCGATCGACGCCCGCCGCCGTAGCGGCGATCAGGTGGCCGCCCGCGGGCCGGGCTGGGATGTGTATGTGAAGGGGGGGCGGCAGAACACGGGCCTCGATGCCTTGGCCTGGGCCCAGGAGGTGGTGCAGTGGGGGGCCGGGGAGATCCTGCTCACCTCGATGGACGGCGATGGCACCCAGGCCGGCTACGACCTGGCCCTCACCCAGGCGGTGGCCGAGGCGGTGCCGGTGCCGGTGATTGCTTCCGGCGGTGCCGGGTGCCTGGATCACATCGCCGCAGCCCTGGAGCAGGGGCAGGCGTCGGCGGCGTTGCTGGCGTCGTTGCTCCACGACGGCGTCCTCACCGTGGAGGCGATCAAACGGGATCTGCTGGCCCGGGGGCTGGCGCTGCGCCCGCTGGTGGGGGAGCCGGCCCCGGCGGAGCCGTTCGGCGACGATCGCGCCGTGGCTTAAAGCCCCGTAACATCAACAAAGTTCTCGGTACCGCTTCTCGGCACCGTTTCCGGTCGTGCTCACCCTCTCCGCTCCCCTGGCCACAGGCGTGGCGCTCCTGATGGTGGCCGCCGTTGTGCTGCTTGTGGCCTGGGCCCTGCAGCTGATGCAGGCCGCCAATGACCGTCGCGAATTCTCGTTGATGTTGGCCGGCTGCATGGTGTGTTCCGCCGCCGTTGGGTTGGCCACGGTGATGCTGCTCACCTTCACCTCCCCGGGGCGGACTGAAGCCGGAGGTTTGTTGCATCCCGCCGCAACCGGAGACGCCACCATGTCCCTGGATGCGATCGTGCTGCCCTGGGACGACATCGCCCCCGCCCGCCCCCCTGCGGCCTGACGTTCAACCCTTGAAACCCGGCGATTCCGCAGCGGTCCGCGATTTGTTCAACGGGATCGCCCCCAGCTACGACCGCTTGAACGATCTGCTCAGCCTGGGTCTTCACCGGCTCTGGAAGCGGCAGGCGCTGGTTTGGCTTCAACCCCGTCCCGGGCATCATCTGATTGATCTCTGTTGCGGCACAGGCGATCTGGCCCTGATGCTGGCCACCAAGGTGCGGCCGGGGGGCAGCGTGCTCGGTCTCGACGCGGCGGAAGCCCCCCTGGCCTTGGCCGGCAGGCGGGCGGCGGCCCAGCCCTGGTTGCCGTTGCAGTGGCAGCTGGGGGATGCCCTGGCCACGGGCCTGCCCACGGGCGGCTTGGACGGGGCGGTGATGGCCTACGGACTGCGCAACTTGGCCGACCCCGGCGCCGGACTGCGGGAATTGCGCCGCCTCCTGCGCCCAGGCGCTCGGGCGGCGGTGCTCGACTTCAACCGCCCCGAGGGGACCATGGCGGCCTTTCAACGGCTTTACCTGCGCCGCTTGGTGGTGCCCACGGCCCGGCTGGCGGGGCTGCCCGAGCACTACGCCTACCTGGAGGCCAGCCTGGAACGCTTCCCCCGTGCTGGGGAGCAGCTGGCCCTGGCCCGCGCGGCGGGCTTCACGGCCCAGGCCCATCGCCCCCTGGCGGCCGGGTTGATGGGGCTGTTGGAGCTGGTGGCCTGAGCGGGAGAATGGCTGCGTTGAAGGACGGCGCGGCGCCCCATGCATTTCCAGGACATCATTGCCACCCTCAACCGCTTCTGGGCTGACCAGGGCTGCCTGATCCTGCAGCCCTACGACACCGAGAAGGGGGCGGGGACCATGAGTCCCCACACGGTGTTGCGGGCGATCGGTCCGGAGCCTTGGGCGGTGGCCTATCCCGAACCCTGTCGCCGTCCCACCGATGGCCGTTATGGCGATAATCCCAATCGTGCCCAGCACTACTTCCAATACCAGGTGCTGATCAAGCCGTCGCCGGAGGGCATCCAGGAAACCTATCTGGCCTCCCTCGAAGCCCTCGGGATTCGCGCCGCTGACCACGACATCCGCTTCGTGGAGGACAACTGGGAATCCCCCACCCTGGGGGCCTGGGGCGTGGGTTGGGAAGTGTGGCTCGATGGCATGGAGGTGACCCAGTTCACCTATTTCCAGCAATGTGGAGGCCTCGACTGCCGGCCGGTGTCGATCGAGATCACCTACGGGTTGGAGCGGTTGGCGATGTATCTGCAGGATGTGGAAAGCATCTGGGAGCTGCGTTGGAATGGGCAGCGGTGCTATGGCGACATCTGGTTGCCGTTTGAGAAGGGGCAGTGCACCTACAACTTCGAGGCTTCTAACCCTGAGCGGCTGCAGCAGTTGTTCGCGCTCTATGAGGCCGAAGCCACCGAGTTGGTGGCCGCCCGGTTGCCGGCCCCGGCCCTGGATTACGTCCTCAAATGCAGCCACACCTTCAATCTGTTGGAGGCCCGCGGTGTGATTTCGGTGACGGAGCGCACCGCCACGATCGGACGGATCCGCCATCTGGCCCGGCAGGTGGCCGAGGCCTGGTTGGCGGAGCGCCAAGCCCTGGGTTATCCCCTGCTGACGGACGACCAACGGGACGCCTGGTTCGCCACCCATCCCGAGGAGCAGCCGGCGGGGTCACGGGCAGCGGACGCGCTGGCGACGATGTGAGGGCCGCTTCCGGACGGCTTACTCTTGAAATACTCTTTTAAGGCTGCGTCCTAAGACGACGCCAATGAGCTCAAATCGCGTTTTCACGTTATATTTGATTCGAATGCTTTTGCCGTAGTCTTTGACGGTTTCGATTGAGATACCCAGTTGAGTGGAGATCTCTTTGTCGGATCGGCCATTGAGCAAAAGTTGCAGTATTTCTTTCTCTCTTGGCGTGAGCGACATCTGTTCCTCTGTGATGATTTCGGGTGTGTTTAGGCTCTTTCTGGCGCGATTGGAGACGTACTTCCTGCCATTGGCAGCCGCCAGTAGGGCCTGCATCATTTCCATCTCTGGCTCCATAAGATCCTCCTCGTATACCACCCCTGTGGCGCCGTTTGCGATGGCAAGGCTGACATTCGGATGTGGTGACGTCATGATCATCACGACTTTGAGGTCGGGGATTAGCTTGATGGCTCTCCTGATCAGGGAAAAGCCGTCGCCGTCCTTCATCTCGTCGGTGCAGATCAGCATGCCCGCGTTGCTCTGGAGGACGCGTTGAAGCGCCTCCTCCTCCGTCGTGACGACCCCCTTGATTCGGCTTGGAACCGTGAACGACCGCATGATGGCCACGAGTCCTAGGTGGCTTTTCATGGCGATCACGAAACTCAGTCGCATTCCGCTGGAGACAAACCAGCTGGCTACCATTCTGCGATTGGGTTCGTAATCCTTGAGACGGTCGGTGAAGTCCAATTCAGAAAGGTCCCTGCTTTGAATTTAGCGGCCTTGGGGATTGCGGTAAGACTTTCGGAACTATTATTGTAGCCGGAAGTCAATATTTAGTCAAGGGTGGTTGGGTCTTTCGTCGTTGTTTCGTGGCGATTGGGTCGCTCCCTGTTCTCTTGCGGTGCTTGAACGGTAAGGCGTCTTGGCGATCGATGGGGAGCCGTTGACTTCGCCGTACCCGCCGGTCATCACGTCCGTTTTCCCCATGGATCGGCCTGGGCTTCAGGGACCTGATGGGAGCGGATTCGTGATGAATGGGGCACAGGATTATGGCCTCTGGCAATTGATCTTTTCCTGGTCATAATGCCTGATTTTAACTGGCCATTTGTCCCAGTGTTGGCGGTCATTCTGAATTTCGGTTTCATAATCTCTCCCCTGGGCCCCTAGCCCAGCCTGTGCGGGCGTCTGCCATCGCGTTCCACGACCGCCGGTGGGAACGATCAGGGACATGCGTGCTGTCCCAAACGTTGCTGCCGTGGCAAACGTTGCTGCCGTGGCCTCCCCCGGTGGCCCCGCCCCTCCCTCCGCCTCGCCCTGGCGGCAGCTGCTGCCTTGGCTGCTGCTTGGCCTGGTGCTGGTGCAGGCGTGGCTGCGACCACCCCAGCCGGGGCCCCATGATCCCGTCCGACGGCTGGCCGGGCCCGACGACTCTGCCGTGGTCACGCTTCAGGGACGGCTGCTCAGCGATCCCAGCTCCGCCACGGCGCCGCCTGGCTGCCGGGTGGGGCTGGCGACGGCCGATGGCAGCACCGACCTCAGCTTTGCCCACTGTCCCCCCCTGCGGGAGGGCTGGCGGGTGCGGGTGCGGGGTCGCCTACGCCAACCCCGGCCAGCCGCCCATCCCCTGCTCGCCGGTCCTGCCGAGCGCCTGGCTCGGCAGGGGATCTGGACGCAGCTGCGGGTGGAGCAGCTGGATGTGCTGGCCCGACCCCCCACCCCGATCGCCGATCTGCGGCGTGCGATGGCCCAGCGGCTGATGGCGGCGGCGGGCCCCGAGCGGGGGGGGCTGTTGGCGGCGCTGGTGCTGGGCAGTGCGGTGGTGCCGCTGCCGCTGGGCTTGCGCACCGCCTTTCGCGCGGCTGGCCTGTCCCATGCCCTGGCCGCGTCCGGTTTTCACCTGGCGGTGCTGCTCGGGTTCACCACGGCCGTGGGTCGGCCCCTGGGGCGCCCGCTGCGGCTGGCCCTGGCCGGCGGCGCCATCCTGCTCTTCCTTCTGCTGGCGGGCCCCCAGCCCTCGGTGCTGAGGGCGGTGCTGATGGGCGCCATGGCCTTGGTGGTGCTGGAGAGCGGTCTTCGGGGTCGGCCCCTCGGGATCCTGGGGGTGACGCTGGCGCTGCTGCTGGTGCTGCGGCCCGATTGGCTTTGGGACGTGGGGTTTCAGCTCTCCGTGGCGGCCACCGCCGGCCTGTTGCTCACGGCTCGGCCCCTGGAGGAGGCCCTACGGGGCCGTTGGCCGCAGTGGCTGGCGCCGGGCTGGGCGGTGCCGGCCCTGGCGGTGCCCCTGGCCGCCACCCTCTGGACCCTGCCGTTGCAGTTGCTGCATTTCGGGGCCATTCCGCTCTATGCCGTGCCGGCCAACATCGCCGCCGGCCCGTTGCTCACCCCGCTCACCCTGGGTGCCATGGCCTTGGCGTTGGTGGCCCTGGTGGTGCCGCCGCTGCTGGGACCCTTGCTCCTGCCCGTCGACCTGCTGGCCCGGTTGCTGCTGGCGGTGGCCAATGGCTTTGCCGCCCTGCCGATGGCCCAGTGGCCCGTGGGCCGCCCCCTGCCCCTGCTGGTGCTGGTTCTGGCCTTGGCCTTGCTTGGCCTGGTCCTGCCCCATCGGCGGACGGGTTGGCGGCGACTGGCCTGGTTCTTGCTGGCTGGGGTCGTGGCCGTGCATTTGCACCTGCTCATGGTCGATCAGCTGCTGTTGGTTCACGAGGCGGGGGCCGCGGCCGGCCGCGATCTGCTGGTCGCCCGGCATCGCGGTCGGGCGGCGCTGATCAGTCGCAGTGGCGATGGTTTCAGTTGTCGTCAAGCCGCCCAGCTGGCGGCGGGCCTGGGGGTCCTGCGCTTC
>CAIOCZ010000076.1 GCA_903856805.1 uncultured cyanobacterium | reverse complement strand
GCTTTTATATCTGGCTGCTGAACCCTGACTGCTTATGATCATAGTCTGAATAAGGCCTAACAGGCCCCTCGAGTGGACAGGCCCCCACAAAGCCTCCGCTACGCCACCCCAAACTTGCTGCCTGCCACTCAGGGGCAGCGTCCGAAGGATCGGGAAGAAAGAGCGAGAATCTCCTGTTGACAAGCGTGGCGTCGAGGGCGACGGTAGAACCGCTGGTCTGCTCCAAATACGGTCGTCTATCACTGCCTGTAATACCACCTGGCAGGCGTTAGCATGGAGAGGTCATTAAAGGGTGTTTGCCATGGCGGTGATCTCGCTCAAGTTGACCGAGGCTCTTGATGCCCAGCTAACAGCGCAGGCGCAACGTCGTCGCCTGAGCAAGTCTGAGTTGGTTCGACGAGCATTGACCGCATTCCTCCATTCCTCAGAGCAAGGTGTTGATGGCTCTCAGGCACAATCCGCAGCTGATCTTTTGGCTGATCTCGTGGGTTGTTGCGAAGACGGTCCAGCTGATCTTTCCTCTAATCCTGCTTACCTGTCTGACTTTGGCATTAACTGATCATGGCGGTGCTGCTAGACACGGGGCCATGGGTTGCGCTCCTAAGTCGCAATGATACCCACCACAAATGGGCTGTAGAGCAGTTTCGACTGTTGTCTCCTCCATTGCTGAGCTGTGAGGCTGTGGTTGCCGAGACTTGTTTTCTGCTCAAGCGGTCGGCCTTTGATCCCTCATTGGCGTTGCAGTTCGTCGAGCGAGGGGTTGTTCAACTGCCTTTCGTGTTGCAGGAGCAGATTGGCTCTGTGAGTTCATTGTTTAAGCGGTACGAGAATGTTCCCGCTTCCCTTGCTGACGCTGCTTTGATTCGGCTGGCGGAGATCAACGATTCGCCATTGCTCCTTACTACCGACAGTGATTTTCATATCTACCGCCGTCATGGAAGACAGATGATTCCCTTGGTGACCCCGTGAATGAATTTCATTTTGCAGTTTAGGCGAAGGTCTGCAGATGTTATCTGTAAAGACGCGACACTTCGAACACACCCCTCGAGTGGACAGGCCCCCATCAGCTCTCTGCTAAGCCACCCCAGCCTCATTGCCTGCCACTCAGGGGCAGCGTTAGCTCTTTTCTCTCCGAGACTCTCGACAGCAATTACATCATCCAAGGAGCCATCTTTCATGCCAGAAATCATGATCAAAACGGAAAGACCTTTCGTCGAAGATCTATTCGCCAGATACCAGGTATTGATTGGCAGAGATTTTCCCGGCTATCGCAACCATGTTTATCGCACGATCACTTATGCAATGCATTTTCTAGGCAATGCCAAAGAACATGAGAGGCTTGTCGAAGCTGCGTTTGTCTATCATGACATCGGTCTTTGGACGGATCATGAATTGGCCTATCTAGAGCCGTCCGAGGCTGTAGCAATAGCCGACAACCAAAAGTTGAGGCTTGGATTGGATCCTGATTTGCTTCGCGACGCCATTCATTGGCACCACAAGATTCTTCCCTACACAGGTCCACATAGAGAAATCATCGAGGCCTGCCGTAAGGCTGACTGGATCGATGCTTCGAAAGGAATGCTCCGTAAGGGCATGAGCAGAGGTGCGATAGCAGAAGTCGAAGCGGAGTTCCCAAACCTAGGTTTTCATGACTCATTGATACGCCTTGCGAAAGATTATGGAGGCTCAACGCTTATCGGTTGCATCGAGGTAACTTTTGGCATCGTAAAGTGGTGATCGCAGCCTTGATTTCGGCCTAACAATTCATTTGAGCCGCGCCGCGAAGCGGTGTCGGCTCAAATGAATTGTTAGGCCCACCAAAAGCAGCCATGGCCCCGTGCTTGACGGCCCAGATATTTGTAGCTACGATAAAGTGTGCGCATCGTCTTCGACCCGGAAAAGGACGCTACCAATTTCAGCAAGCACGGCGTCTCATTGGCGGCGGCTTGTCAGCTGGATTGGGATGCTGCACTTGCATGGATCGATGATCGAGCTGATTACGGAGAGCTGAGAATTGTTGCTCTGGCTCCGATAGGGGACAGGCTTTTCTTTGTTGTCTTCGTTGATCGAGATGAGGCCAGGAGAATTATCAGTCTACGCAGAGCCAACCGCCGCGAGGTCAATCATTATGTCAGAGCGAACGAAGAAGGTCCCCATCCGGATTCCGTCACTTGAGGAAGATCAGGAGATAACCAATGCCGCCAATGGCGACCCTGATGCAAAGCCACTCTCCGAGGGGCAGTTGGATCAGATGGTTCCCTTGCGATCTTTGCGAGGGCGTCCCAGGCTTGCTAATAAAAAGCAACTTGTTTCCATCCGATACAGTTCTGAAGTGCTTGATTATTTCCGGTCTTCCGGTGCAGGTTGGCAATCCCGGATGGACGCTGTCTTACGCGAATATGTGGAATCACGTTCTGGCTTTGATGCAGAAGGGCCCTAACACAGCCCTGCTCCTGACCAGCTACCACATAGTTACTGTGCTCTCTGAGGATCTTTTCCGATGGCTCATTGCGGCCTGGTGATGGCGAGCGTTAGGCCTATCAGGTGGATGCCACGTCTCAACGGCCCCCTCTGCCAGGAAAGTTGACGCCTCAGTTCAATCCCCAGCGTTTTGCCAAGCCGAAGACGATTGCGATTTGCCCTCTCCATCTGCACCGGCCCGCCTGACTCCACGCCTCAGAGTGGCCCTGGCTTAAGCCCCCCTCACCCCCCTAACACCGCCACGCAACGGCCGCAGAGGCTGGGGTGGGCTGGGTGCTGGCCGATGTCGGTTTCGTAGTGCCAGCAGCGCTCGCATTTCTCGCCGGCGGCCCGGGCGATGCGCACCGTGATGCCGTCGTCGCTGGCCTCGGCCAGGATGGCCTCGGACGCGGCACCGCCCATCCGCAGCTCGGAAACCAGCAGCCAGTCGGCCAGGTTGTCCACCTCCGGATGGCGGCTGCTCTCCAGCAGGGCCAAGGCCTGGGCCAGGGCCTGGGCGCCTTCTCCCTCCCCGAGCTCCAGCAGCACCTGGGCCTCCAGCGAAGATCCGATCATCGATTGAGAGCGGCAGGCCTCCAGCTGGCGATTCACCAGGGAGCGCAACGCCAGAATCCGCTCCAGCGGCGCCTCCAGTTCCGGCTGGTGCCACTCCGGCGCCGCCGTGGGCCAGCCCCGCTCAAACACCGACGCCTCCGCCACCGCGTAGGGCAGGTTCTGCCAGATGTCCTCGGCCATGTGGCAGAGCACCGGGGCGATCAGGCCGGCGAGGCGTTCCACCACCAGATGCAGCACGGTCTGACAGCTGCGGCGGCGGAAGGACGCGGCCGCACTCACGTAGAGCCGATCTTTGGCGATATCCAGATAAACGTTGGAGAGATCCACCACGCAGAAATTCTGCAGGGCCTGGAAGAAGCGGTAGAACTCATAGCGCTCAAAATCGGCGCTCACCGATTCAATCAACGCGGCTGTGCGCTGCAGCATCCAGCGATCCAGCGCGGGCAGCTCGGCGATCGGCACCGCATCGGTGGCCGGGTTGAAGTCGTGCAGATTGCCCAGCAAATAGCGGGCCGTGTTGCGCACCTTGCGGTACACATCCGCCAGCTGTTTCACGATCCCCGGGCCCAGGGGCACGTCGGCGGAGTAATCCACCGAGCTCACCCAGAGCCGCAACACATCGGCGCCGTAGGCGGGTTCCTGCTTCTCGTTCTTGCCCCCCTCCACCAGCACGGCGGGATCCACCACATTGCCCAGGGATTTGCTCATCTTGCGGCCCTTCTCATCGAGGGTGAAGCCATGGGTGAGCACCGTCCGGTAGGGCGCCGTGCCGTTCACGGCCACGGAGGTGAGCAGGCTGCTCTGGAACCAGCCCCGGTGTTGGTCCGAGCCCTCCAGGTAGAGGTCGGCGGGATAGCTCAGGCCCCGCTCCTGCAGCACCCCCGCCCAGGAGGATCCCGAATCGAACCACACATCCATCGTGTCGGTCCCTTTGCGCCACTGCTCCGCCTGATCCGCCCAGGCCGGCGGCAGCAGGCCGGCCTCGTCCCGCTCCCACCACACGTCGGATCCGTGTTCGGCGATCAGCTGCTGGATATGGGCCAGGCTCTCGGCGTTCACCAACACCTCACCGCTGACGCGGTGATAAAACACGGGAATCGGCACGCCCCAGGTGCGCTGGCGGGAGATGCACCAGTCGCCCCGGTCGCGCACCATCGCTTCGATCCGGTTGCGGCCGCTGGCCGGCAGCCAGTCCACGCTGGCGATGGCCTCAAGGGCCTGCTCGCGAAACCCCTCCACGGAGGCGAACCATTGTTCGGTGGCCCGGAAGATCACCGGTTTGCGGGTGCGCCAGTCGTAGGGATAGCGGTGTTCGTAGCGTTGTTCCGCCAGCAGCACCCCCGCATCCCGCAGGGCGGTGATGATCGCCGGGTTGGCGTCCTTGAGCACATTCAGGCCGGCGAAGGGCCCGGCCTCGGGGGTGAGGATGCCCGCCTCGTCCACCGGACAGAGCACCGGCAGGCCCGCCTTGCGGCCGGTGTTGAAGTCATCGACCCCATGGCCGGGGGCCGTATGCACCAGGCCCGTGCCGCTCTCGGTGGTGATGTAGTCGCCGCCGATCACCACCGGACTGGTGCGCTCCAGCAGGGGATGGCGATAGAGGATGCCCTCCAGCTCGGCCCCCTTCACGGTCAGCTCCTGCTGTAGGGGCCGCCCCAGGATTCCTTCCAGGTTGGCCACCAGCGCACTGGCCACCACCAGGAAGCGCTGGTCGTCGCGGCAGATGGCGTAGTCCAGGGCCGCATTCACCGACACCGCCAGGTTGGCCGGCAGGGTCCAGGGGGTGGTGGTCCAGATCGCCACGAACACTTGTTCGCGGTGATCGCTGGTGGTGGCGCCTTCGATGCCCAACAGCCGCAGGCGCCCGGCCAGGGCCGCGGGCAGCTCCACCACCGGAAAGCCCACATACACGCTGGGGGAGGTATGGCCGTCCGGGTATTCCAGTTCCGCCTCGGCCAGGGCCGTGCGGGAGCTGGGGCTCCAGTGCACCGGCTTCAGGCCCCGGTAGATGTGCCCCTTCAGCACCATCTGGCCGAAGACACCGATCTGGGCGGCCTCGTAGGCCTTGTCCAGGGTGAGATAGGGCTGGTCCCAATCGGCCCAGATGCCCCAGCGGCGGAAGCCGGCCTTCTGGAGTTCCACTTGCTCGTGGGCATAGGCATGGGCCCGCTGCCGCAACGTGATCGGGGTGAGCTCCTGGCGTTCCTCGGCGCTCAGGCCCTGCAACACCTTCAGTTCGATCGGCAGGCCATGGCAGTCCCAGCCGGGCACGAACCGGGCGCGACGGCCGCCCAGCAGGGCGTGCTTGTTGATGATGTCCTTGAGAATCTTGTTGAGGGCGTGGCCCACGTGCAGGGCCCCGTTGGCATAGGGCGGCCCGTCGTGGAGGGTGAAGGGGGCGCCGGGGTTGCCCTGGCTGAGCCGGTCATAGAGGCCCCGTTCCGCCCAGAAGGCCTGCAATTCAGGCTCCCGTTGGCGGGCATTGGCCCGCATGTTGAAGGGCGTCTGCAGCAGGTTGAGCGTCTCTTTGTAGGAGATCGGTTCGGAGGCGGACGAAGGGGCCTGGCTGGCGGTCACGACGCCTCCGAGCAACAGCAGGGGATTATCCCGCCTCGCCGAGATCCTCCTCGGGTGCGGCGTTCTGCAACAGCGCGTCGATGGCGTCGAAGCCACTCACCACCAGGGCGTCTGAGCTGGTCTCGGAGTTGGGTTCTGCGCTGGTCGGGGCGGCCTCCGCCTCCGCCCCGTCCGGGGGGCTTGCGGGCTCGGGCCGCACCCAGCGCTTGGTGACCGGGCGCGGTGTCCCCAGGCCGGCGACCGGGCGGCTCACCAGGGCGAGCAGGGGTTGGAGCAGACCCAGCACGGCCGCCAGGGAGGCCCCCAGTTGCTGGAGGCTGCTGCGCCAGCGTTCCGCCGACCACAGCCGTTGCTGCTCCTCGGGCGTCAGCTGGCGCCAGCGCCCCTGACCCACTTCCACCCCCAGGCGACCCACCAACAGGCCGCCGCAGAGCACCGCCAGCATCGGTGCTCCCGCCAGTCGTTCCGCACAGGTCACCAGCACCAGCCCCAGCAGCAGCACCACCGCCCCCCAGGCCGCATCGCGGGGTCGGCTCAATTCGTTGGCCAGCAGGGGCAGCAGCAGGACCGCCAGGCCCACCAGCAGGGTCAGGGTTCCCCCCAGGGTGGCGAACATGGCCAGCAGCGTTGTTGGGGCCCATTCTGGGTGGCCCCCGTCCAGGGGGCGGCCTAAAGTGTGAACTGCGCCCACCTGGCGGAATTGGTAGACGCGCTGGGTTTAGGTTCCAGTGGCTCAGGCTGTGGGGGTTCAAGTCCCCCGGTGGGCATGCGCAGAGCAACCGGGCCAGGCTCCCTTCCCGTGCTTGGCCCTTCCGCTCGCCCCTGATCTGGGCAGTGATCCCGCCGGGGTGTCACGTTCCGGCCACGGGTCTTGATCAGGGGCCTTGCTGCCGGCAAGCTGGATGCTCCCTCGGCTCCTGTCCCCGTCGATGGTCACGCTCGATGAGCTGGCGGCGTTGGATGCGGTGCTGTGGCAGCGCAACGGCAAGCTCGCGTCCCAGGCCCTTCGCTGCAATCAGAGCACGGTGTCTCGGCGCCTCACCCGCACCCTGGATAGCTTCCAGCTCACCATGACCCGCCGCCATGGCGAATGGCAGGTGTTGGGCAATCCCCTGCTGCTGCAGATGGAGCGGGAGTTGCATCAGCTTTGTCGACTGCTGGGCTCACACCCGCTGCGGTTGGAGTTCAGCCCCTATTGCGGCCCCATGCTGGCCCGTTGCCTGTCGAAGGACTGGGTGGTGGGAACGATGGATCACCTGGGGCAGGCGCGACCCCTTGCGTTGTTGGAGGAGCGGGTGATTGATGCCTATCTGACGGAGAGCTCCCTGGATCTGCCCGCGCCCGAGGATCCGACCTGGACCGTCATTCCTCTCTGGCGCTACCCCGTGGCCCTGGTGGCCCATCTCGACCATCCCCTGGCGGGGGTGACGGGGCTGAGTCTCCAGGATCTGCTGCGGTTCCCGGTTCCCCCCTTGCCGGCCTCGGGCTTTCCCGTGGTGAGTGAGGTTCTACGAGGGATCGGCCTGCCGATCGCCGGGGCGGAGGCCCCGCCCCCCCAGCGCTACGACAGCTCTGATTGGGAGGGCCTCACGGCCGATCAGTCCACTCTTTCCTATGCCACCCCCTTCATGCGCCAGATCCACCCAGCGTTGAGGGCCCTGGAGAGCGCGCCGTTGCTCACCAATGGCGGTGCCCTGATCTGCCGTTGTGATGTGGCGGCCCATGGGGTGATCGCCCAACTCGTCGCCGACCTGCGCACCCAGCTGGCCAGGCTGGCGCCGTCGCTGCCTGGGCTGGAGTTGGTGCCATGACGGCCACCGTTGTTGCCCAGACCCTCTGGGAGGAGCAGCTGCCCCTGGCCTTTCTCGATGGCGTGACCCCCCTCGGAAGGGATCTCCAGGGGCTTGCCGCAGCCCTGGGCCGTGCCGTGCCGATCTCCCATCTGGTGGCCCTCCATCCCCAGCGGCCGTTCGTGCAGCGGTCCGTGGCGGTGCGCTCCGGTGATCTGGTGATTTCGGCCGTGGCCCATTCCGGCATCTATGGCGAGAACCTGGTTCAGGAGAAGGCGGTGTTTTCGATGCCGTTCTTTGGGGAGAAACGGTTTCGGGTGGGCGGCCAGACCTTCCTCACCCGGGCTGGCCAGGACAGCATTTTTTTGCCGGTTGAGCCCTTCAGCGTGGAGACCACGGCCTTCAGCGGTGTGGCCTTCTGTGTGAATCCATGGAGGCTGGCCCGCGTCGCCGACACGATGGCCGGGCCCGAGCGGGAGCCGGTGGCGCTGGTGCGCCAGCCCCTGCTGTTCAGCGACGCCGATCCGGTGCAGGGCCATCTGCTGGGGGTGCTGCGCAAAACCCTGGCCCTGATTGATCTGGTGACCCTGGACGATGGGGTGGTTCCGGCCATGGTTCGGCTCGATGACCTGATCCTTCGTCTCCTGGCCTTGCTGGTGTACCCGAAGCTGCTGGCCGGTTCCACGGCGGTGGAGCATCCCGACACCGGTCCCCAGGCCGAGGCGGCGCTGGAGGCCCTGATCGACACCATGCGGGTTGACCTCGCCCATCCCTGGGGCCTCACCGACCTGGAACGGGCCAGTGGTCTTTCGCGGCCGCAGCTCGATCAGGCCTTCCGGGCGCGCTTCTCCTGCAGCCCGCTCCAGTGGCTGCGGCGCCAGCGTCTCTGCTGGGCCCGCCAGGTCCTGGAGCGGCCAGGGAACCGCCTGGGGCTCTGGGATCTGGCCCAGCTCTGCGGCTATCGCAGCCAGGAGGAGTTCCGTCGGGAGTTCCAGGGGTCGTTTCTGTTGACGCCCGATCGGTTGCTGGAGTTGGCGCAGCGGCGCGATGCGGAGAAATGAGGCCCGTGGCTCTGCCCAGGCCCGTCGCTATCGACGGCGACAGCCCCAGCACCGCACTTGATTTACGTAACCTGAGCGGCGCTGGGTGATCCAGCCCCACCCCCCGCTGATGACCCAAGCGCCCGCCGCCACGCCCGCCTCGCCAGGTCCCCAGCGGGTGCCGCGAGAGTTCCTGGACCCTCCGGCGGCCTGGAACCCCACCGTGGCCCTGTTCCTGGGGGGGTACGGCCTGGCGGGCCTCACGATCTGGGGCTGGTTCGTGGGGGGCTGGCCCTTGCCGGTGCTGCTTGGCCTTGGCTTCTTGGCCCTGCATCTGGAGGGCACGGTGATCCACGATGCCTGCCATCACGCCGCCCATCCCCATCGGTTCTGGAATGCGGTGATGGGCCACGGTGCGGCCCTGCTGCTGGGTTTCAGCTTTCCCGTGTTCACGCGGGTGCATCTGCAGCACCATGCCCACGTCAATGATCCGCGCCAGGACCCCGATCACATCGTCAGCACGTTTGGCCCGTTGTGGTTGATCGCGCCGCGCTTTTTCTATCACGAGGTCTTTTTCTTTCGCCATCGACTCTGGCGGCGCTATGAGTTGCTGGAATGGGCTCTGGCGCGGCTCCTCTTCTTTGGCATCGTGCTGACGGCGGCCCAGCAGCATTTTTTGCCATTCATCTTCAACTGTTGGTTCGCGCCGGCCCTGATGGTGGGCGTGACATTAGGGATGTTCTTTGACTATCTTCCCCATCGTCCTTTCCATTCCCGCAACCGTTGGCACAACGCTCGGGTCTACCCGAGTCGCATGATGAATCTATTAATCATGGGCCAAAATTATCACCTGATTCATCATCTCTGGCCTTCGATTCCCTGGTTCGAGTATCAAGCTGCCTACCAGGCCACCAAGCCCCTGCTCGATGCCAAGGGATCGCCCCAGAGGTTGGGCCTGTTCGAAAGCCGCAAGGATGGACTCAATTTTCTCTACGATATTTTTCTGGGGGTGCGCAGCCACCGCAAACGCCGCAGTCGCCTGCGGCCCTTGGCGGCGTTGATGCCCACCCGCCATGCCCGGCGCCGGGTGCTTGAGGTGTTGCACCGCACCGCCGTGTCACCGGTTCGCTGAGGCTGCCGGCCCTCCCCATGCTCCCGATCGAATCGATCGGGATTCAATCCGTGAGAATCCGCGGCACCCGGAAGAAATCCCCTTCCCGCTGGGGAGCCAGCTCCAGCAGGTTCTCGCGCACCGCCGTGGCTTCCACCACGTCCTCCCGGGTCACATTCACCACCTCCACCGCCCTGGTGGTGGCGGGAACGCCGTCGGTGTTCACCTCTTGAAGCTGGGCCACGTAGTCGAGGATGCGCTCCAGCTGGTCGGTGTATTGGGCGATCTTGGTGTCGGGCAGCTCCAGCCGGGCCAGTTGGGCCACCTTGCGGACATCGTCGGCCGTGATCCGGCTCATGGCCCTCATTGCACTGGGGAGAGTGTGAACTTAGCCGCCATCCGCTCCCCGCCCGGGGCTCAGGTGCCGGCCTGGGCGGGGTCCGTTTCGCTGAGGAAGGCCGTCAGATCCGCCGCCAGGGCGGTGGCGGCCAGCTCCAGGAACCGCTCCCCATGCTCCGGTTGGGCCAGGAAGGGATCGGAGCCCATGCGGCCGTCGGGGTGACGACGACGGAAGTCCTCGGGGCCATGGATCGGTCCGGCCGGTGCCGCCTCGGGCAGCGGGCGCTGTTTGGCCACTAGGCTGGGTTCCAGGTGCAGGGTGAGGGCGATCTCACTGGGGGTGGCGTGGTGCCCCTCGCGATCGGCATAGAGCCGCCGGGCCTCCTGGGTCACCGAAGCGGCGGTGAACCAATTGGCCAGTCGGCAGCGCAGGGCTGCGGCCCCCGGCAGCCCCCGGGCGGCGGCGGTGCCGTAGGCCTGGGCGAAGGCCGCCCGGGCGGTGGCGATATTGCCGCCATGCCCATTGATCACGAAGATCCGCTCGAAGCCATGGCCGGCCAGGGAGAGCACCACATCGTGCAGAACCGCCAGCAGGGTGGAGGGTTGCAGGCTCACGGTGCCGGCGAAGCCCAGGTGGTGCTCCGCCATGCCGAAGGCCTGGGCCGGCGTCACCAGCACACCCGTGCGGCGCCCCACCTCCAGGGCCACCGCCTCGGCGGTCAGGGCATCGGTGCCGATGGCCCCGGTGGGGCCATGTTGTTCGGTGGAGCCCAGCGGCACGATCACGCCCCGGCAGTGCTGCAGCGACTGCTCCACCTCCGGCCAGCTGCGCAGCTGCAGCCGGATGGCCTCCACCGAGGGGGCTGGGCCCGGCAGGCCGGCGGTGCGGGGGGCGCTCATGGGTGCTGGGTTGGTGTGCATTCACACGGCAGCCCGAAGCGGGGTGCCTAGGATCGACCCTATCGGGATCAGCGCCGATGCTGCATCGCAAGCTCGCTCAGTTTTGTGCCGAACAGCGGCCAGTTTGGATTTACCTCAGCGACCAGCAGTGCTGGATCGAGCAAGCCCTAGTGGTTGAGATCGAGGGGGAGACGGTCACGATCCGCTACGACGAGCAGGACGACGACGAACGCCAGACCTGGGAAATCAGCGTGCGCCTCCAGGCGATCGGGGCGGTGAGTACGCGCCTGGCCCGCGTCAGCATGAGCACCGCCGCCGAGGATCTGCCCACCACCGGCGACTGTCCGGAAGCCGAACGGTTGGGCCAGTCCTGACCGGCCACCTAGTGGGCCGTGCCGTTGCCGGTGTAGTCGTCGCTGTCGTAGTACCCGCCCTTGGTGCCAAAGAACAGGGTGGCCAGACAGAACAGGCCGCTGGTGGCCAGCAGCACGGTGGCGAGGGTGAAGCCGCTGGAAGCCATGGCGCTGCGAGCTTTGGGGAAGGAACGGTCCCAGTCTGGCGCCAGAGGGCAGGGTCTGCCGTCCCCTGTCACGCTCCCCACGTCCGTTCCGATTGGCCGGCCATGGCGATCGATGGGTTCGCCCCGGAAGCATCCCTCCCCCAGCCCTTCTATGGCCGCCCTGCCGAGCTGGTCGCCCCTGAGTTGATCGGCTGCCTGCTGGTGAAACGCCAGCCCGATGGCGAGCTGCTCTGGGGCGTGATTGTGGAAACCGAGGCCTATTCCCAAGCCGAGCCCGCCTGCCACGGCCATCGCCGCCGCACCCCCAGCAACGAAACGCTTTTCGGGGAACCTGGGCGGTTTTATGTGTACGTGAGCTATGGCATTCACCACTGCGTCAATGTCGTCACCGACCGGGCTGACTGGGCCAATGGCGTGCTGCTGCGGGCGCTGGCCTTGCCCGGGGAGCCCGAGCGGGAGGCGGCGGGGCCGGCCCTGTTGGCCCGAAGGTTCGGCATCGACCGCGGGCACGATGGCCAGCCTGTTCACCCGGAGCACGGCCTCTGGGTGGCCCCCAGGCCAGCGGCGTTGGCCACGCTCACGTCGGCGGATCTGATCCAGACCAGCCGCATCGGCATTCGCCTCGGCCAGGAGCTGCCCTGGCGCTGGTACCTGCGCCGCAGCCGCAGCGTCAGCCGGCGCGCCCAGGGGGATCGCCGTCCCCCTCCAGGGCCCACGGCCCGGTGGCCTCTAGCCTGAGCCTGTGAGTGACCGCATGCCTTGAGCAACTGGAGCCACCGCCATGTGCTCGATCTGGCGGCCTTCTCGGTGGCCGATTTCGCCACCGTGCTGGAGCTGGCCCAGCGGTTTCGGGCCATGCCGGTGGCGGGTGCCCGCAAGCTGCCGGCGCTCCAGGGCAAATTGATGACCAGCCTGTTCTTCGAGCCCAGCACCCGCACCCGCAGCAGCTTCGAGCTGGCGGCCCGGCGGCTCTCCGCCGATGTGCAGAGCTTCTCGCCCTCCTCAAGCTCCCTCAGCAAGGGGGAGAGCCTGTTGGACACGGCCCGCACCTATGTGGCGATGGGGGCCAATGTGCTGGTGGTGCGCCATCGTTGTGCGGGGGTGCCCCAGAGCCTGGCCCGCGACCTGGAGGGCAGTGGCGAGCGGGTGGCCGTGCTGAATGCGGGGGATGGCCTGCACAGCCACCCCAGCCAGGGCCTGCTGGATCTGTTCACCCTGGCCCGTCACTTTGAGCCGGAGGCGCCCGGACCCGCCAGCTTGGCGGGGCGGCGGATCGTGATCGTGGGCGACGTGCTTCATTCGCGCGTGGCCCGCTCCAACCTCTGGGCCCTCACCGCCTGTGGTGCCGAGGTGGTGCTCTGCGGTCCGCGGACCCTGCTGCCGGAGGAGTTCGCCGCCTTCGTGGCTGCACCGCCGCCAGGGCAGGGACAGGATCCGGTGGCGGAGCGCGGGCCCATTCGCCTCAGCCGCAGCCTGGAGGAGGCCCTGCCCGGGGCTGATGCCGTGATGACCCTGCGCCTGCAGAAGGAGCGGATGCACCAGCACCTGCTCACCAGCCTCGACACCTATCACCGTCGCTACGGCCTCAGCCATGACCGCCTTGCCCTCTGTGGCAAGCCGGTGCCCGTGCTCCATCCCGGGCCGGTGAACCGCGGCGTGGAGCTGGCGGGGGAGCTGCTCGATGATTCAGAGGTGAGCCTGGTGGAGGAGCAGGTTCGCAATGGGATCCCGATCCGGATGGCGCTGCTCTATCTGCTGGCCACGGGCGACGCTCCAGCGCTCACAGCAGCTTGAAGCCGTCTAGCAGCAGGCCATAGAGCAGCCCGATCCGGCCCATGTCCAGGAGTTGAAGGCCGAGGCGATCCCGGTTCTGGCGGAGCAGCGGCCCCCGCACCCGGGTGGCCAGCTCCAGGAGTAGCACCACCACCAGCGCCGCCAAGGGGTCCAGGTCGGACAGGGCTCCGGTGATGGTGCCGAGGGAGCCGCCCACGGCGAAGCTGCCGAGCAGAAGCAGAAGCAGAAGGGAGAGGCGCCGCCAGGGGTTGATGGCCCAGGTCTCCAGGCGCTCTCCGGCCTGGGAGATCCGGCGCTGGAACTGGGTTTGTTGAAAACGGGGCTGCTCGGAAACCACCGGATCGGCCATGGACGGCTGCGGCGCCGGGGAAAAGGGTGCAGGAACTCGCGTCGATTAGGTGGAACGACGGTGGGAGAACCCTCCTCATCGAAGTTCCCTGGGGATACTTCGAGAGGGGAGGTGCCCCTGGACGGTGATCCCCATCACCCGGCCCAGAGCCCCTGCTTTTCCCTGTCTACACCATCTCTGGAGGAGTGGCAGCATTTTCACACTACCGATAGGGGATGCCAATAAAAAAGCCCAGGCCAGGGGCCAGGGCCGAGTGATGGGGACACCTCAAGCAAACCAATGGGGAGAGGGTGGGGCCAGTGGCGGGGGCCGCTGGCTGGAGCGTCCCGTCGGGTCCTTGACAGGGGGGAGGCAAGGCGTCAGCCGTCGCCGTCCTTTTTGCGGGAGCCTTTGCCCTCCAGCAATTCCAGCAGGGCTTCCATCTGGGCCATCACCCCACGGACTTCGCCAGCTTCCGGCAGAAGGCCGTCCTCCATCACCCCTTGGTGCATCTCCCGCAATTCCTGGCGGATGTAACGCAGGTGACTCACCACCTGTTCGCGCTTCGATTGCGACATTCGGTCAGACCTGTCCTCCTCCCTCCCTTTTACCTCATCGCCGACCCGGATCCGGCGATCGGTGCTCAGTTCCGGCTGAACTTGGCCCGGGCTGCGTCGAAAAAGGCGGCGTCAACCTCGCCCAGCCCAGCCTCCTTGGCCAGGCTTTCTATTTTTCTGCGCACCACCGGCCGCACCAGAAAGGGAACTTGCTTGAGGTTCTCTTCAGCGTCGGGGGTCCAGTTCATGGGGGCTGCAACGCCGTTCGGCGCCGACCCTACCGATGCATTCCGCGGCGGTGACGCTTCCGCAGGCCAGCCCCACGTCTGCCTCCACGGTCGGCGCTAGCTGACGGAGATGGAGAATAGGGGACTCGAACCCCTGACCTCTGCGGTGCGATCGCAGCGCTCTACCAGCTGAGCTAATTCCCCGACATCCGCCATTATTGCCAAAGGATCGCGGCGCTGGGGCCCCCCCGGGCCGCCCGGAGGCCTGGGCCATCCCGTCCACGGATTTGGTGCCTGCTCGCTTGAAATGACACCGTGACCGACGTGTTCGAGAACCGCATGCCGACCCCCAAGTCCAACGACCTGAGTGGCACCTTGGAGGATCCGATTACTCCCGAGCTGCTCGCCAACTTCGACGAAGCGGCGATCGAGGCCCTGGCACGCCGCCTGGACGACGACGACTATCCCTCCCCGTTTGCGGGGTTGGCGGATTGGCACCTGTTGCGGGCCCTGGCGATCCATCGCCCTGATCTCGCCCATCCCTATGTCCACCTGGTGGACCAGGAACCCTTCGACGAAGACTGACCTTGTTGTTCGCGGAACCTGCCGCCGATCCCCTTGCCGGCCGGCGGGTGTTGGTGCTGATCAGCGGCAGCATCGCCGCCGTGAAGTTGCCAGGGCTGGTGAGTGCCCTGGTGCAGCGAGGGGCCCTGGTGCGGTGCGTGCTCACTCCCAGCGCTGCTCGCCTGGTGAGCGCGGTGGCCCTGGCCAGCCTCAGTCGCCACCCCTGTTACCTCGATGAGGATCAGTGGAGCCATCAGGCGGCCCGGCCCCTGCATATCGAACTGGCGGAATGGGCCGAGGTGGTGCTGCTGGCTCCCCTCAGTGCCTCCAGCCTGGGGCGCTGGCTCCATGGCCTGGCCGACACGTTGCTGGCCAGCACGCTCCTGGCCACCGAGGCCCCGGTCTTGGCGGCCCCGGCCATGAACAGTGCCATGTGGCAGGCCGAACCGGTCCGTCACAACTGGCAGGCCCTGCACCGGCTGGAACGGGTTCTGCCGCTGCCACCGGCCAGTGGTCTGCTGGCCTGTGATCGGCTGGGGGATGGCCGCATGGCGGCTCCGGGGATGCTGCTGCTGGCCCTGGAATCGCTGCTCACCTGGGGCTGGCGGCGGGATTGGCAGGGCCGGCGGCTGCTGGTGACGGCGGGCCCCACCCGGGAGCCCCTCGACCCGGCCCGCTGTCTCACCAATCCGAGCACCGGACGGATGGGGGTGCTCCTGGCCCAGGCCGCCCGGCTGCGGGGGGCGGAGGTGGAGCTGGTGCATGGTCCCCTCAGCCTCGATCGCGATTGGCTGGAGGGGCTTCACTGTCGGTCGATCACCACCGCAGCGGAGTTGGAGCAGGCCCTGGCGGTCCTGCAGCCGCAGGCCTCGGCGATCGCCATGGCCGCCGCCGTGGCCGACCATCGCCGCACCGCGCCGCTGCTGGACAAATTGTCCAAGCGGGAGTTGGAGTCTCAGCTGAGCACCGGCTGGCAAGCGGTGCCCGACCTGCTGGCGGCCTTGGTGGAGCGCCGCGCCCCCGGCCAGGCGATCCTGGGCTTTGCCGCCTTCAGCGGCGATGGCCTGGCCGAGGCCCAACGCAAATTGCAGCGCAAGGGGTGCGATCTGCTGTTTGCCAATCCGATTGATCGCCCGGGAGTGGGGTTCGGTGCCGCTGCCAACGAGGGGTGGCTGCTGGCCGCCGATGGCCGTCAGTGGCGCCTCGAACCCAGCGGCAAGCTGGCGGTGGCCCATCGCCTGCTCACCGCCCTCGGGGATGTTCTCTCCCCTCAGGATCAGGCGGCCAGGGAGTGATTGTCGTCGTCCGGGGAGGGCGCACCGCGCTGGAGCAGATCCATGAAGGTGCGCAGCTGCCGCAGCAGGTTGAACAGGGCCTCGGGTTGGTCCCCCAGCTCGTCGGCCAGTCGCTGAATGCCGTCGAGAAACTGGCTCAGTCGGGCGTCGGATTCGTGGCTGAGGGGGGGGGGATTCAGGGCAGGACCGCCAACGCTCATCGATCTCTCAAATACAGGTTGTTGAGAGGCGTCGCAACCTATATGGGCTTGGCGTTTTGCCCCGGTAGGATCCCGGCCAGCCCAGTTCAACGTCCGTCTCTGCGGCTTCTCCCCATGCGTTTTCGTCCCCTGCTAGCTCTCGTGCTGGCGCTGTGTCTCACCCTGGTGACCGCATGCAGCGGCGGGG
>CAIOCZ010000075.1 GCA_903856805.1 uncultured cyanobacterium | reverse complement strand
CTGGAGAGTGACCAGCCGCGCTCCGTTCATGGAGGCAGCAAGGGCCAGGCCCGTACCGGTCCAGATCAGGGCATCGTCTGAGGACGGTGATGCCACCGGTTGGGACGTGACGGTGACACGGGAGTCTGTGGCGTTTGCATGGACCAGCCCGAGAGTGCCGGCACTGACCGATTGCAACTGGGTCCTGGGTTCCGGTCGGACTGGCAACGGCGCCGCAGGCGAAGGGGCATCCACCAACTCGACAATGTCGCTGACATCCAGCAGGAACGGGTAGGAGATGGCCGCTGTTCCATGCAACACAGCAAGAGCCCGGTCGCCAAGCATGAGCCGGTTTTGCACGATGGCCAGATCCCTGAGGGCCACACCAGGAAAATCGGAGCGCTGGAGCACCAGACGATCGCCTTGGATTGGATCGAAATCGAGCACCTGATCGGGGGTGTCCGATGGGGGCCGGACGACGATCCGATCCCTGCCAGCCCCTGTGAAGAAGCTTGTTCCAGACCTGCTGCTGGTGAGTAGGTCATCACCGACAGTTCCCTGCAGGACGGCATCCGGAGTGGCATCCGGAGCGGCATCCGGAGCGGTTTCCCCGATGACGAAGACACCATCAAGCGGTCGGACGGATAGCCGGGCGGCGCCCTGGTCTGCACTGATGCGGTAGCCGTCGGGAGCCCCAATGAGTTGCAGCCCCACGGAGCCAATCGTCCCGGGGGGGACCGCCGCAAGGGAGAGGGTCACCAGAGCGGAGCTCTTGCCTTCAGGGATCAGTACCTGGCCCTGGGTGCTCTGGAGTCCTGTGGCGCGGTAGTTGACGCTGAGACCACCGCTGGGGGCCGTGTCCGGCAGACGCACTTCGAACCGGGCCTGGCCGCCGGAGAGCACCGAACGACCCAGCGGGGCCAGGGTGATCTGGGGATTGGTGGCTGCGGCAGGGGCTGGCGCGCCCATGCTCAGCCAGGTGTCCAAATCGGGAAGCAGTTCGGCTGTGCTCTGGCGACCGTTGAGCAGGCTGGTGAGATGGGCGGGTAGGCGCTGCACCACGGCGTCGGCCAGGGCAGACGAGGCGGCGAGCAGATCGGCATCGGAGCCGAATCTGCCTCGCGAAGCCTGGAGATCACGCCACACCCGTTGAAGCTGGGACATCCAGGTAGCCAGAAGGTCGGGTAACTGGGACAACCGCTGGACGGCGGCGGCGGGTGTGGCCTGGGTCACGCCCGCCAGCAGGTCCCGGGCCAGGGCGCCCCAGTCCTGCTGAGGTGATGGGTCACTGGTCTGAGCTGCAAGGGCAGAGGCCAGGAGTTCATACAGCCGTAGCCGGGGTACGCCAACGGTGTCGGCCAGGCTGCAGGCCAGTTGCAGGGCAAGCGTCTTCTGGGCCTGGGCCAGGGGTGCCGTGAGGGGGTTGCTGCCACCGGGCGGGGCATCGAACCAGGCCAGGCCTGCCGTCACGGCTGGCTGGGCGAGTC
Source organism: uncultured cyanobacterium (assembly GCA_903856805.1). Classification (GTDB taxonomy): domain Bacteria; phylum Cyanobacteriota; class Cyanobacteriia; order PCC-6307; family Cyanobiaceae; genus Cyanobium. The sequence goes on along the minus strand of CAIOCZ010000075.1, from coordinate 3,960 downwards.
CAAGACGACGCAGCAGCAGTTCCAGGGTGCTCTGCTCGCTGAAGGACGCCGCCTCGGCGGTGGCCAGCAGCAGCAAGGGCACACCGTTGAGCTTGGTTTCCAGGCCCAGCAGATCGTCCGGATTCGGCGCCGAGCTGAGCGCCAGCCGGAAGCCACCACTGCTTGAGACCACACCGCTCGGCATCTGGGGCGTGTCGAGGCCGACGCTGGCGAAGGGGGCCACGCGCGCAAGGTCGAGAGAGAGATCAGCAGAGGTCCCACGGCTATCGAGCAAGGCAGGCGAGCTCGGCGGATAGGGACTGGACTGATTAACGATGAAGGTTGACACTTTGGCATCGGCCAGGGATGGCTGAGCACTGCCGACGATGATGGTTAATGGCTGCTCGATCAGCCGAGATAACTGTGTCGTGGGTTTCAGACTACCGATTGCGGAATCCTGAAGCGCTGATGCTTTGCTCTTTTCACCGAAGCTCAGTAGTGCCGTGGCTTGGGGCGTTCCCGCCGTTTGGATAGCGTGCAGTTTGGAGCTAACGCCGTTTCTGGGCACCAGGATCGGCTGAATGGTGGTTGCGTCAATCTCGCTGGCGCTGATGCCCCAAAGAGTGGCCTGGTTGAGATTGTCGAGGCTGAGCAACTTTTGGTCGCTGCGGAACTGAACGACCAGATTGTTCGTGGTGGATTGAATAGAAGCCTGTGGGGCGAGCAGCGCCTCGTAGCGGTAGGGAAAGCCCGGGGCCTGCAAGTCATCAGGTTGGTAATGGGTGTGAGGCAAGGGAGCAGCTGAGTTGTCTGTGGCTGGCCTAAGGACGTAGGGGACACCGTTGTCGTCCTCAAGAAGCTGCGTGACGTGAACCCGGTCATAGGGCCAGTACACCGGGATATTGAATCCCAGAGTCTGTGTGGTGATTTTGTTGATCGAAGTCTCAGTTATGAGAGTTGAAGGACTAAAGGGAACCGCCGCAAACAACAGATGATCCAGTGGGTTTTGCAGCTGCCTGTCGTTGAAGCTCTTGTCGGTGAGACGCAGACCACCTGCGCCCCTGAGGAGGACTTGGCCCGTGTTGAACAGCGGCAGGGTGGGTAGTGCATCGGCCAGGGCAAGCTGGGAAAAGTAGATCTGCACCGATCCCTCTAGATTCGTGGTTTCCAGGCTGAGTTGACTGGGGTCAATCTGGAGATCGCTGAGGGCGAGAACAATCTGTTCTCTGGCCTTTAAGATGCTGGGCTGTTGGGTCTTGATGAGCAGGCCCTGGCTGGTGGAGAGCCCCAAGCGAACCGCCTGGATCTGTTCGGGTTCGGGTAGGCTGACAGCAGCTAATCCACCATCAAAATTGACATCTCCTGATGGGGCCCTAAGGGATTCCACGGTGATTAGATCCGCTGGATTGCCCACCACTCGGAACCGAATTGTTCCAGTCTGGCTGGTGGCATTCAGCCGCTGGAGTTCCTGGAGATCAAGGTTGATATCAGCCGTGGCGTTGACCCAGAGAGCGCCCAACTGACGCCGTTCCTGGGGCACCTGCTCGAGGTTGCCGATCTGGCCGTTGGCCGCTGTCAGGGTTAGAGACCCTGTAGGTGACTGCTGCACCGCACCCAGCCACAGATCGCCCGAATCCACAGTAATCATGACGTCTCCGGAGCCGGTGTTCACGTCGTCCAGCAGCAGCTCACTCCGGACGTTGAACTGTTGGGTGCCGGCTCCACTCACCGCCAGACGGCTGCGGTTGTTGCTCAGGTTCTGGATCTTCACCGCGCCGGCTCCACTCACCTTGAGATCCACTGTGTTGACCTGCAGGTCAAGATCACCACCACTGCTGAGGACCAGGCTGGGCGCGGCGACAATCAGATTGTTTGAACTGAGGAGGGAATCACCCTGCTGGTTGAGGATCAGGCTCTCGCTGGCCTCAAGGTTGGTGGCCGTGGAAAGCAGAACATTCCCAGCCTCGAGATCAAGGATCGCGCCGCTGATCGATCCGGCGAGATCAAGCGTGCCTGCGTCGTCCACTGTCACGGGGAGGGTGGTTTGCAGGTGTTGGATGCGCAGAATGCCGGTGGGATCAGGTTGGGAGAGCCGTATCCCGTTTTCTACTCCTGTTGGAGCATTTCCGAGCTCCAGCAGCAGGGGTGAAGCCTGGGACTTCACCTGGCTGGCCTGAAGGTTGAGCTTGGGCCCGAAGTCGAGGTTGATGGACTGGGCCTGCAGGGGCCTGGTGCCCCCCAGGGGCAGGGAGAGATCGGTACCGGCCAGGCTGAGATTGGTGGTGGGAGCGATCAGGGCCTCGCTCTGCAAGCTGGCGGAGCCGGCAGCGAGGGCGATGGAGCGGTTGGGCTGATTCTCGTTGCCGGCCAGAAGCACACCAAAGCCGAGGGTGAGGCCGTTGGCGGCGCTGAGCTGGATCTCGGCCGCCGCGATGGTGCTGATCGGTGGGGAGGGATCGACAGGTGTGGGGGCCTGGGTGGCGCTGAAGCCCAGGGAACCATCGCTGGAGATCGTGACCTTGCCATCAGCAGAGGCAGTGAGGTTGCCCGCAAATTGGCTACTGCTACCGGTGCTGACGGTGACGGAGCGTCCCCGCAGGCTGTCGAAACGAACCGCTGATCCACGGATGTCCACGGATTGGCTTTGGACTTGCACGCCGTTGTTCCGTGTTTCGCTGACGTAAACAGGTCGCAGGGTCTGGTTGGGATCCAGTTGCGCGATGGTGCGCGTTGTTGTGATGTCGTACTGCTGATAGACAGGCTCCAACGTGAGGATCGCCTCAGGCCTGCTGGTGGCGCTGAAGCTGAGGTTCTGGCGTTGATCCGTGTTTTCAAACGGGATTGACTGCCAGTTGTAGTTGTAGCTGTTCCAGATCTCCTGGAGGGTTCTCGATGGCCCCCAGGCAGGCCACGTAGTGGTCTGATTATATTGAGAAGTGGTAAAGAAGTTGCTTCCGTACGACGGCATCGAGAAAAAATTATAACCGGTGCCATTGCCGGTAAACACGGTTAAATCGACATCCTTAGGACTGTCAAATGCCGCATTCCAGATGTTGAGCGCATTATTGTTTGTGATCGAGCTGGCTAGGAGGCGAGCCTCCGACGCTGAACCCGCCAGGCCCAGAAGGCTGAAGGTGGAGACGCCGCTGGGGCTTGTGAGCTGGGTGCCGGAAACGGACGTCAACGTTGCAAAGGGATTCCATGTGGAGCCGCCGTTGCTGCTTTGGTTGAGGCTGAAGATAACGGACCCCGTCGCATCCTGATCGGCGTAGCCGATCACCAGGTTGGACTGGTTTCGGGCGAGGGCAACGCCAGCGTGATTGCTTGTATTCTGCTGCGGCACCCCGTTGGTAATCTCCCAGGAAGAAGAGGTCGCTTGCTGATTGCTTTTTGTGAGATAGATGGTGTTGCTGATAGTGGAAGAAGTTCCACCCTGATAGCCAAGGTAGGTGGTGCCATCCAGGGAGGCTACCGCTAGCTGACCAGAGGAGGTTTGGTTCGCAGTGCCATTGTTGTACTGGACCAGATTTAGCTGCCAGCTGCTGGAGGAATCCGGATCGGATGTGGAGGTGCGATAAATCTGATCATTCAGGCCCTGGTAATAGACGGCAAGGTTGCTACCCTCAGCGAGCATGCAGATTGTCTTGGCTCCTTGATTGGGGATCTGGTAAAGATTCCCCCAGCTATTGCTTGTGGAATTGTATTTGGTGATATTAATCTTTTTATCTATATCCTGGCCGACATAGGCGAGATAGAGCGTGCCATTGATGCTGGCAAGGGCTGGCGGACTGGAGCTTGTCATGCCAGCTGGCAGCATGATCCACCCCCCCCAGTTGAGACCGTTATTGGTACTAGAGGAGTAAAAGAGATGATTGTCTGTCCCCAGAACAGCTTGGTAGCGCGTACTGCCAACATCGGCAAAGACGGAGGCACTCGGCGATTGGCCTTGAACGAATTGCCATGCTGGAGAGGGCGTGGCAG
>CAIOCZ010000074.1 GCA_903856805.1 uncultured cyanobacterium | reverse complement strand
GTCGAATCCTGGCGCTGCATTTAAGAATCCCAAACAAGAAAAGTTGGCCGAACAAAAACCTAGAGTGACCTAGTCATCCCCCTTAAGAGAGGCGATCAGGGCCTACGCGCACCTGGCGCGATGCCCCGCCAATTAGAGAGGCTAACCAACGATAGCTTGGAAGTCCGAAAATAATTGAGTGAAAGGCATGACTGGCAACGCGGAAAAATAGGCGGGGGAGAAAGGGCCGTGGCCGTGGCCGCACAGCGATCAATGTGCGGCAACAGAATCCATATCATTAAACGACATAAATTCTGCATTCACTACCATATTTCGGCGCCCGTCCCTCGTCAATCGTCCAATGACGATATTTTTTAACCGCAATCGCGATGGAGTGGCGTTGAGTTGGGGATGAATTGGGAATGAATTGGGAATGAATTGGGAATGAATTATCGATGAAGTAGCGCCCCCTTGTTCCACGATGAATCCTAGCGATTGCATTGTCAAGTTCTTTGCCTACTGACGACCCAACCGCTGCGATTCACCGACTCCAATCGAAAGCCCGCTTCTAGGCGGTGCTGATGGATTAGGAGCAAACTTAACCCTTAATTGCCCCTGGATGGGGCGGCATTACTTACAAAGCGGATGACCGGGCTCGAACCGGCGACGTTCAGCTTGGGAAGCTGACATTCTACCACTGAATTACATCCGCACATTCGAGGCCGTTGACTAAAGAATCAACAACCGCGAATCCCTAGCTTAGCAAAGCCCCCTTGGGCAAGGGCTCCGCCAGGTCCCTGGTCAGGGCTTGGCGGGCGCCGCTGGTGCCTCCTCGCACTTCACCGAGGCCGAGAGTGCCCGGCGGGCCTGGATCACCGGTTGGGCCTTGACCTTCAGGTCTGCGGCGGCCTGCGCCAGGGTCAGGGACTTATTGGAGGTCACCTTGGACACCTCAGCCTTGAAGCCGTTGAGTTGCTTCTGGAAGGCCTCCAACCGCAGCTTTTCAAGGGTTTGATCCGATGTTTTGAGGCCGGCCAAGGCGGTGGCCAGGGCCTGATCGGCTGCCTTGGCCTCGCCCACCGTGGAGCTGGGCTGAAGTTGACTCACTTGGTCGAGGGCCTGGCCAACGGCCGCGATCTGATCACAGATCTTGCGTTCCGTTTTCAGCTCCTTCTGGGCCAGGTCGCCCTGGCAGCCCGCGGTGGCCAGGCCCACCAGGCAAGACAGGGCAACAAGGGAACGGCGCATAACCCGACAAGAATGTTCAGGGCGAACATTAAGGCATCTGCGCCGATCCGTCAGTCCTCCCTGATCAAGGCCCCAGGGAGCCGGGGCTTCAGGGGGCCAGGGCCGCCGCCGCCGCCGCCACCCCGGCGCCAGTTGTCCCCTTGCCCAGGCCCAGCTCCTGCAGGGTCGCCTCGATCGCGGCCACGGCGGTGAGCACGTCCCGATCGCAGACGAAGCCGAGGTGGCCGATGCGGAACACCTTGCCCTTGAGGTGATCCTGGCCCCCCGCCAGCAGGATGTCGAAGCGCTCCTTCACCTTCTTGCGCAGGGCCTCCGCATCGATTCCCTCCGGCGCCACCGCGGTGATCGCCGGGCTGCCGTGGCCCTTGGCGGCATACAACGGCAGGCCCATCGCCTCCATCCCGGCCTGGGCGGCGGCCCGATGGCGGGCATGGCGGGCAAAGATCGCCTCCAGTCCCTCCTTTTGCATCATGTCGAGGGCCGCCTCCAGGGCGAAGTAGAGGTTGATCCCCGGCGTGAACGGATTGCTGTTGTCCGCCGCTGATTTGCGGTATTTGGAGAGATCCAGATAAAACTTCGGCAGGTCGGAGCGCTTGGAGGCCTCCCAGGCCTTCTCACTCATGGCCACAAAGGCCAGGCCTGGCGGCATCATGTAGCCCTTTTGGGAACCGGAGCCGATCACGTCCACGCCCCAGCGGTCCATGGGCACGTCGGTGGCCCCCAGGCTGGTGACGCAGTCGGCGATGGTGAGGGCGGTGCCGTGGGCCTGCCCGTAGCTGGCAATCGTCTGCAGATCGTTGATCACCCCGGTGGAGGTTTCCGAATGGGTGACGATCACCGCACGGATCTCCTTGGCCGTATCGGCCTCGAGGGCGGCCCGGAAGGCCTCCGGATCCAGCGGCTGGCCCCACTCGGCCTTGATCACCTGCACCTCCAGCCCGTAGGCCTTCGCCACCTTCACCCAACGCTCACCGAACTTGCCGTTGTCGCCACAGAGCACCTTGTCGCCCTTGCTCAAAACGTTGATGATCCCGGCCTCCATGGCGGCGGTGCCGCTGCCCGTGATCACCAGAACGTCATTGCTGGTTTGGTGCAGCCACTGCAGCTGCTCGGTGGTGCGTTTGACGATCTTCTGAAACTCGGCGCTGCGGTGGCCGATCGGATGGCGGCCCAGCGCCTGCAGCACCGTCTCTGGCACCGGCGTAGGGCCGGGGATCATCAGGGTGAGTTTGTCCTGCATGGGAGGCGAGAGCGGTGGGGACGGGCGAGCGGGGGCTACGCGGGATCGGTGACTGCGAAAAGGCAGGCCAATCGACCACCATAAAAAACGGCCCCCCAGGCCCCGTCCTCCGCTCCCCTGGATCCCTCCGCCATGGTGGCCGCCGCCCCAGCCCGCTCTGCCCCGGGCTACACCCTGCCCGTGTGGCTCGCCGCCGCCGCCCGCGCTGCCCTGCAGGCATTGCGGGGCGATCCCTTTGAGCCGCTGCAGCCCCTGGAGCTGCTGACGCCGCCGGGCTGCCGCCCGATTGGGGTGCGGGCTGCCGCCCGACTGGCCAGCGACCGGGCCCTGGGGGAGGCGATCTGTGATCCGGGTGACGGCCTCGATCTCACCCGGGGCCTGGTGGTGTGGGTGGAGGCGACCTGGCTGCCGGCCGGTCCAGGCCCTTGGCTGGACCTGGAGGCTGGCGAGGGGGTGGGGGTGGAGCGGGCCAGCGGTGCCGCCTGCCTGTCGGCCTATGCCCGCCAGCTCCTGGAGGTGAACCTGCGTCCGCTGATGCCAACCGATCGCCGCCTACTGCTGCGGCCGGTGCTGCCGGAGGGTCGCCGCCTGGCGGAGCGCACCAGCAATGCGGCCTTTGGGGTGGTGGAGGGGTTGGCGTTGATCGGCACCCAGGCGGAGGTGCAGGCCAGCGCCGATCCCAACCAGCTGCAGCACACCCTGGCCCAGCTGGCGGAGCGGCTGGCGGCCCCGGCGTTCGCGGGCGACCTGATCCTGGTGCTAGGGGAGAACGGCCTCGATCTGGCACCGCAGCTGGGCCTGCCCCCGGAGCTGCTGCTGAAGGTGGGCAACTGGGTGGGGCCGGTGCTGGTGGCGGCCGCCCAGGGGGGCGTGCGCCGGCTGTTGCTGTTCGGCTACCAGGGCAAGTTGATCAAGCTGGCCGGTGGCATCTTCCACACCCATCACCATCTGGCCGATGGGCGGGCCGAGGTGCTCACCGCCCTGGCGGCCCTGGAGGGTCTGGCCGGGGAGCGGTTGGCGGCCCTGCATGGCGCCCCCACGGTGGAGGCGGCCCTGGCCGACCTGCAGGCGGCGGACCCGGAGCTGGCGAGCCGGCTGCGGCGACGGCTGGCGGTCACGATCGAGGCGCGAACGGCGGCCTACCTGGCCCGCCATGGAACCAGCCCCATGGCGGTGGGAGCGGTGCTGTTTGATCGCAGCCGCAGGATCTGCGCCCAGGGCCCCCTGGGGGGAGTGCTGCTGGAGGCCTGGCTACCCCGTTCCCCAGGCGGTTGAGCTTCAGGGCGCCTCCTAGGCTGGCCTTGGCCTTCGGGCCCGCGCTGCCCGCCCCCCGGTTGTTCGCCCCATGACCGCCATGCCGCCCACCGCCAACGCTGGCCTGGCCCCCGAGGCGAGCCCCATGGCGGCGGTCCCGGCTCAGGGACGCAAGCCGGCGATTGTCATCCTCGATTTCGGCTCGCAATATTCCGAGCTCATCGCCCGCAGGGTCCGCGAAACCGAGGTGTTCTCCCTGGTGATGGGCTACGCCACCACCGCAGAGGAGCTGCGGGCCCTGGCCCCCAGGGGGATCATCCTCAGTGGAGGCCCCAGTTCCGTGTACGAGGAGGGGGCGCCCGTGTGCGACCCGGCCCTATGGGAGCTGGGCATCCCGGTGCTGGGCGTCTGCTACGGCATGCAACTGATGGTCCAGCAGCTGGGGGGCGCCGTGGTGGCGGCCGGGCGGGCCGAATACGGCAAGGCCCCCTTGCGGGTGGACGATCCGAGCGATCTCCTCACCAACGTGGAGGACGGCTCCACGATGTGGATGAGCCATGGCGATTCCGTGCAGGCCCTGCCTGAAGGATTTGTGCGCCTCGCCCACACGGACAACACGCCGGAGGCAGTGGTGGCCGATCACGAGCGCCGTTTGTATGGGGTTCAATTTCACCCCGAGGTGGTTCATTCCACCTGCGGCATGGCGCTGATCCGCAATTTTGTTTATCACATCTGCGATTGCCAGCCCGATTGGACCACGTCCACCTTCATTGATGAAGCCATCGCCGACGTGCGGGCCCAGGTGGGCGAGAAGCGTGTGCTGCTGGCCCTCTCGGGGGGCGTGGACTCCTCCACCCTGGCCTTTCTGCTGCATCGCGCCATCGGCGATCAGCTCACCTGCATGTTCATCGACCAGGGCTTCATGCGTAAAGGGGAGCCCGAGTTCCTGGTGGAGTTCTTTGATAAGCGCTTCCACATCAATGTGGAATACATCAATGCGCGGCAGCGCTTCATCTCCAAATTGGACGGCATCACCGATCCTGAGGAGAAGCGCAAACTGATTGGTGCCGAATTCATCCGGGTGTTCGAGGAGGAGAGCAAGCGCCTGGGTCCCTTCGATTACCTGGCCCAGGGAACGCTCTATCCGGATGTGATCGAAAGCGCCGGCACCAACATTGATCCCAAAACCGGTGAACGGGTGGCGGTGAAGATCAAGAGCCACCACAACGTGGGTGGCTTGCCGAAGGATCTGCAATTCAAACTGGTGGAACCGCTGCGCCGCCTGTTCAAGGATGAGGTGCGCAAGGTGGGCCGCTGCCTGGGGCTGCCCGAGGAGATCGTGGGCCGCCATCCATTCCCCGGACCCGGCCTGGCGATCCGGATCCTGGGGGAGGTCAACGATGAGAAGCTCAATATCCTCCGCGATGCCGATCTAATCGTGCGCGAGGAGGTACGGGATGCGGGGCTCTACCACGACATCTGGCAGGCCTTCGCCGTGCTGCTGCCGGTGCGCAGCGTTGGTGTAATGGGGGACAAGCGCACCTACGCCTATCCCATCGTGCTGCGCTGCGTGTCCTCCGAGGACGGCATGACCGCCGATTGGTCCCGGCTGCCCTACGACCTGTTGGAGCAGATTTCCACCCGCATTGTCAATGAAGTCAAGGGGGTGAATCGGGTGGTGTATGACATCACCAGCAAACCCCCCGGCACGATCGAGTGGGAATAGGTCGGGGCACGACGGGCTTGCCCCTTGCCCAACCGTTGAACGACGCCAACGGCACGGCGGGTCAGATCGGCCCACAGCCATCACATCGAGATCAAGCCGTTCCCAGAAGGCTTCCATGGGCTCGAGACAACCGTGGCAGTAGGCCAGCACCAGCTAGTCGCCCCAGTGCGGGGAGATCTTGCGCTCCTAACCCGGCGTTCCCGCCACGAGTGGTTGACGGCGATGGTGCCAACGGGCAGGGGACTGAACTGGGAATCCGCCTTACTGAGTGATCACGCCACAGGATGGGGGTAAAGGAAGACACATCAGGGCAGCAGCCCACGGCACAACTCCATTACTAAACCTTAACGACGCACTGGGAGAGTTTCGATGAGAAATTTTGTCCTCTTCTGTGACCTCCGCTCCCCTAACTAATCTCACAAGCCTGAGCACCCTGAGGCTGAGCGAGGGGGGGGCCGAAATCAGCGCCTTTCATAGCAGTGCACGGCTTGTCTTCACCATCGGGGGCAGCAACAAGCTCTCGGTGATCGATCTCAGCAATCCGGCCGCTCCCAGCCTGAAACAGCTGATTGATCTGAGCGGCCCTGCCAACAGCGTGGCGGTGAGCACCAACGGGCTGGTCGCCGTGGCCGTTGAGGGCAACGGCACGGAGCGCTACACCAAAGGCTCGGTGGCCTTCTTCACCGTCAGTGGAAGCGACGGATCCGCAATCGTCACCGCTGCGGGCGAAGTGGCCGTGGGGGTCGTGCCCGATTCGCTTGCCTTCACACCGGAGGGCACAAAGCTGGTCGTGGCCAACGAGGGGGAACCGGACGAGCATTACGCCGTCGATCCGGAAGGGACGATCTCCGTGATCACGGTCAACGCAGGGACACCTGCCAGCTCCACTGTGGCCACAGTGGACTTCAAGGGACTCAACGGGCGCGAGGCGGAGCTCAGAAGCCTGGGGATCCGCATCTCCGGCAAGAGCGGCACCACGGCCGCCCAGGATCTGGAACCGGAATATGTGGCGATCAGCGCCGATGGCAGCAAGGCCTACGTGACCTTCCAGGAAAACAACGCCATTGGTGTTGTGAACCTGACCGACAGCGGCGCCCCCAACCTGGCCAGTCTGCGCAGCGTTGGCATCCAGGACTACGTGCGTGGCCAGGCCAGCGTCACCACCTACGACCTGATCATTGCCAGCCCCGGCACAACGGCAGCCGGTGCAGTCGTTCCAGGGGGCGGGCTGTCCGGCCTGTATGCCACTGGCCGAGACAACCTGGGCCGCCTCACCTTCGTGGCACCGGCCGACCGCGGCCCCAATGGCAACGGCGCCAGCAAAGATGTGGTGAAGGCGGATGGCAGCCCGGGAACCGACGGAACCCCTGATGCCGTGCAGCCCTTCCTGCTGCCCGATTATCAAGCGCGGTTCTACAAGCTGGCGCTGGATGAGCGCAGCGGCGTCGTAACCGTTCTGGGGGAAGTGAAGCTCACCCAGAAAGATGGAAGCACTCCGATCACCGGCCGCTCCAATGGCAAAGGCGATCAAATCCCTGTTGACGCCGATGGGAACCTACTCAACTACGACCCCTTGGGCGCCGATCTGGAATCGATCGTTCAGGACAAGGATGGCAACATCTGGATGAGCGATGAGTACCGGCCCTCAATCTATAAGTTCAGCCCAACAGGCCAGTTGATCGAGCGCTACGTGCCCGTTGGCGCGGCTGCAGCGGCTGGGCTGAGTGCGGGCGCCCTTGGCCTCGAAAGCCTGCCGGCCGAATATGCCAAGCGACAGACGAATCGCGGCTTTGAAGGCATGGCCTACGACGCCGACAAGGGCAAGCTGTATGCGTTTGTACAAAGCCCGCTGGATGATGTGGGCACCAATGATGGAACCAAGAGTTCCTTGATTCGCATCCTTGAAGTGGATGCCAGCAACGGCAAGCCAACGGCCGAATACCTGTACCCAATGGCCGGCAAAGGAAGCGTGAGCGGAACGGATATCCCGCTGTACGAGAACAAAGTCGACAAGATCGGCGATGTGGCTTATGACGCTGCGCGCCAAGTGTTCTACGTCTTAGAGAGGGACTCCACTGCTGGCGCATTGAGCTACAAGCAGGTATTTGAGGTGAGCCTCAAGGGTGCCACCAACATCCTTGGCAACGTCATTGCCAATGAGGAGAACTTCAGTATCGACTCCTTGGCGAGCCAGGGAATCAAACTGGCCAACAAGGTGGTGATCACCAATCTGGCCAGCGAGGGCTTTCTGCCTAACGACAAGACTGAAGGTCTAGCTCTGCTTAGCGATGGTCGTCTTGCGGTGATCAACGACAATGACTTCGGTGTAAAAAGCCTGGATGCCGCCGCATACAACGCCCTCAGCAATCCCGACAAAGCCAAATACACCCTGGCAGCAGACATCAACGGCTCCAAGACATACGTGTACGCCAATCCAGCTGAGGCTCGCATCCAGCTAGGCGTGGTGAGCTTTGCGCTCACCTACCTAGACCCCAGTGATGCCGACGGCGGCATCAAGCCACTCAAGAACCTGAATATCTATGGCCTTCGGATGCCTGATGGCATTGGTGTGTACCAGACCAAAGGTACTGACGGCAGCCTGCAGAGCTTCACGGTCATTGCCAACGAGGGTGATGGCAGAGTGCGTCCGGATGGCGCCTACACCAATGGCGGAGTTACAACGCCCAGCGGCTCCGTGTACTCCGACGAGCTGGGGTCGGGCATCACGGGTACCAGCCCTGACAATCGGCTGAATATCATTAAGGACCTCGGTAATTACGACCCGACAACTCCAGGCTACGAGCAGAAATTCGCATTCGGTGGGCGCTCCATCACCATTCTGGATTCCCTCGGCAATGTGGTATGGGACAGCGCTGATCTGATCGATAAAGCAGCCATTGCGGCGGGAATCTACGACGACAAGCGCTCCGACAACAAAGGCTCGGAGCAAGAGAACTTGGCCATCGCCAGCATCGATGGCCGCAATTTCGCTTTCGTTGGCTTAGAGCGCGGCACCAGCAGCAGCATCGCCACGTTTGACATCACCAATCCCTACAGCGCCTATCTGGTTGACTTCCAGAAATCCGCCGCCGGTGTGGTTTCGCCCGAAGGCATTGCGGTGATCCCTGCAGCCCAAAGCCCCAACGGCAAGGATCTGCTGCTGGTGAGCAATGAAGTAAGCAAGGATCTGGAGATTAAACAAATCAATCCCAGTTTCAGCCTGCAGATCCTGCACTACTACGGTGAGAGCGGACTGCTGGGCACGAAGACAGCACCCGTGATGGGCGCGCTGATCGACAAGTTTGATGATCAGTTCAATACCCTGGTGATTGCCGAAGGCGACAGCTTCATCCCCGGCCCCTGGTTGGTGGGCGGTGCCGATCCCTCCCTCAACGCAAACACAGCCATCAAAACCACGGCTCTTGGTCGCCCTGACATCGCGATCATGAACCTGTTTGGCACCAATGTGTCAGCCCTGGGTAACCATGAATTCGATCTCGGTTCGCCGGTTCTCAGCGGCGCCTTTGCGGCATCGGGCACCTGGGGAGGAGCACAGTTCCCCTTCATCACGTCCAATCTCGACTTCAGCGCCGACAGCTCCCTGAGGGGACTCGCTGACGCCAGCCTGGGCGGTACGGCCACAAATGCATTCGCTGGCAAGGAAGCTTCGGAAATCAAGGCCAAGATCGCCCCCTACACCATCATCACCAAAGGTGGCGAAAAAATCGGTGTCGTTGGAGCAACCACCTGGGATCTGCTCAGCAAGTCATCTCCCAACGGCACCAAGGTCAAAGATGACGCCGATGATGCCACCACTGATCTGCAGGAAGTAGCTAAGTACGTTCAGGCATCAGTGAACGCCCTGATCGCCGCTGGCGTGAACAAGGTGGTGATGGTTGATCAGTTGGATGGACTGATTGATCGGAACAAGGCTCTGGCTCCTCTGCTCAGCGGCGTGGATGTGATGGTGGCTGGAGGTGGCCATGAGCGCCTAGGTGATACCAACGATGTAGCCGTTGCCTTCAACGGACACGACGGGAACTTTATCAACACAGATACCTACCCCATCCTTGTCAACGACAAGGATGGCAAGCCCACGGTTATCGTCACAACAGACACCGAGTATTCCTACTTGGGCAGGCTGGTCGTTAACTTCGATGCCAATGGCAACGTTATCACCAGCGCCCTAGACGACAAAATCAATGGTGCCTACGCCGCATCTGCCACAGCTCTTAAGGCCGCCTACGGCAGTGGCCAGAGCGTCGAAGACATCATTCAAAGCAGCAGCATCGGCAAGGCCGTTGCCGAGATCACCTCATCGATCGATAAGGTAATCGCCAACAAGGATGGGAGCGTCTACGGATACACCAAGGTCTACCTTGAAGGGGACCGGGTGTTCGGCCGAGCTCAGGAAGTCAATCTGGGCGACCTCACCGCTGACGCCAACTTGTTCGTGGCCGGCAAGGCCCTCAGCGCTAGTTCAGTGATCACATCGTTGAAGAACGGTGGTGGCATCCGTGCCTCAATCGGCACGATCGACGCCAATGGCAGCAAAGGCAAACCAGCTGCAACTGACTTCAAAGCTGCAGGAGCAATCTCTCAACTGGAGATCGAGAATGCGCTGAGATTCGACAACAAGCTGATGGTGTTTGACACCACACCCATAGGATTGCTAGCAATTCTGAACTATGCGGCCGGCCTGAGCGCCGGCAACGGTGGCTACGCACAGATTGGCGGCATTCGCTTTTCATTCGATCCCAGCAAGCCAGCTGGCCAGAAGGTTCAGGATGTGGCCATCGTTGATCTTGGCGGCAGCCTGATCTACAAGGTCGTCGATAACGGTGTGGTCTTGGTAGACGCGCCGAAGACGATTTCGATGGTGACCTTGAACTTCATGGCCAACGGTGGCGACGGCTATCCCATCAAGGCCAATGCAACCAACTTCCGCTACCTGCTGAACGACGGCAAGGTGTCTGCTGCGATTGATCCCAGCAAGGACCTAACCGCCGCCGATGTTGTGCCCGCCAATGCCCTTGGAGAGCAAGCCGCCCTGCAAGGCTTCCTGAAGTCCTTCTATGGATCACCAGATCAGGCCTACGGACAGGTGGACACCTCAGCCGCAGCCGACCAGCGGATTCAGAACCTGTCGGTCAAAGCCATCGATACGGTGTTCCCCGATGGCAATACCCCACTGCTCAAGGCCAGAGTTGCAGGCCTGAACATCAGCGAGGTGCTCACAATCGGAGAATCAGTGAAGGGTTACATCCCCACCGGCACCCCGGATGGCATGGGCGCCTACCTCAAGGATGCCAACACCATTCGCCTCCTCGTTCAGTCGGAAATCACCAAAACCTCCGGTTACGCCTACAAGCTCGCCAACAACACCGAGCTCACCGGCGCTCGTATCCACTACCTCGATATCGACAAAACCTCCAACCAGGTCATCGGTGCTGGTCTGGCCTACAACAAGGTCTTCGATCGCGGCGGCAAGGAGGTCACCGCAGCCACCCAGATCAGCGGCGACGCCTCCGGCACTGCCGGCTTCGATCGCTTCTGCGCTGCCAACCTCATCGAGGCCAACACCTTCGGGGCCGGCAAGGGCTTCGTGGATCGCATCCACCTGCT
>CAIOCZ010000073.1 GCA_903856805.1 uncultured cyanobacterium | reverse complement strand
TGGATTGGGTCTGATCCGCGAGAAGCTCGCTGTCACTCAGGGTTCAACCATTGCACTGAATGTGCTGGTGATGAACCTCGAGAAGCTGCTGGAGCTTCTTTTTGTCTTTTTTGCGGCCTTGCTACGCCTTCTCCTGGTCAATGAGAGCGGTCAGAGTGTTCGCACTCTGCCTCTGAAGCCTCAGATAGCTGCGGCGTGATGATCGGGCTGCGTGCTCAACCAAGGTCCATTTTTGTTGAGGCTGACCCCTAAATCACTTTCTCAGTAGGCCCCACCTAAGACTTGCTGGCACACCCACCAGCTCATGGCGGCCAGGTGATCGGAAGCGTTAGACAGAGCAGGGAGATGCTCGGAAGTCGCGACCGTGGCTACAATGTGAGTACGTCTGCAGGTCGTGGCGATGGTTCGAGCGAAGCTGGTAAAAATCGGCAACTCGAGAGGGGTCCGTCTCGCCAAGCCGATGCTTGAGGTTGCGGGGCTGGCTGACGAAGTCGAAATCGAGGTGGCTCCTGGGGTTCTGACCATCAGGCCGTCGGCTCAACCAAGGGCTGGCTGGGCAGAGGCGGCGGCGGCGTTCCCGCCTGAGGGCCTTATCGATGAGATGACCGCTACTCGCTTCGATGATGCTGAGTGGGCCTGGTGACTGAAGAACACGTCTCAAGAGGAGATATCTTCCTTGTCGCGTTGAATCCCACTCGCGGATCTGAAATCAGAAAGACGAGGCCTTGTGTCATAGTGTCGCCTGACGAGCTAAATTCTCACCTACGCACTTTCATCGTTGCGCCGCTCACAACTGGCGGTCATCCATACCCTTTTCGTGTGCGTTGCACATTTGATGGCAAAAACGGTCACGTTGTGGCTGATCAGCTGAGAGCTGTAGATAGGGAACGTCTCGTCAAGCAATTGGGGAGACTGTCGGAGACTACACTCAATGAGCTGCTGGGTATTCTTCAGGCGATGTTCGCTATGTAGAGGCCTGGCTAACACGGCCATGCAACTGACCCGCCCCCTTCAATTTCCCTTAGTCCCACGAGATCCCGAACCAGTACCTTCCTGCGGGCAGGTGAGGGCCAGCGTTAGAAGGATCATGGGAAAGCCGGAAACGCCACCTTCTTGACGTCCTGACGTCAAAGCGCTAAGGTCGAGGAATGGATGAAACGAAACGGGCTACCATCTACTTCGACGCGGACGTTCATCGCGCACTGCGCCTAAGAGCTGCTGCATGTAACCGCTCAATTTCGGACATGGTCAATGAAGCGGTGCTCATGACATTGGCCGAAGATGCTGATGATTTGAAAGACGCTGATCAGAGGCAGGCTGAGCCAAGCTCTAGCTTCGAAGAGTTTGTCACAAATCTAAGAAGTAGTGGCCGACTATAGTCTCTCGATTAAGCCATCAGCGGCTAAAGAGCTACAGGCGATATCTGACAAGGCGACGCTCGCACGATTGATTGAGAAGATCAAGTCACTGGCCACTCAACCGCGACCATCAGGGTCTGAAAAGCTCGCTGGAAGGCCATACCTTCATCGTGTCCGTCAAAGCAACTATCGGGTCATTTACTCCGTCGATGATCAGTCGCGTGTTGTCGACGTTGTAAAGGTTGGCCACAGAAGAGATGCCTACCGATGAGTGAACCTTCTAACATCAAGATACAGAATACGGGAGCGAAGGAAATCGGCAATGCCCAAGTTCGCTCGCCCGCTTCGGATCTTGAGCGTTAGCTGCACAGGAAGGCTGCGCTCGGCGGCGTCGGTGTGATGGGAGCGATCTCGGAGGCCGACAATCCTCAGGAGTAGTCCATAAAGGGTCTACTTCTACAGTCACGACCCAAACGAGCCTCCCAGTGTTGATGCCAATAGAGATAAAGCGTCATACAAAGTCTGGCCTGTGTCTGTTGTATTGCCCTCTAGCCTTGGTTTTAGCTTTAGAGAGCTGCGTGAGATTGAACGGCTGGTCAGCCTGAACACAGCTATCCTGCTGAAAGCATGGGGGGGAGTTTAATCCCTAAACCTGGAGAGCGAGTCATAGACGTTGCCTTGACAGAGGTCAGGCCGATCGTTGACTTGGGTGCTGAAAGCCAGCTGAGCGACGTCGGCAGCAACGACGACCTCTACGACGAGTTCCTGGAAGCCCTGGCGGCCCTGGGCGGCTCCGCCGGCAACGGTCGCCTACGCGACGTGCTCGAGTTAGATGAGGCCACCTACGACGCCGTCAAATCCGAGCTGCTGAGCCGCGGTCTGATCGTGCCCGGACGCGGCCGTGGCTGAGATCTTCCAGGAGCTGGGGATCCATGTGATCACCATCAACAAGTGGCGCAAGGCCTGGCGGCTGCAGGGAGAGGTGGTGCCGGCCACCCAGAAGGATCCCGAGGGATGGGGCCCAGCCGACAAGTTCACAGTGGTGCTGGAGACCGCCGGCCTCCATGCGACTGAACTGGGTGGGTACTGCCGAGAGCCTGGTCTGTTCCCCGAGCAGGTGGAGCGCTGGCGCCAGGCCGCCCAAGATGCCAATGCCCAGCCCCTGCTGACGATGGCCGATCAGAAGGACCTCCAGAAGCGCCATCAGGAGGACCAGCGGGAGATCAAACGACTGCAGCAGGAGCTGCGCCGTAAGGACAAGGCGCTGGCGGCGGCGGCGGCA
This sequence comes from uncultured cyanobacterium, assembly GCA_903856805.1. GTDB lineage: Bacteria > Cyanobacteriota > Cyanobacteriia > PCC-6307 > Cyanobiaceae > Cyanobium. The sequence goes on along the minus strand of CAIOCZ010000073.1, from coordinate 29,120 downwards.
TTGTTGATGGCCTCAAAAAAGATCCAGGCCTACTGGGGAGAGGACGAGGGGGATTGACCTCCCCTACGGATCGGTGCAAGGCGCTGGAGATCCTCGATACCGGAATGGCCGCTGGTGCACGGGCCTGCAAGCTCGCCGAGCTGGTGCTCGCCACCACCGACTGGAGCTACAACGAAACCGCCAACGAACCGGCCCAGTTGTGGGAGCCGCTGATCCTGCCCCCTGATCCTGCCCCCTGATTTCGCCTCGATGAACCTGAGCAGCGCGGCGATGAGCTACTACAAGCCCGTCAATGGCAACGAGTGGCTGGCGATCGGCGCCCATGGTCTGCTACTCCGCACCAAAGAACCTGCCGCCTCCACCCAGACGACCCAAGGGGGCCCGCTGCCATGACCGATCAGGTGTTCTGCCAGATGTTCCCAGCCGGCAGCTGGAAATGGACCAGCAAAGACCTAGACGGGATCGGCATGCGCCTGGACGGGAAATGCCACCACGCCCCTCTCGGTAGTGCGCTCCCACGCCGATGCCACCGCCAGCGGCGCGTTCCCCCAGGGGGACAGCCAGACCTACAGCTCCGGACAGTTTGGCTCCGCCAAAGCGAGCACCTTCTCCAGCAACACCTGCAACGGCGGCTACGGCGCCTACAGCAACTCCGTGGTCAACAGCGCCGGGCTTGCCTAAATCGACAGGACGATCACGGGCGCCACCTCGATCGGCGCGATCCTGCTGATCGCCCAGGACACCACCCCAGGCAAAGAGTTCTTCTGCTGGGCCCTTCAGCGCCAGCCTCCACAGCAATGGCCACCAGATGCGCAGCGGCATCGCCATCGGCCTCTACGACCTGGTGTTCGATCCCAGGGACTGCTCGACTCCCCGCCGCCCCTGATCCAGCTGCCGGCGGCGCTGTTCATCGGCTCCACCACCATCCGCGGCGCCAGCACCCATTTCGGCTAGGTCACCCGTCTCGATGGGGTGATGCTGCAACTGGGCCAGCGCTCCCTCGCCCACGACATCTGGCTCTGGCTGCCCTCTGGGGGCCTCCCCCCTCAGGTCATCTAAATGATCTCCGGTAGGGCGGATTTCATCCGCAACTTCCCGCCGATGAGTGCCGCCGGCAACCGCAGCAGGGGCCGCTGCTATTTCCACCGGTGGTGGGGGAGACGGGGTTGCTTTGGCCTCGGGGGGTGTGATCGATCCCATCCCCAGGCAGCAGGGCGAGGGGGGAAAGGGGGTCGTACCCCCGCCGAGGCGCTGCCGGTGAGCATGGCCATGACGATCGGCGCCAAGGCCTCATGCCTCCCGATCAAAGGCGCAGCTGCCCAATGGCAATCCCGTGGGTGCTGATGCAGCGATGTGTCGCCTACGCAAGGACATCAAGCCCCGACTGATCCGTGGGCTGGGAACAGCAGACAGGTTGCCCAGTGAACTGCCTCCTGGCGTGAGCTGGGTGGATCGTCTCCACGGACCCTCGTGGATGGCACTGGCATCAACAGACGACCCCATCGGGCCACTGACAAGGACATCAATCAGCGCTAAACAACAGGTCGGAACCCAGATTAAATGGCCCCTTTGGCTCCCCTTATCCCCTTCCAGACCCCGCGGCTGTGCGCCCTGCTGGCAGCCGCCCTCCTCAGCGGGGGAATGGGAGTGAAGAGCCCGGCAGCCGCCGCCACTGCGGCGACCCTCTACGCCGGCGGTCCAATCCTCACCATGGCCGGGCCCAAGCCCAGCTACGCCGAGGCCCTGGTGGAGCGCGGCGGCCGCATCGTGTATGTGGGTCCCCTGGCCGGGGCGATCCGCGCCGCCGGCGGTGGGGCGAGGCGGGTGAACCTGGCCGGCCGGGCCCTGCTGCCCGGTTTCATCGATGCCCACGGCCACCTGCCCGACTACGTGGCCACCTGGGGCCGCCCCGACCTCAGCCCCCCGCCGGTGGGCAGCACGCGCCGCATCGCCGACATCCAGGCCACGGTGCGCGCCTACCTGGCCAGCCATCCCGCCCCGGCCGGCCAGCTCCAGTTTTTCACCGGCTATGACGACAGCCTGTTGGAGGAGAAGCGCCACCCCACCCGGGCCGATCTCGATGCGGTGAGCAGCACGGTGCCGATCCTGCTGATGCACGCCTCCGGTCACCTGGTGGTGGCCAACAGCCCGGCCCTGGCCCTGGTGAAGATCGGCAAGGGCACGCCCGATCCGGCCGGCGGCCACATCCAGCGGGATCCGGCCACGGGCGAGCCGAATGGGGTGTTGGAGGAAACGGCGGGTCTGCCGTTCATGGCCCTGATCCCCCAGCCCGATCTGGTCGAGAAGCTGCGCCGCTTCGATCAGGTGCAGAAATGGTGGGCCAGCTATGGGATCACCACCGCCCAGGACGGCCTCAGCAATCCTGGCAATGTGGCCCTGCTGCGGGAGGCGGGCCGCCAGGGTCGGTTGATTCTGGATGTGGTGAGCTATCCCTTCTTTCGGGTACTGGGCGACCTGGCCAGCCTCGATCAGCGGGCCAAGGGGGTGGAGATCGTCACCCCCGGCAGCGAGGCCAGGGTGGCCCCACTGGGTTCGATGGTGGCGAACGCGGGCCGGGAATTCGCCTCGGCTCCCAGGGTTGCCACGGCCCCGCCGGCCGATGGCACCACCACCGACAAACTCAAGGTGGGGATCTACGAAAATCACCTCAAGATCGGTGGCATCAAGCTCACTGGCGATGGCTCCCCCCAGGGCAAAACCGCCTACATGAGCGAGCCCTACAACTCACCCCCTCCGGGCCAGAAAGCCGAGTATCGCGCCTACGCCGTGATGAACCAGCAGGAGGTGAGCGATTGGGTGGCCTTCGGCTACCGCAACAACGTGCAGATCATCACCCACACCAACGGTGATGCCGCCCTGGATCAGTTCCTGGTGGCGGTGCGGCAGGCCCGCAGCACCTACGGCGCCAAGGATCTACGGCCCGTGGCGATCCACGCCCAGCTGGCGCGCCACGACCAGGTCGACCAGATGCAGGCCCTTGGCATCGTGCCGAGCTTCTTCACCGCCCACACCTTCTTCTGGGGCGACTGGCACCGCCAGAGCTTCGGCGAGCAACGGGCGGCGGGGATCAGTCCCACGGGTTACGCCTACGGCAAGGGGGTGATCTTCACCAACCACAACGACTCGCCGGTTGTGCCCCCCGACATGTTGCGGCTAGCCCAGACGGCAGTGGTGCGCACCACCCGCAGCGGCTTCGTGCTGGGTCCGGCCGAGCGGGTGCGTCCGTATGTGGCGCTCAAGGCCATGACCGATTGGGCGGCCTACCAGTACTTCGAGGAGAAGAGCAAGGGCACCCTTGAGCCAGGCAAGCTGGCCGACCTGGTGATCCTGGAGCGCGATCCACTCCAGGGGGATCCCACCACCATCAGCACGATCAAGGTGGTGGAAACGATCAAGGAGGGGCAGCCGATTTTCCGCCTCGGGGTGGATCGGCTCGATGCCGCCTCGACCCAAGCGGCCAGCCGTGTAGCTGCCAATCCGGAGCTGGCGGAGGAGCGGATTCATCGGCACTGATCGTCCTCTAACAAGCCGGTGACCACAGCAAGAACCAACGCCGCCAGAGTGTCCTTGGGGCGGACAATCAGGGGCTGGCCCGGATTGAAGGTGGAGCTCGTTCTGGAAAAACCGAGCCGTTTCGCTTCATCCCAGAGCCGGAAGCTGCTGTCGCCGGCCTGGAGGGAGAAGCCTTTGCCAGGGGTGTAATGAACGGGGGCGGGTTGTTCCGCGTTGGGTGCCGCTGCTGGGCTGGTGGCGTTTTCTCTGGCAGGGCCGGGGTAGATCTGAAGTGTTGGCCTGAAATCTCACACCAACAGGAGTAAATCCAGGGGGATGATCGACGGGATCCGGCGAATTGGCCGAGTTTGACAACCTGTGTGCTTGCTTCGCCAGACACCAAACCGTGGTATCCGCCGCGTTTCACCCCTAGGTTTTGGCCGCTCTCCCATCGCATCCTGCCTGCTTCCTGGATGGCTACCTTCCCCACCCCGGTTCGCGTTCGTCTTCGGGCCACAGGCCTGGGCCTGGCCTTCGGCCTGATCGGCACCACCACCGGTGGCGCCTGGGCAGCGGTTCCCCTTCCTCCAGCCACGCCCACTCTCTATAGCGGCGGGGACATCCTCACCATGGCGGGCCCGAAGCCGGTCTACGCCGAAGCGCTGGTGGAGAAAGACGGCAAGATCCTCTTTGTGGGCCCCCTGGCCGGTGCGATCAAGGCCGCCGGAGCCGGTGCCAAGCGGGTCAATCTGGCCGGCCACACCCTGTTGCCGGGGTTCATTGATGCCCACGGCCACATGGTCTATTACGGCAAGAACCAGATGGATGCCGATCTACTGGGGGTTCAGGACATCCCGGAGCTGGTGGCCCGTCTCAAGGTCCAGGCCGCCTCGGTGCCGGCGGGCGCCTGGATCGTGGGTTTTGGCTATCAGGCCAGAGCGTTGAAAGAAGGGCGCACCCCCAGCGCGCTCGAGCTGGATGGGGTGTCGCCCGATCGGCCCGTGATGATCGTCGATTCCTCGGGCCACCTGGGATCGGCGAACAACGCCCTGCTCAAGCTGGCTGGTGTCACCGCAGCCACGGCCGATCCCACCGGTGGCGCCTTTGCCCGCCAAAGCGGCAGCCGGGAACCCTTGGGCCCGATGGAGGAAACGGCACTCAACGCCGTCCGCAGCCAACGGCCCGCCTTCACCGGCAAGCTGGCCGATGGCGCGATCCTGGCTGGTGCTGCCGCCTGGGCGCGCTTTGGCCAGACCACCGCCCAGGATTGCGGCATCGGCCTGGGCGCCGACGACATCGCGGTGGTGCGCAATGCGATCGACAAGAAATTGCTGCCGATCGATCTCTACATCTGTGCCAAGGATTCGGCCACCAATGACGTCATCGATGCTGCCTACGGCGTCTCCCGGGCCTACACCCCCTCCTCCACCGGCACCGCCGCCCTGCTGCTGGCGGCCAGACCCGATCTCGATCGCCGCTACATCAACCGCGTGCGGCTGGGGGGCATCAAATACTGGCTCGATGGCAGCATTGACACCGCCTGGTTCACCCAGCCCTACACCACCAATCCCCCGGGTAAAACTGGGGAGTATCAGGGCTACGAACAGATCCCGGATGCGGTGCTGCTGGCCGGCGTCGAGCGGTTCTGGAACACCGGCGTGCAGATCAACATGCACATGAACGGCGATGCCGCCGCCGATCAGGCCCTGCGGGTGATCGAAACTGTGATCAAGAAAAAAGGCTGGAGCGACCACCGTCCGGTGTTCATCCATGCCAGCTATCTGCGGCCTGATCAGATCCAGCGCATCAAAGCGGTCGGCGCCGTGCCGAGTTTCCTGGTCGCCTCGATCTCCTCCGGCGGTGACGCGGTGGAGCGGTTCTGGGGCCCGGAGCGGGCCGCCAAGGCCGCCGGCGCCCAAACCTTCCAAACGGCGGGCCTGCCCTACACCCTTTCCCACGACGCCCCGGTGTCCCCCCAGCCGACGATCCTGGGGCTAGTGGATGCGGCCGTGAACCGCCGCACCGCCAGCGGCCGGGTGATCGGACCGGCCGAACGGATCAGCCCCTACGACGCAATGCGCGCCGTGACCGTGATGGCCGCCTATCAAATCAAGGAGGAGAAGAGCAAGGGCAGCCTGGAACCCGGCAAACTCGCCGATCTGGTGATCATTGAGCGCAATCCGCTGAAGGTGGACCCAGGCAGCATCGGCACGATCCGGGTGCTTGAAACGATTAAAGAAGGCCAGCCGGTCTACCGCATGTCTGCCAAGGAACTCGCCAGCATCCCGGCCGCACCAGCCATCCGCCCGGAGGCCCCCCACAACCATGGGGATCCGCTGGCGCAGCCCAAGCCGCTGCCGGCGAGTGATCGGGCCACGATGGAACGCCTCCTACGGGCCTCCCAGGCCAGCCTGCGCTGAAGGGCGCACGCAGACCCGAACGCAGGGCGCGGCGGGGTCAAGGACCCACGCAGCGGTCCTGGCCCGATCCTTGAGGCCGCCCCGCACTTCGTCGCGTTCATACCTCGGAAGGGAATTTCCGAGTGCGCCTTGGTGCGTGCTCGTTCACTGACACCGGATGTACTTGGCGATGACCAGGCTTTGATCATCAGGCTGAACATAATCAATATTTCCAGGAGTTCCGCTGAACCGCCGGCACATTGTTGCGATGCGGGTTGCTGCATCCACCGTTGCGCCAGCATGCTTGCGAGCGAGCCGTTGGGGCAGGGAGGGCTGAGGACCGGAAGCGAAGGGGCGTTCTGGTTACTGTTCAAAAGATCCATTCCCCTGGGCAACAAAGCTCATGTGTCCGCCGAGGAGTGACGGGATGGGTCATAGGATGGCCATGCTTCCACCGGACCCGTTGAAGGCGCCAGAATCGGCACCGTTCTGCATGATTCCATGCAGGCTCAGTGCAAATCTGGAACTTGAAAACGGTAGCGGTGACAAGCTTGGGGGCATGGCGGAATGGTAGACGCAGCGGACTTAAAATCCGCAGGTCGCAAGACTGTGGGGGTTCAAGTCCCCCTGCCCCCATCGCTGCAAAGCCTTTCAGCTCGTTGATCCTGATGACGTGAACCCCTGTGTCCCGAACCGGTTGTGGCGGTGCAGGTGAACCGCTGACGCTTGATCGAGGTGGTGGGGTCACTGGATCCTGTGGTGCTTATCTAATTCCAACAGGCCCTCCGGGGTTTGCCGGAGTTTTCCGGATTGCTTCAGACTCCGCCTGCCGTCAACACGTTCACTCCACGGCTTCCAGTTCTTCGGTGAATCAGCGATCCAGCCAGTCCGGGCCTGCTGGAGGTGAGAGCACAGGCGCCCAGCCCACCGAAGTGCTGGCCGGCTCGATCGAGCGGGTCACGTTCCATAACGCCGATAACGGCTTCTGCGTGCTGCGGATCAAGGCCCGAGGCCACCGCGATCTGGTCACGGTGGTGGGCCATGCCGCCGAGATCAGCGCTGGGGAATGGGTGACGGTGAGCGGCACCTGGGTGAACAGCCGTGAGCACGGCCAGCAGTTCAAGGCCAGCTTCCTGCGCGCCTCCGCGCCCACTACCGCCGAGGGAATCGAGAAGTACCTGGGCTCCGGGATGATCCGCGGCATCGGCCCGATCTACGCCAGCAAGTTGGTGAGTGCCTTCGGGGCTGAGGTGTTTGAGGTGATCGAGCAGACGCCTGAGCGGCTGCGGGAGGTGCCCGGCATCGGCAAGGTGCGGGCTGGCCGCATCGCCCGCGCCTGGGCCGATCAGAAGGTGGTGCGCGAAATCATGGTGTTCCTCCACAGCCATGGCGTTGGCACGGCGCGAGCGGTGAGGATCTTCAAGACCTACGGCAATGAGGCCGTTCAGGTGATGGCAGAGAATCCCTATCGCCTGGCCCGCGATATCCGCGGCATCGGCTTCCGCACCGCCGATGCGATCGCAGCCCGGCTGGGGATCGAAGCCACGGCGATGATTCGCCTCCGGGCAGGTATCAATTACGCCCTGCTGGAGGCCAGCGGCGAGGGCCACTGCGGCCTGCCCACCGCCGAGCTGCTCAAGCTGGCGGGCGAGCTGTTGGCAGTGGAGCCGCCAAAGGCTGAGCAACCCGATGAAGTCCCAACCAACCGGCTCCCCCTTGAGCCCGCCGTGATCCAGGTCGCGCTTGATCTGGAACTCAGCGAGGGCTCCGTGGTGGCCGACAGCCTGGCGGGCGAGGCCGCCATCTTCCTGGCCCACCTGCACCGCGATGAGCGGCGCCTTGCACAAGCACTGCAGGAGCTGGTGGAGGGGGCACCGCCCTGGGGAATGATCAACGCAGAACGGGCCATCGCCTGGGTGGAGCAACGCCTGGGACTGGAGTTGGCCGCCAGCCAGAAGGCGGCGGTGGAGCAGGCCCTGGCCAGCAAAGTGCTGGTGATCACCGGTGGGCCCGGAGTGGGCAAGACCACCCTGATCAACGCCATCCTGCGGATCCTGGCGGCCAAGAAGCTGCGCCTCCAGCTTTGCGCCCCCACCGGCCGGGCCGCCAAACGCATGGCCGAGACCACCGGCCTGGAGGCGAAAACCATCCACCGGCTGCTGGAGTTCGACCCCGCCGCCTACGGCTTCCGCCGCGGCGCCGAGCTGCCGCTGGAGTGCGACCTGCTGGTGGTGGATGAAACCTCCATGGTGGACGTACCACTCATGGCCTCCCTGCTGGCGGCCATCCCGCCCGAGGCGGCCCTGCTGCTGCTGGGTGATGTCGACCAGCTGCCCTCGGTGGGCCCCGGCCAGGTGCTCGCGGACGTGATCGACAGCGCGGCCCTGCCGGTGGCCCGGCTCACCGAGGTGTTCCGCCAGGCGGCCGCCAGCCGCATCATCACCACCGCCCACGCCATCAACGCCGGCACCATCCCCGATCTGCGCCCCCCCAGCGATGGTGCCTCCACCGATTTCTACTTCCTGCCGGCCGAGACCCCCGAGCAGGCGGTGAGTCTGATCCTCAAGGTGGTGGGTGAGCGCATCCCGGCGCGCTTCGGCCTTGATCCGATCAGCCAGGTGCAGGTGCTCTGCCCGATGGCCCGCGGCGGCTGCGGTTCGCGCTCGCTCAACATCGAGCTTCAGAAGCTGCTCAACCCCGACCCCACCGAGCAGGTGGAGCGTTTCGGTTGGCGATTCGCGCCGGGCGACAAAGTGATGCAGACCGCCAACGACTACGAGAAAGAGGTTTTCAACGGCGATGTAGGCACCGTCGATGGTATCGATGTCGACAACAGTGAGTTGAGTGTGCTGTTCTCGAGCAGCGAGGTTGGGCCGCAGGGCGGTCGGGTGGTTGTGTATGGCTGGGGCGAATTGGACCACCTGGTGCCGGCCTACGCCTGCACGATCCACAAGAGCCAGGGCAGTGAATATCCCGCCGTGGTGATCCCCCTACTCACCCAGCACTACGCCATGCTTCAACGCAATTTGGTCTACACGGGCCTCACCCGTGGCAAGCAACTGGTGGTGTTGGTGGGCCAGAAGAAGGCCCTGACGATGGCGGTGAAGAATCACCTTGGCCGCAAGCGTTACACCAAACTGGCGGAATGGCTGGCGATGTCCGGGGCCCCGGGGGGGTTACCGGCCCCCAGGGGGCTACTCCCTAAGGGGATCGTCAACGTGGAGCGCTAGCCAATCGCTCGGATGGGGCGCCAGGTATTCCGCAGTGCCACCCGCGGCGGCGGGTGGGGCTGTCAGCACCAGATCAAGGCTGATCGAGAAGCGGCTGTCGTTGGGTTCGTCGTTGTCCAGCACCGCGTGGTCGACGCTGGCTGGAAACAGCACCAGCAGCCCAGCCCGGGGCGCCACATCGAACCAGGGCGCGTTCCACCGGGTTGTCGCGGGAGCATCGGCGCGGATGGGTCCGCCGTGGCCCACGGCCAGCCCCGGCACCAGCTCGTTGACTTGGTGGGGTGGGAAAAAACGCAGGCAACCAGTGCGGCCGCTGCCATCGCCATTTAAGTAATACACGGCACTGAGGTGGGCATTGGGGTGGCGATGGCGTCCCACCACCTGGCCCAACTCGCTGACGACCGGCCAGCAGCGCTGGATATGCAGAGTTAGCTGGGTTTGATCAAAGCCCAGCCCGTCCAGGTAGGCCGCAGCATGGCCCGTCAAGGTGCTGATTAGCGACGCAAAGGTGGGGTGACGGTGCAGTTGCCAGACACCGTTGAGATCACCGGTCCAGGCACAGCCCGGGTCCGGGTTTGAAACGGCAAAGCCCTGCAGCTCCCGGATTGCCTGGAGCTGCAGGGCCAGATCGAGCGGATCAGGCCGCAGCTGAACCATCCCCAGGGCAAGGGGAAAGAGCGGCTGCAGCGTGAGGGGGCCCGGCGGGCAGCTCACATCGCTGTGGAGCCGCCTACCACTTCCAGGATTTCCTGGGTGATGGCGGCCTGGCGGGCCTTGTTGTAGTCAAGGGTCAGCGATTTGGCGAGGGCCTTGGCGTTGTCGCTGGCATTGTTCATGGCCGTCATCCGGCTGGCCAGTTCGCTAGCTGCAGCCTCCTGAAGGGAGCGCAGGAGCTGGTTGGCTAGATAAAGGGGCAGGAGGGCGTTCAGCAATTGGTCGGGAGTCTGCTCAAAGACGAAGTCGGACTGCAGGGCGGCCTGACTGTTCTGGGAGGCGTCCACTTCAACGCCAAGGCGACCGTCCTTGGTGACGAGACGGAAGATTTCGTCATCGGCGGCGGCGATTCCTTGGGCATCCAGGGGCAGGAGGGTCTGCACCACGGGCTTGGAACTCACCAGGTTGATGAACTTGGTGTAGATGATCTCCACCCGATCGGTGCTGCCGGAGATAAACTCCGCTAACACTTCATTGGAAATCTGGTTGGCTTCGGCCGCCGTCGGTACCTGCTCAAGGCCGGTGAAGGTGGCCCGCACGGGGTAATTGCGGTTTTGGAAATAGGTGATCGCCTTGCGGCCCATCAGCACCATGTCCACGGTGTAGCCCTGACCCTTCAGCTCGGCGAACCGTTGTTCACTCCGTTTGATCACATTGGCGTTGTAGCCACCGCATAGGCCCCTGTCGCCGGTGACGACGAGCAGGGTGATGGTGCCCAGGGGGCGGGCGGCGAGCAGCGGAGCATCGGCCGTTTCAAAGGCCATTCGGGTCTGCAGGTTCTGGAGAATCCGAGCCAGCCGATCCGCGAACGGACGGCTGCGAAGCACTTGCTCCTGGGCCCGGCGCACCTTGGCAGCTGCCACGAGGCGCATGGCCTCGGTGATTTTGCGGGTGTTTTTGACCGAACTGATTCGGTCGCGGATTTCCTTGAGGTTTGCCATGACTCCGATTCCTCAGGCGGCCGCCAGCATGGAGGCGCTCACTTCCTTGATCGCCTCCTTGAGCATGGCCTCGGCCTCGTCACCGAGTTGCTTCTCTGTTTGCACCTTGGTGATGAACTCGGGCTTGTTGGTTTTGAGGTAATCACGCAGTTCGCGGGCGAACTCAGTGACCTTCTCTACAGGGACTTCATCGATCAGACCCTTGACGCCCGCATACACGATCGCCACCTGCTCGGCCAGGTTGAGGGGGCTGAACTGGGGCTGCTTGAGCAGCTCCCGGAGCCGTTTGCCCCGACCCAGCTGGGCTTGGGTGGCGGCATCGAGGTCGGAGGCGAACTGGGAGAAAGCGGCCAGTTCGTCGAACTGGGCCAGCTCAAGCTTCAAGGTGCCGGCAATCTTCTTGATGGCCTTAGTTTGAGCAGCCCCACCCACCCGGCTCACAGAGATGCCCACGTTGATGGCGGGGCGGAGGCCGGAGTTGAACAGGTCTGAGCTGAGGAACACCTGACCGTCCGTGATCGAGATCACATTGGTGGGGATGTAGGCCGAAACGTCACCGGCTTGGGTTTCGATGATCGGCAGCGCCGTCATCGAGCCCTTACCCATGGCATCGGAGAGCTTGGCGGCCCGCTCAAGCAGGCGGCTGTGGCAGTAGAAAACGTCGCCAGGATAGGCCTCGCGCCCGGGGGGACGACGCAGTAGCAGCGACATCTGGCGGTAAGCCTGAGCTTGCTTGGTCAGGTCGTCATAGACCACCAAAGTGGCCTTGCCCTTGTACATGAACGATTCGGCGATGGCCGCGCCGGTGTAGGGAGCCAGGTACTGCATCGCCGCTGCTTCAGAGGCGCTGGCGGCCACCACCACGGTGTAATCCAGGGCGCCCTTTTCCCGCAGGACTTCAACCACGTTGGCCACCGAGGCGGCCTTCTGGCCCACGGCCACATAAACGCACACCACATCCTCACCTTTCTGATTGATGATGGTGTCGATGGCGATCGCCGTCTTGCCAGTCTGGCGGTCGCCAATGATCAGTTCACGCTGTCCACGGCCGATGGGAATCATCGCGTCAATGGCGGTAATCCCTGTTTGCATCGGTTCATGGACCGACTTCCGTTGGATGATGCCAGGCGCCATCGATTCGATCAGGCGCGTTTCGGTTGTTGGGATGTCCCCCTTGCCATCGATGGGTTGGCCCAGGGAGTTCACCACCCGACCGAGCATGGCGTCGCCCACGGGCACGGCGGCAATCTTGCCGGTGGCCTTCACCGTGCTGCCTTCCTGGATGCCACGGCCTTCGCCCATCAGCACCGCGCCCACGTTGTCGTCTTCGAGGTTGAGGGCGATGCCTTCGGTGCCGTCTTCGAACTGCACCAGTTCACCGGCCATCACTTGTTCGAGGCCGTAGACGCGGGCGATGCCGTCTCCGATCTGCAGCACGGTGCCGACGTTGCTGACAGCAACCGACTTGTCGTAGTCAGCAATCTGCTGCTTGAGGATGGCGCTGATTTCGTCGGGACGGATGGAAACCATGGGTGGGAGTCCCCGAAGGGGAGGCGATGGAGGAGGGGGTAGCGGGAGGGGGGGAGTTGGGGATCCGGTGGAGTGTCAGCTCACCCGGGCCAGCGCCAGTCCAAGGCGACGGACTTGACCGGAGAGGCTGGCGTCGATCACCCGGGAACCGACGTTGACCACGAAGCCGCCGATCAAGGCTGGATCCACCGCGAGGTTGATCTCTACCTTGTCGGTGCCGGCCACGGCCTTCACCTTGTCGGTCAACTTCGCCTGTTGGTCTGCGGTGAGCGGTGCCGCCGAGGTGACGGTGGCTAAGGCGATGTTGTTTTGTTCCCGGTAAAGCTCAAGTACCCGTTCAAGAACGGCGTCGAGAACGCCGATCCGCTGGCGATCGGCCAAAAGACGGAGGAGGTTGAGGAAGGCTGGGGAGACCTGCTTTCCGAACAGGGCCACCAGAGCAGCTTTTTTTGCGTCCACCTCAAGCACTGGAGAGCCCATGGCATCCCGGAGCTCGGCACTGCCACGCCACAGGCTGAGAACGTCACGGGCTTGGCCTATCACCGCTTCGGTGTCCCCCGTGGCACAACAGACCTGAAGGAAGGCTTCGGCGTAGGGGGTCGTGATGGAATTCAGTAGCGGCATCAGACGGACCCCAGCGTTTGAATGGATTGATCGATCAACCGCTCTTGGGCAGCGGCATCCAGTTTATTGCTGAGACTGCTGAGGGCTTTTTCGATCGCCAGGCGAGCCGCTTCCCTTCGGAGTTGATTACTCACCCTGACGGCCTCGGCATCCAGATCGGAGACCGATTCCTGTTTGAGTCGGGCCATCTCCGCCACGGTCCGCTGTTCGCTCTCGGCCCGGAGAGCTTCGGAGCGGGCTTTGCCGTCCTTCCGGATCGATTCAGCGCGAACCTGAGCGTCGGCGAGATCCTTCTGAATCGATGCAAGAGCTTCACTGGCCTGGGCCAGACGCTCCTCGGCGTCCTTGAGGTCAGCAAGGATGGCGTTGCGGCGACGCTCAAGAATTCCTCCGAGAAATCCCCGCAGGAACCAAACCAGACCGGCGATGACGATCGCCAGGTTAATGATGTTGGTCTCGAATGGATTGAGGTTGAGGCCGAAACCTCCATGGGAGGCCATGAGGATGGGGAGAGACATGCTCATCAGGCTGCGAGGAGACGGTCGACGATCAGATTGGCCAATTGATCGGCATCACCCTTGAGTTGGCCGAGGGCGGCGGCGCGCTGACTGTCGATCTGGCTGCGGGCCTGCTCCCGACTGGCGATCGCTTCGGCCTGGGCCACGGCCATGGCTTCGCGATAGAGGCGGTCCGCATCCTGTTCGGCCTCCTGAATCAGTTTCTGGGTCTGCAGGCGGGCCTCTTTGAGCTGATCCTTGAGATCGGCTTCGAGGCGCTCAACCTGGGCCAGCTGCTGCTTGGCTTCGGCGCGACTGGTATTGATGTAGCCCTCCCTCTCTTCCACGGCTTTACCGACAGGACGGAAGAACAGAGCGTTGAGGATGAAGGTGAGGATCACCACCTGCAGCGCCATCAGCGGCAGGGTGGCATCGAGGTCAAACAGACCTCCCTCCGGTGCGGCTGCCTCGGCAAGCAGAAGCCAGCTGGTCATGATGCGGGGGAGCGGGCGGGTGTGCGGGGAGTGCCTGGAACCCAGGGAAAAGCAGGAGAGTTCCGCGTCGTGCGCCGAGCTCTCCACGCCTCATCCGAAGGACTTCAACCGGCGAAGGGGTTGGCGAACAGCAGCACCAGGGCGACCACCAGGCCGTAGATGGTGAGGGCCTCCATGAAGGCCAGTGAGAGCAGCAGGGTGCCGCGGATCTTGCCTTCGGCTTCAGGCTGACGGGCAATACCTTCAACAGCGCCGCCGGCAGCGGTGCCCTGGCCGATGCCAGGACCGATGGCGCCGAGGCCGACAGCGAGACCAGCAGCCACAACAGACGCGGCGGAAGTAATCGAATCCATGGTGGGAAGGAGATGTGGGGCGCCGGGGAAGCGCGGAAAGGAGCTTTTGGTGAACCCTGCGCCGGGGACATCTCGAGGAGAGGAATCGCTTGAGATGGGCCCGGGCCAAGCCGGACCTGCGCGCAAAGAGTTTGCCAGACCGTAGGGCCCAGCGGTAAAGAATCAGTGGTGCTCTTCGTGGACGGCCTCGCCGATGTAATAGGCGGCGAGGGTGGCGAAGATCAGGGCTTGAATGGCGCTGGTAAACAACCCCAGGAACATGGCGGGGAGGGGGACCACCAGAGGTACCAGAAATGCGAGTACTGCCACAACCAATTCGTCGGCCAAAATGTTGCCGAAAAGTCGAAAGGAGAGTGAAAGTGGCTTGGTGAAATCTTCCACGATCTTGAACGGAAGCATGATCGGGGTGGGTTCCACGTAATACTCGAAATAGCGGAAGCCCTTACGGCTTAGGCCGGCGTAGAAATAGGCCAGTGATACCAGTAGGGCTAAGGCAATCGTGGTGTTGATATCGGCCGTAGGGGCACCGAGTTCACCGCTGGGAAGATGGATCAACTTCCAGGGAATCAGGGCACCACCCCAATTGCTCACAAAGATGAACAAAAATAGGGTGCCGATGAAGGGCAACCAATCTCGGTAGGCCTTTTCGCCAATCTGTTCCCGCGCTAGGTCGCGGATGTAATCCCAAAGAAACTCGAGAAGATTCTGAACACCGCTTGGATCTCGGTCCATCTTGCGAGTGCCGATGACAACAACGGCGAGCAGGATGCCGATTACCACCCAGGAGCTCAGGAACACCTGGCCGTGGATCTTGAGGTTGCCCAGCTGCCAGTAGAGGTGTTGACCCACCTCCAGTTCGGCAAGGGGAAGGGGAAATGGCAACGAAATCATCTGGTGGAAAGCCCTGGATGAAGGTCCTGGCGGAGCGGGGCCTGCTGCCGTGGTGGCAGCTGTCCCCGGGAGTCATTGGTCCAGAAGTGCCTGGACGATGAGCGCGGGTTTGTAGAGAAGGAACCCAATCAAGACAGGAAGGATCTCCAACTGGGGGATCCGGGCCGCTGCCATCACCAAGGCGATCGGCACGAGTAACTGCACCTTGCCGACTGATTTGTTGTCTGGACCGATCCGTGAAACGGAGCGTGCCAGCAATCTCAGATACAGCAGACCCCCGAGGGATCCCAGTAAGAGGCTGAGGGCAGTGGGCCAATCAAACCAGATGGCAGTGATCGGCACCGCGAGGATACCGGCCACGGCCGTGGCAATGATCAGGCGTCTCTGAAGCCGCAGATAGTCCGCCATGCCGTTGTCCACTGCGCAAGGGCCACCCTGGGGTGGTTCGGCGGTGGCATCAGGCAGGGCTGGGGTTGAGCTTGCCTGGGAAGATTCATCAGAAGCGAGCATCCCGACGGGAGTCGCATCCGGTGAGGGGGTCCGAGCAGCCTGCAACCGATGGGGTTCCGTCTGGGCGGGCAGACGTTATCACGCCGAGGTTTTCGTTCCCTGCAATGGCAGCAGCAGATGTTGCTTGATGAGGTGGCGTGCCCGCTCCAGCCGCTCTCCGGGGGGCATGTCCAGGGCCAACTCCCCCAGGGCCGTGCCGGCGGGGGCAGCCTCGAAGGCCTGGAGCAGGGCCAGCTCCTCGGCGCTGATGTCGAGCGGTTGTAAATCCGGGCCAAGGAGGCTGCTGGAGGGCCATCCCCATAGGCAGCGGTTCCGTTCTCCACCGGTGGCCAGCAGCCGCTGGTCGTTCTGCCAATCGGGTGGCTGGGGAGCGGAGGGACTAAGGAAGAACTCGAAGTGGCTGATCTCAGGATCCAGCTCCTCCACCAAGGTCAATTGCTGGTGCTGAGGCAGGGCCCGGGCCCGCTCCAGCAGTTCGCCCTTCAGCAGGCGTGAAAGATCCCAAACCTCGGGATTAGAGAAACCAGCAAAGTGAAGTTCTGCCTCTTCCACGAACGCAAACAGTCGGGCCAGGGTGTAACTACTCTCCTGGGGATGGAGATACATGTCCGCAAAGTTGGAATCTGCGGCCGTATCCAGCGCCCAGCGTTCCTGATGGTGCCGGCGTAATCGGTTGGAGGCCGGGAGCTCTTCAAAGAGCTGGCGGCCTAGGCGGAGTCCTTCGGCGCCGCTCCCCACGTCCAGCAGTTGGAGCGCCCGCTGACTTCGATGAATTTCCCAGCGGCCCGCGTCCGCGTAGAGAAACAGATGCAGCAGGCCCTCAGGCGCCAGTAAGCGGGCGAGGGCCCGCAGGCCAGCCTCGGGTTGGGCCAGGTGGTGCAACACGCCCACCGAATTGATGTAGTCGAAGGGGCCTTCCTCGGGCAGATCGAGCAGGCTGCGCTGTTCGATGCGCAAGCTGGTCACCTGGGCGGCGGCCCCTGAGCGTTGTGTTCGTTGCTGGGCAACGGCCAGGGCCCCGGCGCTGATGTCCACCGCGAGGATTGTGGCTCCTGGATTGAGATGGCAGAGGTAATCCGTGCTGACTCCGGTGCCGCAACCGGCATCCAGAATCCGCCATGGCCGGGGGGGCGCCGACAGCGTGCCATGCACGGCTGTCCAGGCACTGTCGACGCACCAGCGCCAGTTGTACCCAGGAGGCGGTCCGTCTTGGAGGGGATCACCGGGATAGGGGAAACGGTCGTAAAAAGCGCTTACGACTGGGGTGGCGGCATCCGTAGCGCTGAACTGGACAGGATTCACGGCGGGAGCGTTGGGGCCAGATCGGCTGGCGATGGTCCACATTCCACGTCTTGGCGGTCGGTCAGAGGCTTCCTTGGCGCCGGGCTGCAAACATTTGTTCATGCCGCCCCGGCAGGCCGGAGGGCCAGCCGTAACGTGACCTCGCCCGGCTCGCTCTCGTTCATGACCGTGACCGCCAGCAGCGGCAGCACCAGGGTCACCCCCCAGCTCTACGACACCCTGCCGCTCTCCAGCGTCCGTCAGGCGGAGCAGCAGGATCGCTTTCCTGATGGTGGCGAACTGGATGCCCTGATCACGTTTTTCCAGAGCGGCCAGGTCCGCGTGGAAGCGGCGCGACGCATTTCGGCCAATGCCGACGCCATCGTCGCCAAGGCTGCCAACCGCATTTTCTCCGGAGGCACACCCCTTTCCTATCTGGATGCGCCTCTCACGCCAACGGCTGCTGGGGATGCCGGTCCGGTAGCGGCCGATCAGGCGGCGTTCCAGCGCTCCGTCAAGACCTTTGCCGGTGGCGCCGCCAGCCGGGGAAATCTGTTCACCCGGCTGCTCGAGGGAGCATCCGGTGACGCCGATGTCCGCGTCGTGCTGCCAACGGGGTTTGCCCCCATCAGCGTCGGGCGCTATGGCACCGACCGGATGAAGAAGTCGATTCGGGATCTGGCCTGGTTCCTTCGCTATGTCGGCTACGCGATCGTGGCCGGCGATCCCAGCATCCTGGCGGTGAACACTCGAGGCCTGCGGGATGTCTTGGAGAAGGCCTGTTCCCTGGCCGCCACGAATGTGGCCCTACAGGAAATGCGCGCCGCCGCCGCCGGTCTGTTCCGGGGTGAAGCCGAAGCTCGCCAACTTGTGATCGATTGCTTCAACGTCTTGCTCAAGGAGCTGGCTGTTCCGACCCCTTCGGCACGCCAGCGGCTTGGCAGTCCTGTTAACCAGGGACTTCAGCTGCCTGCGATCTATGCGCTCTCTGCCCAAGGCGCGCCCCGTTATGTGATGAAGACCGCGCTTTCCGGCGCTCAGAAGGCGGAGGTTGTGCGCGCTGCCTATCGGCAGGTCTTTGAACGGGATATCAACAAAGGTTATTCCCTGGTGGTTTGCCCAGTGGAGGCAACCCAGCTCCGTCAAGGGCAACTCTCGATGCGGGAGTTTGTACGAGCTTTGGGTCGCAGTACGGAATACCGTCGTCAATTTTATGGCCGCTTTTCGAATAGTCGTGTCGTCGAGCTTGCCTTCCGCCATTTCCTAGGGCGTGGCGTAAGCTCCATCGAGGAATTTCGCTATTATTTTGCGATTGTCTCCGAGCAGGGCCTCAACGGACTGGTTGATTGCCTGGTTAATTCGATGGAGTACGCCCGGGTTTTTGGCGAAGAGACTGTTCCCTATTTGCGTGATCTTGGCGAAGAAGCCCAGGAAAGTGCCGGCTGGGGTTCCAATCGCAAGTTATTCCGCTTTAGTGCGCCGTTTGAAGGGGCACCTCAGTACATCACTCTGTACGCCTCCTATCGCCAGGCCTTCCTGGATCAGCACCCCTACGGGGGTGGCAACGATCCCTTGGCCCTCACCTACGGTGCGATCTTCCCTTCCGGAACGGCATCGGTGGCCACCCGTCCGGCGCCTTTTTCTTACGACAGCCGGCGCATTCTGATCGGCAATGGCATGGCTCAGCCGGGTCAGATGGACAGTCTTCAATTCAGAAAAGCCAGGCCTAGGCGGGTGGGTCCCAAGGTTCTTCGTCTTCAGCAAATTGCTACGGGCGGAAACAGTGTGCCCCGTCGCGGTGGTCAGCCCAGTATCCGCAACACCGAATCCAGCACCCAAGCGGTCATCCAGGCGGTCTACGTTCAGGTGCTCGGCAGTTCTGGATATGCGGGCGAACGCAACAAAGTTGAGGAGATTAAACTCGAGAACGGAGACATTTCCCTTCGCGAGTTCGTCCGTCAGGTAGCCCGATCTAACGCATTCCGTCGTCGCTATTGGAGTGGCCTCTACATCACCAAGGCCATTGAGGTGATGCACCGTCGCATCCTGGGACGCCCAACGTTTGGACGCTGGGAGATTGATTCTTATTTCGATACCGCAGCTCGTCAGGGTTTCTATGGTGTTATCGATAAGCTGATCGATAGCCGTGAATATTGTGACAGTTTCGGAGAGGACACCGTTCCTTACGAGCGATTCATTACTCCTACAGACCGGAACGCTCGTCAAGTCCCGGGACTGCGGCGGCCTCTTGATCTGGCCGGTGTGGTGGACCTCAGCCTCCAGCCACGCCCTGATGTGTCCCAGTCCCAGCAGATCCGCACTGTGGCCGACACGGTGCCCAGGAATTTGCCCGCTCGGCGTCCGCCCATCGTGGGCAGTTGGAGCGCCACCCTGACGGGTGGGCAAAAGCTCCAGCCCAGCCAACCCGCCGCAGGCCCAGACAGCATTCGCCAGGCTCCAGTCCCAACGCGTCGTTGGAGTCAATCCCGGTGGCAGCCCGGTGGGACCGGAGCCCCTGCTTGGCGCAGTGGCGTGGCGAGTACCACCATCATCCCTTTGCCCGCCGCCGGTGTCGGCACTGCCCTTGGTGACTGGCGCCCGTCGATCTCCTCGGGGGTTGCCACTGCCGATGCTCAACAGCCAGGAGCCGCGATGGCTAGGGCCCTTCGCCCCGCCGCTCCCCAGGGCTTTGCCCGCCGCCAGAGTTTGGGACGACCTGTTCAATTGCTGGCGTTTCCGAGTGAAGGCCAGCTCAAAGAGGCCATCGATGCCACCTATCGTCAGCTTTTGAACCGGGTTCCGCTGGTAGCGGAACGGTTGACCGATGCTGAGTCCCAATTTCGGGATGGCCAGCTCTCCGTCGCCGAGTTCGTTGCTCAGGTTTCTATCAGTCCGTTGTTTCTCCGTCGTTTGGAACGCATGGCCCCCTTACGGGCGGCCTCAGCGGCCTACCTCGCCTTGCTCGGCCGTGCAGGTCAGCCTGCCGAGGTCAGTCGTTTCCTGGCAACTCGGGTTAGGTCGGGCATGCAGGCGGCGATCCAACACCTGCTTGATGGCGCGGAATATGCTGCGGCCTTCGGTCAGGACACAGTGCCCTATCTGCGTGGCATGACCACCGCAGACGGAATCCCCTTGCCCACGGTCAACCGAACTGCTGCCCTCTACAGCGGCAACGCCGGGCTCACCCCTCCCGTGCGCGGCGCGATCTGACCTCTGGAGTCCTTGGGCTCTCCGGGGCCTGGCTCCCCAGGGCACGCGAGAGCCCTGAAATCATTTATGGATGAGCTCGCGCTCGCCATGCACCATCCCTGCCCCCCACTTGTTCGGGGGGTTTTTTCATGCATTAACTGGCCAAAAGGACATTAATTGCAACAGAAGTTTGACCACAGGGGCGCCGTTGTCAGTCGATAGCTTTGCAGCTGAATGATTAACAATTGCTGCAGAGTGAGGCTGTTAAAAACTGCCGCGAGAGCCCTTGCGCGCCAATGAGTTTCCTGGAATCGCCTGCCATGAAGAACTGTTACCGAGGGGCGGGGCGACGTGGGGTCTTGCCACAGAATGATGCGGCGGTCGGCTCTGTCGACCTCTCCCTTACCCACCGGATACCGGTCTCCTTCAACGGCGACCGCTTGTTTCGAGGCAGAACTGCATGAGCATCGTCTCCAACTCGATCATCAACGCGGACGCCGAAGCCCGCTACCTCAGCCCTGGCGAACTCGACCAGATCAAGTCCTTCGTTGCCGGCGGTCAGCGCCGTCTGCGCGTGGCTCAGGTCTTGGCCGAAAGCCGGGAGCGATTGGTCAAGCAGGCCGGCGGCGCCCTTTTTCAGAAGCGTCCTGACCTGATCTCCCCCGGCGGCAACGCCTACGGCGAGGAGATGACCGCCACCTGCCTGCGCGACATCGACTACTACCTGCGTCTGGTGACCTACGGCGTGGTGGCCGGCGACGTGACTCCGATCGAAGAAATCGGCATCATTGGCGCCCGTGAGATGTATCGCGCTCTCGGCACCCCCTTGGAAGCCATGGCTGAAGCCGTGCGCGAGCTCAAGGCCGCGGCTACTGGTCTGCTGACTGGAGCTGACGCGGAAGAGGCTGGCTTCTACTTCGACTACGTCGTTGGCGCCCTCTCCTGAGGCTTCTTCTCCCACCGTCCATCGCTCCCAATCTCAGGATCCATGCAAGACGCGATCACTAACGTCATCAATCAATCCGACGTCCAGGGCTTGTACCTGGACGGGTCCTCCATCGGTCGTCTCGAGCAGTACTTCGCCAGCGGTGAACTGCGGGTGCGAGCTGCCGCCACCATCAGTGCGAACGCTTCGGCCATCATCAAGGAAGCCGTTGCCAAGTCTCTGCTGTATTCGGACATCACCCGTCCGGGCGGCAACATGTACACCTGCCGTCGCTATGCAGCCTGCATCCGCGACCTGGACTACTACCTCCGTTACGCCACGTACGCCATGCTGGCGGGTGACACTTCGATCCTCGACGAGCGGGTGCTGAATGGCCTCAAGGAGACCTACAACTCTCTCGGAGTTCCCATTGGTGCCACCGTGCAATCCATTCAAGCCATGAAGGAGGCTACGGCTGCCCTTGTTGGTCCAGATGCTGGACGTGAAATGGGGGTGTACCTGGACTACATCAGCTCTGGCCTGGGTAACTGATCCGGTCTTTGCCAGCCCCATCGAGGATCTCCCATGCGTCTGTTCAAAATCACAGCCTGCATTCCCTGCCCTGAAAAGGCCCGCACTCAACGGGAGCTGCAGAACACCTACTTCACCAAGTGGGTTCCGTTCCACAGCTGGTTTGCTGAACAGCAGCGAATCATGAAGCAGGGTGGAAAGATCCTGAAAGTGGAATTGGCCACGGGCCGTCGTCAGCAAAACGTCGGTAACTGACTTCCCCTTCAGGTTCAGATCCTTCATCCTGAGTCCTTGTCCCGGCCAATGGCCGGGCTTTTTTTTGTCTTTCAGGTCTCGACAAACCCCTTCCCGTCAGGCCTGAATAGGGCCGTATCGCCCTGCTGGCGCGCCCCTTGTCCCGATCCGCTTCCGGTTTCGACCCCAGTCTGCCGCCCCCTAAGGTCTCCGGCCCCTCAGCCGCTGCCGGTTTTCTGCCCATCCCCTGGGCGCTCTGGCCTGCCGAAGCCCGTCTGTTGGTTGGCCTGGTGGCCCTCTGGAGCCTGCTTGGCTTGTTGGTCATGACCTCCGCCTCCTGGTGGGTGGCCGAGCGGGAAATGCAAGATGCTGCCTACTACCTCAAGCGTCAAGGCATCTGGCTGATCGCCAGTTGGGGACTGTTCTGGCTGGCGATTTGCACCAGCCTGCGGCGCTGGTTGCGTACGGCTGCTCCGGCCTTGTTGGTGGGGGCTCTGATGGTGGCCGCCACCCTGGTAGTCGGCAGCACCGTCAACGGCGCCAGCCGCTGGCTGGTGCTTGGTCCCATCCAGATTCAGCCCACCGAGTTGGTCAAGCCCTTTGTGGTTCTGCAGGGGGCTGCCATTTTTTCCCACTGGCGCCGCATCGCCAACGATCAAAAGCTGCTGTGGATCGGCATCTTTGCTGTCCTGATCCTGTTGATCCTCAAGCAACCCAACCTCAGCACGGCGGCGCTGACCGGACTGTTGCTTTGGCTGATGGCGCTCGCCGCTGGCCTTCCCCTCACTCTCTTGCTCGGGGCGGGCGGAGCCGGTGGCCTGCTTGGTGTGGCGAGCATCATGATCAACACCTACCAGCGGATTCGCGTCACCTCATTTCTTGATCCCTGGCAGGATGCCCAGGGCGATGGTTATCAGCTCGTTCAGAGTCTGCTGGCCATTGGTTCGGGGGGCTTCCTGGGCGAAGGTCTGGGCCTCTCCACTCAGAAGCTCCAGTACCTACCGATCCAGAGCACCGACTTCATTTTTGCCGTTTTCGCTGAGGAATTCGGTTTCGTCGGGTCGCTGCTGTTGCTGCTTTTCCTGGGGATCTTCGGCTACGTGGGACTCAGGGTGGCGTTCAGTTGCCGCAGTAATCAGCATCGCCTTGTGGCCATTGGCGCCACCACCTTGCTGGTGGGCCAGTCGATTCTCAATATTGCCGTGGCCAGTGGTTCCATGCCCACGACAGGCCTGCCGCTACCCATGATCAGCTACGGCGGCAATTCGCTCCTGGCCAGTTTGCTGGCGGCTGGGCTTCTGGTGCGTTGTTCGCTCGAAACCACGGGCCTTGAACGGCCCCGGCCCCGCCGGCGGAGGTCAGGCCCCGCCCCGATAGGCTGACGGTCCCCTGGGCCCACCATCCTGTCCATGCCCAGCCTTGCGGCGTCGCTGTCCACCTGGGTCCGAAGCAGTGATCAACTGTTGCAGGGCTCGCTTGCGCATCCCGGTCCCCTGACCCTGGCCATTGTGTTTGCCGGTGGCGTGCTTACGAGCCTTGGCCCCTGCTCCCTGTCGCTGCTCCCAGTCACCCTGGCCTATCTGGCTGGTTTCGGTGGCACAGATTCAGCCCAGACCAGCAGCGGTTCCGTGGCGCTGCCTTGGCAGCGCAGCTTGAGCTTTACGGCCGGGATCATCGCGGCGCTCGTGCTGCTGGGGCTCGTGAGTGGTCTGATGGGGCGTCTCTACGGACGCATTCCCGACCAGATTCCTCTGGTGGTGGCGGTGGTGGCGGTGCTGATGGGGCTCAATCTGCTCGGGGTGCTGCGGTTCTCCCTCCCGGCTGGCCCGGATCCCGAACGCTGGCGGCGGCTGGTGCCCACCCCGTTGGCTCCTTTGGTCGCCGGCCTGGCCTTTGGATTGGCCGCCACTCCCTGCACCACTCCGATCTTGGCCGTCTTGCTCGCTTGGATGGCCCAAACTGGTCGACCGTTGGTGGCCATGCTCCTGCTCACCTGCTTTGGGGCCGGTCAGGTGCTGCCGCTGTTGCTGGCGGGCACGGCGGCAGCCAGCCTGCCCGGGTTGTTGCGACTCCGGCAACTTGGTCGCTGGGTTCCTCCCATCAGTGGTGTGGTGTTGGTGCTGAGCGGCAGTCTCACCCTGCTGGCTCGGCTAACATGACCGCCACCACTCCTGCGCCTACCCGCTGGCTGCTTCGGCTTGTGGGCTGGATTGCTGATCTGCGGCTAGCGATTGGGCTGCTGGTTCTGATCGCCGTGGCCAGTGGCGTCGGCACCGCCATTCCCCAACAGGAATCCTCGGACTTCTATCACCAGCGTTACGACTCCCAACCGTGGCTTGGCGTTGTGGACGGCTCCGGGCTTCTGCGCCTGCAGCTCGATCACGTGTATTCGAGCACCTGGTTCCTCGCCTTGCTGGCCTGGTTGGGCCTTGCCTTGTTGTTGTGCAGCTGGCGGCGTCAGTGGCCCGCCCTGAGGGCCTCCCTGCGCTGGATTGATTACCGCAGTCCCCGCCAGCTGAGCAAGCTGAGCGTGGCCGAAACCTTGGACAGCGGCGATCCCCACGCCCAGCTCGATCGGCTCGACCAGCAGCTGCGCGCCCGGGGCTGGGCTGTGCAGCGTCAGAACGGCCGCTTGGCCGCTCGACGGGGTGTTCTAGGGCGGGTGGGGCCGCTGCTGGTGCATGCCGGGATGGTGGTGCTGATGCTCGGGGCTGCCTGGGGTGCGCTGGCGGGTCAGCGGCTCGAGCGTTTTCTGGCTCCGGGCCATGAGTTGGAGCTGCTGAATAGCCGTGGCCAGACCCAGCTCACCGTGGCCCTCGATCAATTCGCGATCCAACGGGATCCAGCCGGCCGGCCGGAGCAGTTCACCTCCCAGTTGCGCCTGCTTCCGCCAGCCCCTGCCCTAGGGGAGCCGCCCCCGCCTGCGGTTGCCAAGTCGATCAGCGTCAACCATCCTTTGCGCTATCACGGCATCACCCTCTACCAGGCCGACTGGAGCCTGGCCGCCGTCAATCTCCAGCTGGGTCGCAGTCCGGTGCTGCAGCTGCCGTTGCAGCCCTTCCCCCAGCTGGGCGAGCAGGTGTGGGGGTTGGTGTTGCCGACCCGGCCTGACGGCAGCGAGCCTGTGCTGCTCAGCCTCAGCAGTGAGCAGGGGCCCGTGGAGGTCTTTGGCCCTGATGCCAGCAGCCTCGGGCGCCTCGTGCCCGGGGGATCCCCCCTGGAGGTGCGTGGTCTGCCGATCCGGGTGGAAAGTGTGCTTCCTGCTAGTGGAATCCTGCTCAAGCGGGATCCCGGGGTGCCGTTGGTGTACACGGGATTTGCGATTGCCCTTGTGGGCGGTGGGCTCAGCCTGCTAGCCACCAGGCAGTTGTGGGCCATTGCCGACGTTGGTCAAGGGCAGCTCCATGTGGCGGGGCTCTGCAATCGCAACCTCACGGCCTTTGCTCAGGATCTCCCCAAGCTGCTGGCCACGATCAGCAGGGCTGACGACGGCCGTGGCTGACACGCACCACGGTTTGGACGTTGCCGCGGGGGTTGAAGTCGGCTTCCAGTTGCATCCAGACCGGAGCGCAGGCCGCCACGAGGTCATCCAGGATGCGATTAGCGACCTCTTCATGGGAAATGGTGCGATCGCGATAGCTGTTCACATACAGCTTCAGGGCCTTCAGTTCCAGGACTCGTGGACCCGGCTGATAGAGCAAGCGCATCACGGCGAAATCTGGATATCCCGAAAAGGGGCACTTGCAGGTGAATTCCGGTAATTCGATCGCCACCTCATAGGCCCGACCCTGACGTGGGTTGTCGAAGCAGATCAGTTCCGCCTCCTGGATGGCCCGTTCGCCGTAGTGGGGGGTGGCCGTGCCGGCCGGGGTGGAGTCCGGCGGACGGGACGGGGCGACGCTGGTCATGACAGGCGGCAGGGTTGCTCGGCGGCAGAGGGGCTGGCGTTTGTGCCGACCCCCCTGTCGGACAGGATTCAATGACCGTACAGGACGTGGCCAGTGCCTTGCAGGCGCGCGCGGCAGGCCAGCGCAGCGGCGCCTCCGTAACAATAGTTACGACGGCTTCTGCAGGGCTCGGGCCTAATGGCAACAGCCCCCCAAACGGTGGGGATGTCTGAAAGACTGGCCCCAGGAGACTGAGTTCCGTCTTCCCTCCCGACACAGGTCCACCCATGAAGAAAATCGAGGCCATCATCCGTCCATTCAAGCTTGAGGATGTCAAGATCTCGCTTGTGAATGCCGGCATCGTTGGGATGACGGTCAGCGAGGTACGAGGCTTCGGGCGTCAAAAGGGGCAGGTGGAGCGCTATCGAGGCTCGGAATTCACCGTTGAATTCCTTCAGAAACTCAAATTGGAAATTGTTGTTGATGACGATCGCGTCGACACGGTGGTTTCGGCCATCCAGGATGCGGCCCGAACTGGCGAGATCGGCGACGGTAAGATTTTTATCAGCACCATTGATTCCGTGATCCGGATCCGCACCGGTGACCGTGACAGCAGCGCCATCTGAGCAACATTGAGCTCAGGGCGGAGCTGTGTTCAGTTCCAGGTCTTCTCAGGTCCGGGCCAGGGTGCGCTGCACCTCGGCCCGGACCTGGGGCCCATCCACCGCCGCAGCTTCCGCGTTCAGCCACAGCAAATACTCGTGATTGCCCGCCGGTCCGGTGAGGGGGGAACCGACCAATCCTGCAGGTTGCCAGCCCTGATCAGCCGCAGCTGCCACCACCGTGGTGATGGCGTCGACGTGGGCATGGGGGTCCCGAACGACCCCCCCTTTCCCCACCCGTTCTCGGCCCACTTCAAACTGGGGCTTGACCAGCAGCACCGCTTCCGGTGCCCCTGTCGGGGACGGGCGGAGCAAGGCCCTCAGGGCGGGCAGGACCCGGGTGAGGGAGATGAAGGACACATCGGCCACGGCCAGATCCGGCCAAGGGTCCTCCGGTCCGTAGAGGGTGTCCGGTTGCAGATGGCGCAAGTTGGTGCGTTCCCGCAGCACCAGCCTCGGGTCGGTGCGCAGGCTCCAGGCCGTCTGGCCATAGCCCACGTCAATGCCGTACACCCGCTGGGCACCATGTTGCAGCAGGCAGTCGGTGAAGCCGCCGGTGGAGATCCCCCCATCCAGACAGACACGACCCTCCACCCGGATCGATAGGGCCTCCAGGGCGGCCACCAGCTTCTCTCCCCCTCGGGACACGAACCGGGGTGGCCGCTCCACCTCTAGGGGAATGTCGGCCGGAAGCTCGGTGCCGGGCTTGTCGAGGACCTGACCATGGCTTCGGACCCTTCCGGAGCGGATCAGCTGCTGGGCTTGTTGGCGGCTGGCGGCCAGGCCCCGAGCCACCAGCTGCAGATCGAGGCGCTGCCGGCTGGCCATGCCGATGGTTGCGGAGGTGGAGGAGATTCGGTCATGGAACCACAGCCGGAAACGGAACAAAAACCGAGTGCCGGCGACCAAGTCCGCCGCTGGCCTGAGGATGGGCGTCCACTTCGGTTTTCTTGATGGACCGCCGCCCTTCCCCATTGTTTGACCAGGGCGCGGTCGCGACTGTCGCTAGCGTCGCGACTGTGTTTGAACTGCTCCGGCCCGGTTCGTTCGTGAGGCTGCGCAATCAGCCGTCCGATCTGCCCCCCTTTCTTCTAATCCATTGTCAGGGCGGACGCTGCTGGGTGCGTCAGCAGGCCTGGGGACAGTGGGTGCACTGGGAGGTGGCCCACCGCCAGCTCACCGCCGCGGCCTGACGCCCGCGTTGACCGATAGGTTGGATCTGCCGTTGCCACGCGCTGGCCCTTGATCGAGCGTTATACCCTGCCCGCCATGGGCCAGATCTGGAGCGAACAGGCCAAGTTTCAGAGCTGGCTTGAGGTTGAACTTGCCGCCACCGAAGCTCAGTGCATCCTGGGTCGGGTCCCCCCCGAAGCCCTGGCCACCATCAAGGCCAAGGCGGCCTTTGAGGTGTCCCGCATTCTGGAGATTGAGGCGGAGGTGCGCCACGACGTGATTGCCTTCCTCACCAACGTCAATGAGCACGTGGGTGACGCCGGCCGGTACATCCATGTGGGCATGACCAGCTCCGATGTGCTCGACACCGGGCTGGCCCTGCAGCTCAAGGCCTCGGTGGTTCTTCTTCGCCAGGAGCTCGACCACCTGGCGGATGCTCTGCGCACCCTGGCGCGGGCCCATAAGGACACGGTGATGATCGGTCGCTCCCATGCCATCCATGGGGAGCCGATCACATTCGGGTTCAAGGTGGCCGGCTGGTTAGCGGAGGTGGTGCGCAATCAGGAGCGCCTGGCCCGACTGGAGCGGGATGTGAGCGTGGGGCAGGTCTCCGGGGCCATGGGCACCTACGCCAACACCGATCCCGAGGTGGAGGCCATCACCTGCCGGATCCTGGGCCTGGTGCCCGATCCGGCCAGCACCCAGGTGATCGCCCGCGATCGCCACGCCGATTACGTCCAGACCCTGGCTTTGGTGGGCGCAGCCCTGGAGCGGTTCTCCACCGAACTCCGCAACCTGCAACGCACCGATGTTCTTGAGGTGGAAGAAAATTTCGCCAAGGGGCAGAAAGGCAGTTCAGCCATGCCCCACAAGCGCAACCCAATCCGCTGCGAGCGGATCAGCGGTCTGGCCCGGGTGCTGCGCAGCTACACCGTGGCGGCCCTGGAGAACTGTGCGCTTTGGCATGAGCGCGACATCAGCCACAGCTCCGTGGAGCGGATGATGCTGCCTGATTGCTCCGCCACCCTGCACTTCATGCTTCGGGAAATGACCGAGGTGGTGAACGGGCTAGGAGTTTATCCGGCCAACATGGTGCGCAATCTAAATGTGTATGGGGGTGTGGTGTTCAGCCAGCGGGTGCTGTTGGCCCTCGTGGAGGGTGGCCTTGCCCGGGAGGAGGCCTATCGCATCGTGCAGCGCCATGCCCATGCCGCCTGGAACACCGAAGGGGGGGACTTCCGGGCCAACCTGGAGGGGGATCCTGAGGTGATGGCCCGCCTCAACCCTGATCAGCTGGAGGCCTGCTTCGCCACTGAGCTGCACCAGGCCAATCTGGGGGTGATCTGGGACCGGCTGGGGATCTGAGCGACGCCGAAACTTTGGTAGCGCCTACTACCGGGGAGGGGCTGCGCAGGGTCGGAGAATATAGTGAATCATTAGGGGTTTTCCCATGGCAATAGTTTTTAACTTTTCCGAGCAGAATGATCTCGCCAATGGTGCGGCTCTAGGTGCTGAGCTGATCAGTGGCTCGCTCGATCTCTC
>CAIOCZ010000072.1 GCA_903856805.1 uncultured cyanobacterium | reverse complement strand
GGCATGGCCTCCTCCAGCACCGGCGTCAGGCCGATCACCAGCGGCGGGGCGATGGCCTTGGCCTGCACCAGGAGCTGGTCCAGGCCGTACAGAAAGGCTTCAGGGGCCAGTTGGGGGCGGCCATCCGGCCGACCCACCCGCGCGGTGTCATTGAGGCCCACCCCCAGCAGGATGCCCTGCGGCCTCTGGCGGCGCAGTTCACCGCGGCAGCCCACTTCCGCTGGCAGACGGGCCGCCAGCCGCTCCAACCCGTCCCCTCGCACGCCGAGGTTGTAGAGCACCGGACCGCCAGGGATCTCCATCCAGTGGCGCCGGAGCCGCTCACACCAGCCCCCCTCCTGGGGATCGCCCCAGCCCATCACGCCGCTGTCACCGAGGGCCACCAGTTTTTTGGGGATCGAGAACACCATCAGGCCAGGGGGAGGGCACGACCCCGGCAGGGGTCTTCAGCTCCGCCGATCTTCCCTGATCAACCGATCCCCCAAGGGCTGGACGCGTGCAGAACACCCCCTTAGTCGAAGCTCAATAAACTGCCGTAGGTTGCACCACGTTTTGACGAGTTCAGTGATCCGGGGTCGTTCGATCGCTCGGTTGGCGTGGGCGGGCGTCCTCGCGCTGGGGGGAGCGGCCTCGGCGGCGGATCTCCCAACAGCTCTGCGAGCTGAGGCACCTCTGAGCAAAGCGCCGCAGGCGGAGCGGCTTCAGGCGGAGCGGCTTCAGGCGAAGCAGCTTCAGGCGGAGCGGCTTCAGGCGGAGCAGCAGCAGTCTGAGCAGCTGCAGGCGATCGGCCTCGAGGATCTGGCCGGCCTGCCCCCACTGCGCCCGCCCCTGCCGGAGGCCGCCGCCCTCCCCCCGGCGCCGGCGATGCCGGAGCTGAACGGCGAAGCGCTGCGGCGGCTGGAGGAGAAACTGCGGGCCCTGGAGGCCACCCGCTTCAGCCCCACCACCCGGCTCAATGTGGTGCAGCGTTCGGTGATCGGCGGGCTGCAGTTCAGCGGCGAAGGGGCCCAGCTCTACCGCCAGGGAGCCATCCCCGGCCCGAACCGCCAGCCGGTGGCCCTGCCCGAGGCCGTGGCCTTCAACTACGACCTGCGCCTCAATCTCGACACCAGCTTCACCGGCATCGACCTGCTGCGCACCCAACTGCGCGCCTCCAACTTCGTGAACGGGCCGTGGGGCGCCGCACCCACCCTGGTCAGCACCTTGAGCACCAGCTTCGGGGTGCCGCTGGCGGATACGGTTGAGATCCGCCGCCTGTTCTACCGAACCCCCCTGCCGGGCCACCTCACCCTGGTGGCCGGCCCGGTGGTGCGCCAGGACGATCTGTTGCCCCTCTGGCCCAGTGAGGTGGCCGCCGATCGCATCCTGGCCCTGTTCCAGCTCAATGGGGCCGTGGGGGCTTACACCGTGACCACCGGCCCCGGCGGGGCCCTCTGGTGGCGGCAGGCGCGGCCGGGCAAACCGGGCTGGGTGGCGGGCCTGAGCTACCTGGCCGCCCGGGGCATGGATTCGGATCCGTCGGCCGGGGGCCTGGCCACGGCGGGCTCCGCCGCCTATGGCAGTGCCCAACTGGGCTATGTGGGCAAGCGCTGGATGCTGGCTGGCATCTACACCCACATCGACGCCGACGCCACGATCGGCGGCACCCCCCTGGTGCTCGCCCTCAACCCCAGCCGCCGCCAGGGTCGGCTGCTGGACAACGGCTATACGGAGGCCTTGGGCCTGGGGGGCTATTGGAAGCCGGGGCCGGGGACGGGCTGGCCCCAGGTGATCGTCGGCACCGGCTGGAACCGCTCCACCTATCGCAGCCAGGGCTCCACCCCCGGACTGGTGCCCCCGGGCGGGGCCGTGAGCGACAGCTGGTCCTGGACGGCGAGCCTCAACTGGTTGAACTGGCCCTGGAACCGATCCGCCCTGGGGCTGTCCGTGGGCCAACCTCCCTATGTGCTCGGGGCCGACCGCTCCCTGATCCGGCGGCAGCTGCCCCAGCTCGGCACGTCGCACTTCCACAGCCGCGACGGTGTCAACAACGTGGTGCTGGAGCTGTACCTGAAGCTGGGGGTGAGTGATCGCATCACCATCACGCCGGCCCTGTTCTGGGCGGCGCGACCGCTGGGCCAGCTCACCCCGGTGAGCGCCAACTCGGGCCAGAGCTCCAGCGGCGACGGCCAGATGGGGGTGCTGGGCCTGTTGGTGCAGAGCACCCTGCGCTTCTGAGGGGTCAGAGACGGGCCGCGAAGCGGCGCAGGCGTTCCAGGCCATCGCCCAGGGTGGCGGGGGCGGCGGCGCAGGAGAGGCGGATGCAGCGGTCGTCACCGAAGGCAACCCCGGGCACCACCGCCAGCCCCACCTCCTCCAGCAGGCGGTTGCAGAGGGTCATGGAGTCCAGCCCCCAGGCCCTCACGTCCGGAAAGGCGTAGAAGGCCCCCTCGGGCGCCACCAGCCGCACCCCGGGGATCGCCTGCAGGCCGTCCCCCAGTAGGGTGCGCCGTTCGCTGAACTGGGCGGCCATGGCCGTCACGCAGTCGCGCGGACCGGTGATCGCCGCCAGGGCACCGAACTGGGCGAAGCTGCAGACGTTGCTGGTGCTCTGGCTCTGCAGGGCGCTGGCGGCCACGATCACCTCCTTGGGGCCGGCCAGCCAGCCGATCCGCCAGCCGGTCATGGCCCAGCCCTTGGCAAAGCCGTTGACGATGAACACCCGGTCCGCCAGATCCGGCGCCACGGCCGCGAAGCTGTGGTGGCGGTGGCCGGGCGCCAACAGGTACTCATAGATCTCGTCGCACACCACCACCAGCTGGGGGTGGCGACGCAACACGGCCGCCAGCGCCTCCAGCTCGGCCTTGCTGAGCACCATGCCGGTGGGATTGCCGGGGCTGTTGAGCACCAGCAGGCGGCTGGCGGGGGTGATGGCGGCGTCGAGGTCGGCCGGATCGAGCCGGAAGCCACGGGCGGGGTCGCTGGGGAGGTAGCGCACCGAGGCCCCAGCCAGCTGGGCCATTTCCGGATAGCTCAGCCAGAAGGGCGAGGGCAGCAGCACCTCGTCGCCGGGGTTGAGCAGCACCTGGAACAGGTTGAACAGGGCCTGCTTGCCGCCGTTGGTCACCAGCACCTGCTCGGCCCTGGTGGGCACCTGATTTTCAGCGCTGAGCTTGGCGGCGATCGCCGCCCGCAGGGCCGGTTCCCCGGCCACGGGGCCATAGCGGGTGTGGCCGGCTTCGAGGGCCTCGCAGGCCGCCTGGCGGATGAAGGCAGGCGTTTCAAAGTCCGGCTCGCCCGCACTGAGGCTGCAGATGTCCTGGCCGTCCGCCAGGAGCTGGCGGGCCTTGGCGGCGATCGAGAGGGTGAGGGATGGCTGCAGCGCCCCGGCCCGGGCGGACAGCGTCAACGGGGCCGGCATCAGGGCGGGCGCTGCGTCAGCAATCGGCCATCCTGCCTGATGTAGGTCCCGAGTGCGCCGTTGATGATGGGGCGATGGTTGCCAAGGTTCATCCGTCGGTGCCGTTCGCGGCCCCGTCTTCCCCGGTAACGGGCCTGGCCAGCTTGAGCGAGCGCTGTGGGGCCTGTGAGCGCTGCGGCCTGGCCGCGGGCCGCCAGCAGGTGGTGATCAGCCGCGGCGAGGCCACGGCCCGGCTGATGCTGATCGGCGAGGCCCCGGGTGCCCAGGAGGATGGCTGCGGCCAGCCGTTCGTGGGGCGGGCCGGCCAGCTGCTCGACCAGCTGCTGGCGGAGGCGGGCCTGGACAGTGCCCGGGACGCCTATCTCTGCAATGTGATCAAGTGCCGGCCCCCGGCCAACCGACGCCCGAGCGGGGCGGAGATCGCCGCCTGTCGACCCTGGCTGGAGGAGCAGATTGCGGCGGTGGATCCGCCCCTGATCCTGCTGCTGGGGGCCACGGCCCTCGCCGGGGTGCTGGGGGTGAAGCAGGGCCTCAGCCGATTGCGGGGCCAATGGATGCCCTGGCAGGGCCGCTGGCTGATGCCCCTGTTCCACCCCTCCTATCTGCTGCGCTTCCCCAACGAAGCGGAGGGATCGCCCCGCTGGCTCACCCGCGCCGATCTGGCGGCGGTGCACCAGCGGCTGAACTCGATGGGGCTTGTCCATGGGAGGAGGCCTCCTCCGCTTGCGCCTGTTCCGTGAGCTGGCGCAACTGGCTTCCTTGGGAGCTGCCCGACTCGGCTGCAGCCTGCCAGCGACGCAGTTAGGCGTTGCTCAACACCCCGCCCACCCGCAGCTGCCAAGCGGCATCAAGCAGGCGGGCCGGCAGCAGCGAGGCCGAAAGGATCGTGAGAAACAGCACGATCAGCACAACCCCCGCCAGGGCGATGCCGCGAGCGGGGGCGGAGGGCAGCGAGGCTGAAGGATCGAATCTGGTGGCCATCGGGATCGGGCTGGCTCGAGGCGGTAGGGAAAACCGTGGAGAAAACAGCGACTAAAACAGTGGCTAAAACAGCATCACAATCAGCCGAGAAAACGGCCCACAAAAAAGCCCTTCTCAAGGCGAGAAGGGCTGGCTACCTCAATGGGCCTTGATTCAGGCCGGAGTCTTGATGCGGCGCCTCAGCTGGCGGCTCCAGCCGAAGGCGGCAGCGGCGCCGAAGAGGGGGAGGGGGCCTGGGGCAGATGGCGCAACTGGCGTGAAGACTGGGGCAAAGCGGAGGGTATTAGTTGAATTACTATCAGGATCGAGATTATAGCCTCCATAGTTATCAGAATACTCGGGGCTATAGAGCCCCTGGTTGCCCAAGAATAGATTATGAAAAAAGGAGAAACTATCGTTTTTATACAATTCGGACTTATAAAATATATTTACGCCAGTCACCAACCCGTCGGCAACGTCAAAACCAGTTCCCGAGATATAATCTGCATCCGTGAAGTCAATTGGAAGAATAAATATTCGATAAGTTGACAATTCAATGGTCACAGTCAATCCTGTCGTCTGCCCGTTGAGGTTGTCAACCAGCCCAGCAACGGTTCCCACCACCTTTGTTGGGCTATTAAAATTATCAATCCCCGTAAAACTAAAGTCGAAGCTGAGCGCTGAAGCCGCTCCGGCTTGGAGGCAGCTCGCCAGCAGAGCAGCACCGAAGGCGGCGCGGCCGATCAATCGCCTGAGATTTCGGCGTGAAGACTGCTGAGCACCCCCGACTGAGAGATGCACTTCAGAAACCATCGACTTGGTGAGCGCGACTTGCAAGAGTGCCATTAATGCTGTTGAAACTCCTCCAAATCTACAGCCCCCCTTTTTGCTTGTCATGCTGTTCCTGTCCCATCATTGGTCTACCCATTAATGAGTAGATGACGCCCCCGAACCGCCCCGATTGACCGATTAATCGGTAGATGGCCCGCTGGGTCTGTCACGGTTTGCCCACGGCGGTCGGTGCGTCGTCGCGGGGGCTGGGTGTTTCCAGGGGGTGCCTGCCCACACTCCGCGGGACAGTCTCAGGTCAGTTGTTCGCCCGCCCAGTCGAGCAAGGCGGTCGCTGCTTCCAATGCCGCGGCGGCGTCCTCGGGACCGAACACATCGGCCGGCAGCTCATCGCCGAGGGCATCCGGATAGCGCGTGGGGGCGTAGAGCTTGTCGAGCAAGCGGGCCTGCCGTTGCCAGTCCTGGGCCGGCTGGTCGCCCAGCTCGCGGAGCAGCCCTGTGAGCGAATGGCTGCGCAGGTCTCGATCCTCCGCAGCCAGCAGAGCCTTGAGAGCCTTCTCGCCCACCTGCTGGGCCAGGAAACAGGCCTGCGCCGGCTGGCCACCAGCCTCGAGCAAGCGGGCCGCACGCAGATCGTCCTTGGCCTGAAGCAGCCAGAGCCTGGCCCTCTGGCGAGCGCTCTCCAGGCTCATGGGAAGTGGCTGCCCGCCAGCAGGGGAATCGCCTCCAGGCGCACCGTGCGCCAGAAGGGGGTGTCGCCATGTCGGGCCAGCAGCTGGGGCGTGGCCACCAGCGGCTGCAACGGCAGCCGGCAGTTCTGCAACGCCTCCAGCACCGCGTCATAGGCATCGAGCACGCGGCAGTGCTCAAGGCCCATCACCAGAAGATCCACATCCGACCGCCGGCTGGCCGTACCCCGTGCCCAGCTGCCGAACAGCCAGAGGCCTTCCGGCTCCACCTGCTGCACCAGGGTCTCCAGGGCAGGCAGTAACTGCTCCCGCAGAGCTTCCGGGAGGTTGTCGACCTGGATGCCGCGGCTGTTATCAGGCCGCACTGCTGCGGCCGGGATGACGCCATTGCATGCCATGGCAGCGGGGTTGTTCATGGGCGGCGCACCCGGCGCCCAGCATCAGCAATCCCACCATTATCAATCGGTCGCCTCGCGGGAGCCCAGGCAGGCCTCCGATCCGGTTCGAAGCCGCTCTCTGGATCAGGCCTTTGGTCAAGGCGCCCGTTGGTCGAGCTCGTCCGCCCATTTAGCTTTGTCTCAACCCCTCAGGGGATTGACCCCGTCCAGACCGGCGATCCTGCGCCCGTGGCCGAAGTGTTCGGAGAACAGAACGGCGCAGCGGCTGCGGATGGCGGCTTCGGCGATCAGGGCATCGAACCAGCTGAGATGCTCCCGGATCGCCAACTGGTGGGCATCAAGAATCAGGTTGGTGATCGACCCTGACTCGGGGTTTCAGCCGTGCGGCTGATCCAGCTGCTCCACCCAGGCCAGCACCGCCTTCGCCGTGCTGAGGGCCTGATCGGAATCGCGGGCATCGAACAGCTCGCTCGGTGGGGTGTCGTCGAGGGGGTAGCGGCTGGTCACGGTCATCCGGCTCAGGGCCGGCAGCGGCAGGGGAGCCAGGGGCGTCACATCAAGCCCCTCGGCCGCGAGCAGCTTGACCAACTGGCCCAGCACCTGGGTGTGGGGCGGTTCGCCGCCGAGTTCCAGGATGGCGCCCTTCAGCGGTTTCTCGGCCGCCTGCGTGGCAAAGAAGCAGGCCTGGGCATGGAAGCCGTAGCGGCGGGCCAGCTCCGCGAGCTCAAGGTCGTTGCGGGCCTGGCGCCACCAGGCACCCGTGCGGGCCTGACTCATGGCCGCGGGTGCACACAACGGGCCTGCGCATGCACGGCGCGCCAGTGGGGGGAGGGCGAAGCGGCCATGGCCTGCCAGCGGCACCGATCCAGGGCCAGCACGTCATCGCCCACCAGGGCGCTGCGCAACTGATCGGCGGCCCGCTCCGCCAGTTCGGCGGACTCGGCTACCACCAGCAGATCGGTGTCCGAGTAGCCATCCCAATCTCCCCGGGCCCGGGAGCCGAACAACCAGACGCGGCATGGCACCTCGGCCAGGGTCTCGGCCAGCTGCTGCTGCAGCGCCTCCAGCCAGCGTTCGTGGCGCCGGCGGCGCAACCGTTCGAGGGGGCTCAGTCCATCGCTTCCCATGCAATCAAGTTAGGTGCCGACAACGGCTGCAGCCGGCAGCAACCGCCGCAACCAGCAGACGCACGATCACAGTGATGGCGGCAGACTACCGGACTTAGCCACTAACCTGGACTAAGTCCATTGCTGGCGTCCCTCCATGCAGGTCAACCTCCACGACGCCAAGACCCATCTCTCCCGCTATGTGGACCGGGCCCTGGCCGGCGAGGAGGTGGTGATCGCCCGCGCCGGCAAGCCCCTGGTGCGGCTGATCCCTGTGAAGGAGGAGCAGCCTCCCCGCCGTCTGGGGTTTCTAGCGGGGACAGCTCGGATTGATGCCGATCTCAAGCGCGATTTTGAAGACGAGATCAACGCCATGTTCGACCTGGGTCCTGAACCAGCCATCGAGCCGGGATGAACGGCCTGGTGTTGGACACCCAGCTTCTGGTCTGGGTCGGCTACGCGCCGCAGCGGCTTGGCAGTTCCCTGGCGGCCGAACTGGTGGATCGGAGATGCGTGATCTGGTTCAGCGTTGTGAGCATCTGGGAGATGGCGATCAAAGCCTCCCTGGGTCGAGAAGATTTCCAGGTGAACCCACCGGCCCTGCGCCTCGGGTTGCTGGAGCAGGGATTCCTGGAACTGCCGATCCAGGTCAGTCATGTGCTGGCTGTGCAGCACCTTCCCAGAATTCACCGCGACCCTTTTGATCGCCTGCTGGTGGCCCAGGCCGCCGAGGAGCGGCTGAGCCTGCTCACGGCCGATCGCACCCTGCTCGGCTACGGCGAAGGCGTGCGCTGGACGGGGTGAGGATCAGGTTGGGCGCTGTATGGTGTATACACCAGTCAGACCACTCAGCTAGCCCGCTCAACCGGCTGACTCAGCAGCCGAAGCTCGCCTCATGTCGTCTTCAGCTTCTTCTGCCGTGTCTTCATCGCCATCTACCAGCGCGATGCTGCGCACCCAGATTTATCTCTCTGAGGCGGAGCGCCAGGGATTGCAGGCCCTGGCCTTGCGTAGCGGCCGCAGCCAGAGTGCCCTGATCCGCGAGGCGATCGACGCCTTCCTTCAGCAGCAGCAGCCCCAAGGGCGCCTGGCTTGCCTGCGCCAGGCTCGCGGGCTCTGGGCTGAGCGTACCGATTTCCCGGATTGGTCCGCTCTGCGCGGCGAACTAGATCGCTCAATGGTGGCTCTGGAACCATGACCAGCCGATCGGCACCGCCACTGCTGGTGGTCGACACCGATGTGCTGATCGATTATTTGCGGGATCAGCCCCAAGCCGTGGCCTTCTTGGAGGGCACCGAGCAACCCATGGCGGCATCGGTGATCACGGTCGCGGAGCTCTACGCCGGCGTGCGCACTGGCGAGGAACGGCAACGACTCGATGCCTTCCTGGCGGCCTTCGAGGTGCTGGCCCTCGATCGCCAGCCGGCCCAGCGCGCCGGCCTCTGGCGCCGCCAGTACGGCCCCAGCCACGGCACCGGCCTGGCGGATGCGCTGATCGCCGCCTCGGCCGAAGCCGCCGGCGCCACCCTGGTGACCCTCAACCGGCGCCACTTCCCGATGCTGGCCGAGGTGTTGGTGCCCTACGCCAAGGGCTGAGCCCAGCCGCCCCGAGTCCTGTTCACCCGCCTTCCCTCGCCACTTTTCCGCCCGCTGTGACAGGCTTTGGCCACGCGCCCCTGCCCCAGCGCCCCGCCCCGCGATGACCGCCGCCCCGTCCCGCCCCGACACCGCCGTGCCGGCCTGGGCCGCTGATCCCCGCTACGCCACCACCATCCGCCGCCGTAAGACCCGCAGCGTGCGCGTCGGCGACATCTGGATCGGCAGCGACCACCCGGTGGTGGTGCAGTCGATGATCAATGAGGACACCCTCGATATCGAGGGCGCCACCGCCGGCATCCGCCGCCTCCATGAGGCCGGCTGCGAGATCGTGCGGGTCACGGTGCCCTCGCTGGCCCACGCCAAGGCCATGGGCGAAATCCGCCAACGCCTGGAAGACAGGTATCAGCCGGTGCCGCTGGTGGCCGATGTGCACCACAACGGCATGAAGATCGCCCTGGAGGTGGCCCAGCACGTCGACAAGGTGCGCATCAATCCGGGGCTGTTTGTGTTCGACAAGCCCGATCCGAACCGCAGCGACTTCAGCCCCGAAGAATTCGCCGCCATCGGCGAGCGCATCGCCGCCACCTTCGAGCCCCTGGTGAGCCTGCTCAAGGCCCAGGACAAGGCCCTGCGGATCGGCGTGAACCATGGGTCGCTGGCCGAACGGATGCTGTTCACCTACGGCGACACGCCCCTGGGCATGGTGCAGAGCGCCCTGGAGTTCATCCGTCTCTGCGACCGCCTCGACTTCCACAACATCGTGGTGTCGATGAAGGCCTCCCGCGCCCCGGTGGTGCTGGCCTCCTACCGGATGATGGCCGACCGGATGGATGCCGAGGGATTCCCGTACCCGCTCCACCTAGGCGTCACCGAAGCCGGCGACGGGGACTACGGCCGCATCAAGAGCACCGCCGGCATCGCCACCCTGCTCTCCGAAGGACTGGGCGACACGATCCGGGTGTCGCTCACCGAGGCGCCGGAGAAGGAGATCCCTGTCTGCTACTCCATTTTGCAGGCCCTGGGGCTCCGCAAAACCATGGTGGAGTACGTGGCCTGCCCCAGCTGCGGCCGCACCCTGTTCAACCTTGAGGAGGTGCTCCATCAGGTGCGCAACGCCACCGCCCACCTCACCGGTCTCGACATCGCCGTGATGGGCTGCATCGTCAATGGTCCCGGCGAAATGGCCGACGCCGACTACGGCTATGTGGGCAAAACCCCTGGCATCATTTCCCTGTATCGGGGCCGCGACGAGATCCGTAAGGTGCCGGAAGACGAGGGTGTGGCGGCCCTGATTGCCCTCATTAAGGAGGACGGCCGCTGGGTTGACCCCTGAGGGACTCTGCGGCTGGGGACGGCGGCGCTACCGTGAATCCAATGTGAATTTCGTCGAGGGCTTCTTAGCATGCGCAAAGGCCGCACCACGCTCGTGGTGCTCGTTGGTCTCGCAGCCTGTGCCGCCACCGCCGTGGTGGCCAGGGAACTGGTGCTGGCTCCATCCGGTGGTGTCTCGATCACCGACAGCCCCAAGGAGGTGATGGACCAGGCCTGGCAGATCGTCTTCCGCGACTACCTCGACACCACGGGCAAATACACCCCCGAGCGCTGGCGCAAGCTGCGTCGTGACGTGCTGGCCAAAACTTACGCCAGCCCCAAGGATGCCTACGAAGCGATCCGCGGCATGCTCGGCACACTGGACGACCCCTACACCCGCTTCCTCGATCCGCGGGAGTTCAAGGAGATGCAGATTGACACCTCCGGGGAACTCTCCGGGGTGGGAATCCAACTGAGCATCGAGAAGGACAGCAAGGAGCTGGTGGTGGTGAGCCCCGTCGATGGCTCCCCCGCCTCCCGCGCCGGTGTCCAGCCCAAGGACGTGATCGTCACGATCGACGGCAAGGCCACCAAGGGCATGAGCACCGAAGACGCGGTGAAGTTGATCCGCGGTAAGGCCGGCACCACGGTGAACCTCACCCTGCGGCGCCAAGGACAACTGAAGGACGTGGCGCTCACCCGTGAGTTGATTGAGCTCCATGCGGTGAACCATCAGGTGAACACCAGCCCCGATGGGGTGAAGGTGGGCTACATCCGCCTGAAGCAGTTCAACGCCAATGCCACCAAGGACATGCGGGCGGCAATCAAGGATCTCGAGGCCCAGGGCGTTCAGGGCTATGTCCTCGACCTGCGCAGCAACCCGGGCGGCCTCCTCGTGGCCAGCGTCGAAATCGCCCGCCAGTGGCTGAATGAGGGAACGATCGTTTCCACCAAAACCCGCGACGGCATCCAGGACATCAAGCGGGCCACCGGGCGGGCGATCACCACCAAGCCCCTGGTGGTGCTCGTCAACGAAGGCTCCGCCAGTGCCAGCGAGATCCTCTCGGGAGCCCTACAAGAGAATGGTCGCGCCGTGCTGGTGGGCCAGAAGACCTTCGGCAAGGGCCTGGTGCAATCGGTCCGGGGCCTGTCCGACGGCTCGGGCATGACCGTCACGATTGCCAAATACCTCACCCCCCTCAATCACGACATCCATCACCGCGGCATCAAGCCCGACGTGCTGGCCAAGATGACGGACAAGGAGGCCCAGCAACTCACCCTCGACGACCTCGGCAGCCGCAAAGACACCCAGTACCAGAGCGCCGAAACCACCCTCACCAAGCAGTTGCGCACCGCCTCAGCGCTTCAAAAACCGTTCCTCCCCACCGGCACCAACCTGCCGGCGGCCCTCGGTGGTCGCTGAAACGGCCGATGCTCCGGGTGAGGCGACCTCCCTGTGGCAGCTCAAACCCTGGTGGTGTCAGCCCTGGACCATCCTGCTCAGCGGCGGCATTGCCATCCTGCTGAGCTGGCTGGCCCTGCATCGCTGGTGGATCACCGCTCCGGTGGCCTTGGCCGTGCTGGCCTGGTGGGGGGTGTTTCTCGTGCTAGTGCCGGCCGCTTTTCGCGCCGAGCAGGCCGCAGCCCCAGCGAGCCCGACCCACTCCGCCACTGACTCCTAGGCAACTGACTCCTAGGCAACTGACTCCTAAGCCACTGGCTCCTCGGCTGGGGAGGCACCCTCCAAAGGGGCTTAGGCCACCGGCTGCATCAGGCCACCGCCCGGGGAGGAATCATCGTCGTCATTGTTGTTGCCCGTTTCGCTGGTGAGCAGGGCATAGATGCCCAGGGCCACCAGGGAGAACAACGCGGGCAGGAGGCCGAAGCCGCCTTCCACACCAACACCGCCCAGCTCAATCACCTCACCCATGCCAGCTCCGTTACGGACGTTCTCAGGATCTTAACGAAGATCTGTAACGACGTCATCCCTCGAGGCCCCTCCCGCCGATCCAGCCTGGGGTTTGCTGCTAGTGATGGCCCATGCAGGTGCTGTTCATCCACCAGAACTTCCCCGGCCAGTACCGCCACCTGGCGGCGGCGATGGCGGCCCGGGGGGACCAGGTCCATGCCATCGCCGGGCCTGGTGCCCGGGGTCTGCCCTCCATCCCCCTGCACCGCTACGACCCGATGCCGGCCAAGGGCGTGCCGGACTGCCATCCCTGGGTCGCAGACCTGCAGACCAAAAGCCTGCGGGCCGAGGCCGTGGCACGGTTGATCGATCAACTGGTGCAGTCGAAGCAACTCCGACCCGACCTGGTGGTGGGCCACCCCGGCTGGGGGGAACTGCTGGGAATCAAGGATGTGTTGCCTGGGGTGCCGGTGCTCCATCAAGTGGAGTTCGTTTACCAGCTCCAGGGCGGCGATGTGGGCTTCGATCCGGAACTGGGCACGCCGGGTTGGCCCGAGCAGACCCGCCTGCGCCTGCGGCGGGCTCCCCAGTTGCTGGCTTTCCACGACCTCGACTGGGGCCTGTCGCCCACCCGTTGGCAGGCCTCCACCGTGCCGGAGCCCTTCCGGGAACGGGTCAGCGTGATCCATGAAGGCATCGACACCGACGCGATCGCGCCGCGCCCCGGTTCCCAGATCCACCTGAAGCGGGCCGGGGTCACCTTCCGGCCCGGGGATGAAGTGGTGAGCTTTGTCTCGCGGCAGCTGGAGCCCTATCGCGGCTTCCATCGATTCATGCGGGCCCTGCCCGCTCTGCAGGCGCGACGGCCCCGGGCCCACGTGGTGATCGTGGGCGGTGATGGGGTCAGCTATGGCACGCCTCCGCCCGGCGGTGGCAGCTGGCGGGCGGCGCTGCTCAAGGAACTGGAGGGGCAGCTGGATCTGTCCCGGATCCATTTCGTGGGCCAGGTGCCCCACGCTGTGCTGCACGACCTATTCCGGGTCTGCGCCTGTCACGTCTACCTGACGGTGCCGTTCGTCCTGAGCTGGAGCCTGATGGAAGCCATGGCCTGTGGCGCCGTGGTGATCGGCTCGGCGACTCCCCCCTTGGAAGAGGTGATCGAAGCCGGGCGCACGGGGCTGTTGGTGGATTACTTCGACAGCGAGGCGATGGTGAACACCATCGCCGCCGTGCTGGACGATCCCGAGGCTCACCGGCCCTTGGGCCTGGCGGCAAGGGCGGCCATGGTCGAGCACTACGACCTGAGGCAGCGGTGTCTCCCCGCCCAGCTGGCCTTGGTGGATGCCCTGGCGGCGGGACAGACGCCGCCACCCAGCTGATCACGCCACCTTGGCCAGTCCGCTGTGGCGAATCAGGGCGTCCGGACTGGGCTGGCGACCGCGGAAACTTTCGAACACCTCCGCCGGATGGCGGCTCCCGCCCGCACTGAGCACGGTGGCGCGGAAGCGGCGGCCGGTGGCGCGGATCGCCGCCTCGTTCTCCAGCCCCACGTCCTCGAAGGCGCTGAAGGCATCGGCGCTGAGCACCTCAGCCCACTTGTAGGAGTAATACCCCGCGGCATAACCGCCCGCAAAGATGTGGCCGAAGGAGCACAACAGGGCGTCCTCCGCAATCGGCTCCAGCACGGTGGTGGTGGTGGCGATCTGACGGCGCAGCTGCTCCGGCGATTGACCACTGCCGCCCCGCCACTGGCTGTGCAGCCGCAGATCGGTGAGGGCAAAGTGCACCTGGCGCAGGGTGGCGGCGCCAGCCATGAACGTCCGGGCCGCCACCAACTTGGCGAATTCCGAGGCGGGCAGCTCTGCGCCGGTCTGCCAATGGCGGGCCATGCCCATCAAGGTGGCCCGGTCGTAACACCAGTTCTCCATGAACTGGCTGGGCAGTTCCACCGCATCCCACTCCACATTGTTGATGCCAGCGGCCTGGGGCCGCTCCACGGTGGTGAGCATGTGCTGCAGCCCATGGCCGAACTCATGGAACAGGGTTTCCACCTCCTGAAAGGTCATCAGGCTCGGGGTGTCCCCCACCGGCGGACTCTGGTTACAGATCAGGTAGGCCACCGGCAGCACCGGTGTGCCATCCACCGCCAGGGACCGCCCCAGACATTCATCCATCCAGGCGCCGCCCCGCTTGCTGCCGGGGCGGCTGTAGGGATCCAGATAGAACGCCGCCAGGGCCTCACCGCTGCTGCTGTCATGGACGCGAAAGAAGCGAACCTCGGGATGCCACACCGGCGCGGCGCCATCGGCGGCCTCGATGCGGATGCCGAACAGGCGATCGCAGAGGCCAAACAGACCCTCCAGCACCTGGGGCAGCGGGAACCAGGGCCGCAGGGCCTCGCTGTCTAAGTCGAACAGCTCGCGGCGGCGCAGCTCAGCCCAAAAACTCACGTCCCAGGGACGAAAATCGTCGGCTTCGGCGGCACCCAGGCGGGCGGCGCTGGCGCGCAACTCCTCAAGTTCCTGCTGCGCCACGGGCAACGCGGCCCCCCGCAGATCCTCCAGCAACTGCTCCACATGGGCTGGGGAGTCGGCCATCTTGGCGGCCAGGCTCACCTCGGCCCAGTTGGCATAGCCCAAGCGTTCGGCCTGCTCCTGGCGCAGGGTCAGGATGCGCTCGATCACCGGGGTGTTGTCGGCTCCCCCCTCCAAACCGGAGGCCCGACTTCCATGGGCCTTGTAGACCTGCTCCCGCAGGTCCCGACGGCGGCTGTACTGCAGAAAGGGGCCATAGCGGGGCATATCCAGGCCCATCCGCCAAGGACCGGCTTCGGAGCTGGCGTCAGGCGTGCCCGCCTCGCGGGCGGCTTGGGCCAGCAGGTCCAACAGAGTGGTGGGCAGTCCCTCCACCTGGGCTGGATCGGTGAGGGTGAGACTCCAGGCGTTGGTGGCGTCGAGGAGCTGGTTGCCAAAGCGGGTGGACAGCTCCGCCAATTCCTGGGAGGCGGCATTGAAGGCCGTCTGGGCCTCCCCGGCCAGGCCCACGCCCCGCAGTTCCATATCGCGCAATTCGGCCGCCAGGATGCGCCGTTGGGTGGCATCGAGGTCGGGCTGCCCTGCCAAGGCCTGCAGGGCACGGTGAATCACCACGCACTGACCCGCCCGGTTGCCGAAGCGCACCACCGCCGCCTGCTGGTTGGCATGGGCCTGGCGCAGCTCCGGGCTGTTGCACACCCCGTTGAGATGGCTCACCACCCCCCAGCTCCAGCGCAGACGCTCCCCCAGGCGCTGCAGGGGATCCATCACGCCCTGCCAGGTGAGTGGAGCTTGGGCGGCCAGGGCCTGCTCCAGCTGGGTTTCCAGAGCGGTCAGCTCCCCATCCAGTTGGTCGAGCAGCTCGGGAATGTGCTGATCCACCTGGGCCGGAGTGATCGCCTCGAACGGTGGCAGGCCAGTGCCGAGCAACAGGGCGGCAGGACTGGGATTGCTGATGCCCATGGAGGGGGGGGGAGCCTGTCGGCCGGAAGGTGGTCCCATTCC
This sequence comes from uncultured cyanobacterium, assembly GCA_903856805.1. Classification (GTDB taxonomy): domain Bacteria; phylum Cyanobacteriota; class Cyanobacteriia; order PCC-6307; family Cyanobiaceae; genus Cyanobium. Next base: position 54,983 of record CAIOCZ010000072.1, on the reverse strand, counting down.
AGCGGAGCCACAACCGGGCCGTGGTTCAGCCGAGGGTGGCCAACCGCCCCAGGGCCCACTGGCTGTGGCTGGCCAGCTGCTCGGCCAGGCTGTTGGTGCTGGCTTCATAGAGGTCGATGGCCACCCGGGGCCAGAAGCCGATCACCAGGGTGGGCACCAGCAGGCTGAGGCCGATCACCAGTTCCCGCGGGGTCATGTCTCCCACCTCGGCCAAGGCCGGAATCCGCGGACCAAAGAACACCCGTCGGCATAAGGACAGCAGGTAGACCGGAGTCAGCACCAGGCCGATCGCCGCCAACACGATCGTGATCACCCGGAAGCCAATCGTGAAGCCATCGTTGGAGGTGACCCCGAGGAACACGGTGATCTCGCTGACGAAGCCGCTCATGCCCGGGAGGGCGAGGGACGCCAGGGAACTGGCCAGGAAAAAGGCAAAGGTGATCGGCAGCACCTTGGCGAGGCCGCCCATGTTGGGAATGGAGAGGGTTTTGGTGCGGTGATGGAACACACCAGTGACAAAGAACATCGAGGGAGCAATAAGGCCATGGCTGATCATCTGCAACATCGCTCCGCTTAAACCCAAGGGATTAAAGGCTCCGATCCCCAACAAAACGAAGCCCATATGACTCACCGAACTACAAGCAATTCTCCTCTTGACGTTATCCTGAGCAAAGGCGTTCAAGGCCCCGTAAACAATATTAACGATTCCCAGAACAATCAGGGCTGGAGCCAATTGGAGATGGGCGTCCGGAAGCATTTGGACATTGAATCGGAACAGGGCGTACCCGCCCATCTTCAATAACACCCCAGCCAATAACATGGAGACCGGTGCATTGGCTTCGCCGTGGGCGTCGGGCAACCAGGTATGCAGGGGAAAGATGGGCAGCTTGACCCCAAAACCCACCAAAAAGCCCAGGTAACACAACAAGCCGAAGGTCCCACCTGGGGAGCGGGCAGCCAATTCAGAAAGATTGAGGGTGAAGCTATCGCCGGACAGGGCAATGGCCAGGCCACTGATCAGAATCAGCAGGGAAGCGAGGGCCGTATAAAGAATAAACTTGGTGGCCGCATACTGCCGACCAGCCCCCCCCCAGATCGCGATCAGCAGGTAAACGGGAACGAGCTCCAATTCCCAAGATAGGAAGAACAGCAGGAAATCCTGGGAGAGAAACACCAGGGCTTGGGCCGAGGCCTGGAGCAGCAGCAGGCCGAAATACAACCGGGTCTTGCTGCGAATCGACCAGCTCGACGCCACCGCCAACAACGTCACCAGACCACTCAGCACCACTAGGGGCGCCGAGAGACCGTCGGCACCAAGGGACCACTCCAGTCCGAGGACCGGCACCCAAGGAACCCGCTCCACCAATTGCAAGCCGCTGAGGCCACCATCGAAATGGCGACTAAACGCCACCATCATCAAGATTAGATCGGCCAGCAGGGTGCCCAGGGCCAGGGAGCGGGGCAGCAGGGGATCGTTGCCGTCGCCGGGAAGCAAGGGCATCAGCAGACTGGCGGCCGCAGGCAGCAACACAATCAGGCTCAGCCAGGGGAAGGCACCACTGCCATCAACACTGGGCAAAGCACTGGCCAGGGACGCAACCAGGTGGGGGAGGTTGACATCCATTACCGGCATTGGCCTAAGGGGGATTTTGGTTGGCGCAGCCTTTGAAAGGACTGCAGCGTCGGATGGAATCTATCAGTTGAGTAGATCTACTCACCGGGCCTGCTAGGCCGCTAGCGGCAGCGGATGCCAGGCACTGCCGGCCAGCTGCAGGTCCAGCACCTCAGCCCGGCTGCTCACCCCCTCCTCTGCCCAAGTGCTCACCATCGCCGTGCTCACGGCCTGACAATGCTCGGCCGGGGCGAGGGCCAACAGGCTCGGACCAGCCCCGCTGATCACGCAGCCCCAGGCACCCGCCGCCAGGGCCGCCTCACGCACGGCCCGACCGCCCTGAATCAGGCCCCACCGGTAAGGCTCATGAATGCGGTCGTGCATTCCATCGGCGATCAGGTCCCCATTGCCCGTGCGCAGGCCCTGGAGCAGCAGCGTCAGCGCACCGAGGTTGATTACGGCATCGGGGATCGGAATGCTGCGCGGCATGGCCCGTCGGGCCTCACTGGTGGCCAACCGGATGGCCGGGATCGCCACCACGGCCCGCACCCGGGGATCCCACTCACAGCGCACCACCCGCCAGCGATGGGAGGCGGCACGGGCCGTCAGACAAAGCCCGCCCACCAGGGAAGGCACCACGTTGTCCGGGTGACCCTCAATGTCAATGGCCAGCTCCAGCAGTTTTTCCTTGCTCAGGGGCTCGCCAATCAAGGCATTGGCACCGATCAATCCCGCCACGATCGCCGTGGCACTGCTGCCCAAACCCCGGGCCGGCGGTACCGCCAACCGCACCCGTGCCTCCAGGGCCACCGGTTCCTGTCCGGCTTCCCGCCACACCCGCTGGGCCGAGCGATAGACAAGATTGTCAGCCCCACCGCGCAGATGGGAGCCTTCCGGCCCCTCAATCACCAGGTCGAAATGTTCACCACTTCCTTCGATCACACGCAGCTCGAAGCGGTTCCCGAGATCGAGAGCAGCTCCAAGACAATCAAACCCTGGCCCGAGATTGGCTGTGGTGGCTGGAACATCCACCGCAACCCCCTGTCCGATCTGGGGGCTACCCATTCCTGATCCATCACTCATCTCAGTGTCCCACCCGAGGGAACAGCCCCGGCGCCTGGGCTCAGGTCACCAACATGCGCGCCCGACAGGCGGCACTGAAGGGCCCGACGGACGGGTCGGTGATCGCCTGGATAGGGATGGCTTCCAGGGCGACCTGCAAGCGCCCCTTGGCCAGAAAGGCGGTAATGAACTCCTTGCTGCGGAGCCCATCGAGCAACTTGGCCGCCGTGCCCCCCGCCAGCCAGATGCCTCCGCGGCTGAGGCAGGCCAGGGCGAGGTCACCGACGACGGCCCCGTAGGCGCCGAGCCACAGGGCCAAGGCCTCGACGGCGAGGGGGTCTCGGTCGGCGGCGGCGGCGGCCACCGCCGCCGGCAGATCAGCACCGCCCCGATCGCGGCTGGGGTTAGCCCAGCTCTCGGCTTCATCGCGGAGCCGGTGGCTGCCCTCCGGGTCCCGCTCCGCCAGCAGCCAGCGGGCCACATGGCCCAGGCCCGTCCCGCTCACCACCCGCTCAATCGACAGGCGATCCACGCCCAGATCAGCCTGCAGCCACTGGTGCAGCCGCCATTCTGCTGGGGTGCGGGGGGCAAAGCTGCCATGGGCGGCCTCACTGGCCACAGCCCGCAACCCCTGGGCGGTGGGAATCCCCATCGCCACCCCCAGGCCGGTGCCGGCGCCCAGGACGAGCAGCGGGGCGTCGGCGATGGCGGACCCATCGCGAACGTGGGCAAGTTGGCTGGGTTCGAGGTAGGGCAAGCCGTAGATCAGCACGGCGAAATCATTCACCAGCTCCACCGTCGGAATGGCACAGGCCTGAACCAGCTCGGCCTCGCTCAGCAGCCAGGGCAGGTTGGTGAGCCGCGCCTGACCCGCCTGCACCGGCCCAGCCACGGCGAAACAAGCCGCGGCGGGACGCAGCCGCTGCGCCGGATCCACGCTGGTGAGGAAATGGCGCACCATCGGCCCGAGGCCTTCCCAGGCCGCCGAGGGGTAGCGTTCCGAAACCAGTAGCTCAAGGCCCTGGACTCCGCTGGTGTAAAGACTGAGCAGGGTTTTGGTCCCGCCGATATCGCCGGCCAACAGGGTGGTCATTGGGGCAGGGTGGCCAGGCGCTGGGCGTTGGCGGTGCAAGCCGCCGTGATCAGGGTCGCCACCGGCAGGCTGCCCAGATCGCCGTCACGGCGGCTGCGCAGACTCACGGACCCCGCCGCCGCTTCCTGGGCTCCGATTACCGCCAACAACGGAATCTTCTGCTGCTCACCCTGGCGAATCATCTTGCCGAGGCGGTCGCCGCTGGAATCCACCGTGGCCCGCACGCCGGCGGCCCGCAACTGGGCTTGAAGATCGTCGGCATAAGCTCGGACCTCATCGGTGACTGGCAGCAGGCGGATTTGTTCCGGAGCCAACCACAGGGGAAAATCCCCCGCGTAGTTCTCGATCATGATCCCGAAGAAACGCTCCAAGGAGCCAAAAATGGCCCGATGGATCATGATCGGTCGTTGGCGTGATCCATCGGCGGCAACGTAGTGAAGATCGAAGCGCTCAGGGAGATTAAAGTCAAGTTGAATTGTGGAACATTGCCACATTCTCCCGATCGCATCTTCAATTTTTAGATCGATCTTGGGACCATAAAATGCCCCGCCTCCCTCATCAATCTTATAGGCCCATCCCTTTCGCTCCAGAGCCTCCACCAGGCCCCGGGTAGCAAGGTCCCAGACATCATCATCCCCGATAGACTTTTCAGGACGCGTGGAAAGATTAATCTCGTAATTCCTGAAATCAAAGGTGGAAAGAATACGCTCGGTAAGGTTGAGCACCCGCAAGATCTCATCGCCGATCTGATCCGGCAAACAGAACACATGGGCGTCGTCCTGAGTGAAGCCGCGGACACGCATCAGCCCGTGCATCACCCCAGGGCGCTCGTAGCGATACACCGTGCCCAGTTCCGCCCAGCGGATCGGCAACTCCCGATAACTGCGCAGAGTGTTGGCATAGGTGAGGACATGGAATGGGCAATTCATCGGCTTGAGCTGATATTGGCGTTCATCCACCTGCATCGGGCCAAACATGCTTTCGCTGTAGAAGTCCAGGTGGCCGGAGGTTTTCCAGAGACTGATATCAGCCACGTGGGGGGTATACAGCAGCTCATAACTGTCGTCGAAGTGGGCTTGGCGCCAGAAGTCCTCAATCAGCAGGCGCATGCGCGCCCCCCGGGGATGCCAAAACACCAGCCCCGCTCCGGCCTCGTCCTCGATGGAGAACAGATCGAGATCCTTACCCAAGCGGCGATGGTCGCGGCGCAGCGCTTCCTCCTTGCGGCGCTTGTACTCGGCCAGCTGGTCCGGGGTTTCCCAGGCGGTGCCGTAGATCCGCTGCAGCTGGGCCTTGGTTTCATCCCCCCGCCAGTAGGCCCCGGCCACGCTTTCCAGCTCAAAAGCTTTGGGGTTGAGTTCGCTGGTATTGCCCACGTGCGGCCCCGCACACAGGTCCCACCAGCCGTCCCCGAGGGTATAGAGGGTGATGGGCTCCACCAGGCCGGCCAGGATTTCCAGTTTGTAGGGCTCGTTCTGGGCCCGGATGCGACGTTCGGCCTCCTCGCGGCTCACCACGATCCGCTCCAGGGGAAGGCGCCTGCCGATAATCTTCCCCATCTCCTTTTTGATCGCCTTGAGATCAGCCTCCGTGAACGGATCGGGATTGTCAAAGTCGTAATAGAACCCGGTCTCTGTCCAGGGGCCAATCGTCACCTGGGCCTTGGGAAACAGGCTCTGCACGGCCATCGCCAGCACATGGCTCATGGAATGGCGAATGCGTAACAGCTCCGGGCTTTCGCTCGTCCGGGGCAGGGCGATCGTGGTCGCTCCCCTGGCCTCGCTCGCGGGAGAGGCCGAGGGGGGAGCAACGGTCACGGGCTTAATGGAGAGAAAGGATCCCGGATCCTAGCGATGGCGTTTGACGGGACATTCGGGCCATGGTTCAGGGCCTGGCCCCGGTCGGTTATCTCCCCGGACTCAGGGGGACTTCGTTTCTACCCTGGCGAGAACCAGCGGCTCCGCCGTGATCCGGCCCCCTTCCCTGTCTCTGCGTCAACGGCTGCAACGGGTTCAGCAGGAGCGCCGCAGCGTGGCGGTGGCCTATCTGCTTTGGGCCCTAGGCCTGTTGGCCCTGCCCTTCGGCTTGCCCCTGGGTCTGAGTGGCGTCCATCGCTTTTATTGCGGCAAACCCGTCAGCGGAGCCCTTTGGTTATTCACCCAAGGGCTCTGCGGCGTGGGCCAGTTGGTAGACCTGTTTCTGATCCCTGAACTGGTGCGCCAGGCCAACCAGCCCCTGGTGCTGGAGGAGGCCCTGGCGCAAGCCCCCTGGCCGGAGCTGCCCCCCCTGGATCGGCAGTTGCTGCAACTCGCCCGCCGCAGCGGTCAAGGTGGATTCACGATCAACGATGCCCTGATTGACCTGCAACTGCCGGCCAGCATCAGCCATGCGGACGTGGGCGCTGAAATCGAACGCCTGCTCCATGCCCATCTGCTGGATGTGGGCAACGACGAGCGGGGCCGGGTGGTCTACCGCGAGCCCTGACCGGAACGAACCGGATCAGCCCTGATCGGGCCGGCCGGGGGCCAGGAAGCCCAGGGCCTGGCGGACCCGGGCCAGGGTGACCCCAGCGACGTCCTGGGCCCGCTGGCGGCCCTGTTCCAGCACCGCCTCGAGGGTCGCCGGATCGCGTCGCCACTCGGCATAGCTCGCCTGCAACGGCCGCAGAGCCTCCACCGCAGCCTCCGCCAACAGCGGCTTGAACTGACCCCAGCCCATGGCGGCACACTCGACCGCCACCGCCTCCCGACTGCGGCCAGACAGCAGGGCATAGAGACTGAGGAGGTTATCGGCTTCCGGCCGCTCGGGGTTGCCAAATTCCAGCCCGAGCACCGGATCAGTCTTGGCGCGTTTGATCTTGCGAGTGATCAGCTCCGGCGGGTCGAGCAGGCTGATCCGCGAGCCCTCATTGGGATCGCTCTTGCTCATCTTGGCGCGACCATCGGTGAGGCTCATCACCCGGGCCCCCTCCTTGAGAATCAACGGCTCCGGCACCTTCAACAGAGGCTGGTCGGGGTTGGGAGCAAAGCGGGCATTGATCCGCTGCTGGGCAATGTCCCGGGCCAATTCCAGATGCTGCTTCTGGTCGTCCCCCACCGGCACCCGATCGGCGTCATAGAGCAGGATGTCAGCCGCCATCAACACCGGGTAATCGAGCAGCCCGGTGGACACGGCATCGCCCTGCTTCAGGGCCTTCTCCTTGAACTGGATCATTCGTTCAAGCCAGTTCAGGGGAGTCACGCAGTTCAACAGCCAGCACAGCTCGCTATGGGCGGGCACCTGGCTCTGCACAAACACCGTGGAGCGAGCGGGATCGATCCCACAGGCCAGGTAGAGGGCGGCGGTGCTGAGGGTGTCCTCCGCCAGGCGATCCGGATCGTGGGGCACCGTGATGGCGTGCAGATCCACCACACAGAAAAAAGTGTCGTGGCTGTCCTGAAGATCCACCCAGTTGCGAATCGCCCCGAGCCAATTGCCCAGGTGCAGGGCCCCCGTGGGCTGGACGCCCGAAAGGACCCGCGGCTGTTGCTGCGTCATCAAGGTTTGCCGGTGCAAGGGGGCCAGTTCGTCCCTGTGGTTCAGGCCTCGGTGCCCGCGTCGGCCTGGACGGGGCTGTCCTCAAGGGCGGGGGCCCCTTCGCCCTCGGCCTCCTCGATCACCGGGGCTGTCACCGGGGCCGGCCGGCTGGGTCGGGCGAAGGGATCGATGCGCACCTGACGAGGCGCGCGATCCTCGCCGCGGTCCTGTCGTGGTCCACGGCGATCAGCCCCCCGGCCCTCAGGCCGCCCTGGCCGCTGATCCCCCTGGGCACGCTGCTGGGCCACCAACGCCTCCAGTTGACCCTCCTGGAGTTGCTGGGCGAGGGTGCGCAGGGCAAAGCCCAGCACCGCCACGGTGGAACGCAGGCCAAAGGCCTCCTGAAGGCTCCGGGCCGCCTGCATTTCGTTGTCACTCAATCGGATCCGGAAACCACCGGCATCCCGCTGGCCGCCAGCCCGCTGGCCCCGGCCGGAGCCCTCCTGACGTTCGGGACGGTCGTCGGAATCCGAAGGGAAAGGTGTGGTGGTGTCGTCCGCCATGGCCGCAGCCTTGCAATCAGGCGCAAGTGTGGCGCATCGAGCGCTCCGCTTCCCGACCGAGAGGACCAAGCCAGTGCACTTGATGGGCTTCCCGGCCTTGGCGCCCGCCGCCACGGGCCAGCACCAGCAGGGGCAAGGGCCGGGGACTCTGCCGTTCGAAGCGACGGCGATAGTCGTGGAGAAGGGCGAAATAGGTGGCGGCACTCCATCCCTGGTTGCCCCGCTCCTGCATCGCCCAGAACCGCTGAAGAGCCTGTTGACAGGCCTCAACGCCGAAGGCCTGCCAACCGAGCTGCTCGGCCTGCCAGGCCGGCACCCCTGCGGCGATCAGGCCGCGGTAGTGAACCAGTTCCGGGGCCTCCAGGGTGCTGTCGGGGGGCAGTTTCAAGAGCAGCGCATCCAGCCCCAACACCGTGAGGCGCATCCAGCAGCGGTCCAGCACCAGCACCGGCAAGGCGCCATGCCAACTCGGAGCCTGCTGAAGGCTGACCAGCTGGGCCTCCACGAGGGCGCGTTGGCGAAGGGTCAGGCTGGGCATCGGGTCCGGAGAGCCACCCGGGCTGGTTCGATCAGCCATGGGTTCCTCGGAAGGTGATCGCGGCGCTGGCGTACTCGCGTGGTTCGAGATGGATGGTGCAGCGCACTGGCCCGTAGCGGGCCTGAAGATGCTCTTCCACCAATTCGGTGATGCGATGGGCCGTGGGCAGATCCTCCGCATCCACCACCATGTGCATATCGATGAACACCTGCGTGCCCACCACGCCACGGCTGGCGATGTCATGGCAGTTGAGCACCCCGGGAATGGCCATCGCCATCGCATGGATCGCCTCGGGTGCGATCGCGATCTGATCAACCAGAAGGGGCAAATTTTCCTGGAGCACGCTCCAACACACTTTGACAAGCATGACCGCCAGAGGCACCGCCAGCGCCCCATCGAGCCAGGCGAGCCCCAGCCAGCGGGCACCCCACAGGCCTAACAGCACGATCAAGCTGGTCCAGATATCGCTCCAGGTGTGCATCGCATCAGCCATGAGCAGGCGACTGCCGAGTCGGCGACCGGCCCGCCGTTCGTAGGTGGCGAGCACCACATTCAGGGCCAGGGCCAACACCAGCAAGAGCAGCTGCCCACTGTCCAGTTGCAGGGGGCGAAAGCCGTCATGGAGGCGGTGCGCCGCGCTCTGAACGATCTCGAAGGCGGCGAACAAGATGAATGCAGCGATGGCCAGCGACCCCACCGCCTCGTATTTGTGGTGCCCGTAGGGGTGATCCCGATCGGGACGGGGATCGGAAAGGCCGTTGCTCAATAGGGCCATGAGGCTGGAGAGGCCATCGGTGGCGCTGTGCATGGCGTCCGCCACCACCGCCAGGGATCCGCTGGCGAGGCCCACCAGTAGTTTCAGCAGTCCCATGGCCAGGTTGATCACCAGGGCAACGAGCAGCACCTGACGAACAGCCCGTCGATTGTCTTGGGCCGGCACGGCTGCCTGCATCGGCTTGGGGCTGGAGGGGATGGTGGTTGGGCAGGTGCCCCATTGCAGGCCAACTTATGGTGAATATCAGCCTTGGGCAGGTGTTAACCATGGCAATAGGTCATGGCACCGGGTCACGGCCGCGGGGCGATGACGGGTCAGGGGTCCGCCATGCCAAGGGAGGGACAACTGAGCTAAACAAACCTGGTCTAGAGGCAGTCGACGTGCGTTCCCCGGATTCCGCCGCCCCATCCGTCTCCACCCCAGCTGCCCTGCCGGGGCATTCCCTGGCTCAGGCTTGGGGTGTCGGAGCCGGGATCTCCTGGCGTCGGCCGGTGTTGATGCTGGCGGGGGGACTGGTGGTGAGCGAAGCCCTGACCCACCTGCTCCATCTCGATGGAACTGCCCTGCTGGGCGCCGGGGCCGTCGCGGGCGGTTGGTGGTGGCTGTCTCGCCGACGGACGGCCGTGGTGCCACGTCTGCCGGAGACTCTGGACGGTTGGATCAGCCGTTGTGAGCAACTGCTGACTCAGTTTGAGCGCCTCGACGTCGACGCCGCCCCAGGCCAGACGCAGCGTCGATCGGAACTGGCGCGCTGGCAGAACCAACGCAGCGATCCCGCCGCCAGCGTGGCATTGGCGGGACTGGAGCCCCCGAATGGCTCCCTGCAACCTGCCTTTGGAACCAGCCTGCGCAGCCGCCTGGCCCTCTCCCTGCTCTGGGGCCACCCCCTGCCACGCAACAGCCAGGATTGGTGCTGGCCCGAGGGGTTTCAACACTCCGACCTGGTGATCTTCCATCTGCGCTTACCGCTCACGGCGGCCGATCTGCGTTGGTTGGAGGCCATGCCCCAAGGCCAACCGCTGTGGCTCTTGGTGGAAGGGGCGTCGCCCGTCGACTGGATGGGGCTGCAAGCCGATCTGCTTAGCCAGTGGCCGGCGGGGAGCAGCGCCCAGCTACTCCCCTGGGATGGCAAGGCCGTCACCCTGGTTGAGGCCCTGCACCCCCTCAACAGCTGGCTGAACCGGGAAGGGCACTCCCTTCGCCTCGCCACGGCCCGCCGCGGCATTGAGAGCCTCCATCGCCGCTGGCAGGCGGAACTCGAAAGCCTGCGGCGCCGGCGGTTGCAGCGACTCTTGCTGCGCACCCAGGGGCTGGTGGCGGCGGCGGTGGTGGCGGCTCCGCTGCCATCCCTGGATCTGGTGGTGCTGGCGGTGGCCAATGGCTTGATGCTTCAGGAGATGGCCCGGCTCTGGGATTGCCCCTGGACCGCAGACCAGCTCCGGGCAGCAGCGCTGGAGCTGGGACGAGCGGCCCTGGCCCTGGGGGTGGTGGAGTGGAGCAGCCAGGCCCTGCTGGGCGCCATGCGGCTGCACGGAGCAACCTGGCTGGTGGGCGGGGCGGTGGAGGCCCTCAGTGCCGCCTATCTCACCCGCGTGGTGGGCCATGCCATGGCGGACGTCCTGGCCCTGTCGGCCGGGGTCAGCGAGCCGGATCTGGAGGAGATCAAACGCAAAGCTCCGCTGCTGGTGGCCGAGGCGGCCGCCTCCGCACGGCTGGACTGGGCCGGCTTTCTGCAGGAAGGGCGCCGCTGGCTGCAGGCGCCCAACCCAGCGGCCACCCTTCATTGAAGTTCATAAAGTTGGGTATCAATTGGCGCTAACTCCCCGTGGGGTGGTGGCATGGGCCGACGGGACAATTAGCTTGATTGGACTCCCCCTAGAGGGGAGCATCTTTCGGTCTGTTTTCAGGCCTTCATTCCGTCCTTATCCATGACCACTGCCCTCCGCAGCGGCCGGGCTGGAAGCTGGGAACGCTTCTGCCAGTGGGTTGCTTCCACCAACAACCGCATCTACATCGGTTGGTTCGGTGTGCTGATGATCCCCTGCCTCCTGGCGGCCACCATCTGCTTCATCATTGCCTTCATCGCCGCTCCCCCCGTCGACATCGACGGCATCCGCGAGCCCGTTGCCGGTTCCTTCCTTTACGGCAACAACATCATCTCCGGCGCTGTTATCCCCTCCAGCAACGCCATCGGTCTGCACTTCTATCCCATCTGGGAAGCCGCCAGCCTCGACGAGTGGCTGTACAACGGCGGTCCTTACCAGCTGGTGGTCTTCCACTTCCTGATCGGCATCTCTGCCTACATGGGTCGTCAGTGGGAGCTCTCCTACCGCCTCGGCATGCGCCCCTGGATCTGTGTGGCCTATAGCGCCCCGCTGTCCGCTGCCTTTGCCGTCTTCCTGATCTATCCCTTTGGTCAGGGTTCCTTCTCCGACGGCATGCCCCTCGGCATCTCTGGCACCTTCAACTTCATGTTGGTGTTCCAGGCTGAGCACAACATCCTGATGCACCCCTTCCACATGTTGGGTGTAGCGGGTGTGTTCGGTGGCAGCCTGTTCTCCGCCATGCACGGCTCCCTGGTGACCTCCTCCTTGGTGCGTGAAACCACCGAGACCGAATCCCAGAACTACGGCTACAAGTTCGGCCAAGAGGAAGAGACCTACAACATCGTGGCTGCCCACGGTTACTTCGGTCGCCTGATCTTCCAATACGCCTCCTTCAACAACAGCCGCAGCCTCCACTTCTTCCTGGCGGCCTGGCCCGTGGTTGGCATCTGGTTCACCTCCATGGGCATCAGCACCATGGCCTTCAACCTGAATGGTTTCAACTTCAACCAGTCCATCCTGGATTCCCAGGGCAAGGTGCTCCCCACTTGGGCCGACGTGCTCAACCGCGCCAACCTGGGCATGGAAGTGATGCACGAGCGCAACGCCCACAACTTCCCGCTCGACCTGGCCGCTGTCCAGTCGAGCCCGGTGGCCCTGAGCGCTCCTGCGATCGGTTGATTCGAGTTAGTTCTCCCAGGCAATCGCCTAACGGCTAGCCCTTCAAGACCGTTCCAAGCCCCCTCTCAGGAGGGGGCTTTTTTTGCCCAAGCGCTTCTAGCCTGCACGTCCTCAGTTCCCATCCGCTTGGTCCGCGCTGGCTCCCTGATTCCAGCGATGTCCATGGGCGTCCTGCTGCTGCTCAACGCCTGTGCCCCGCAGCCGCAGCCGCAGCCCCACGCCAACCGCCCACGGGTCTTGGCCACCTTCACCGTGCTGGCAGACCTGGCGGATCAGGTGGCCTGTGGCCAGCTGCAGGTGGAATCGATCACCAAAATCGGCGCCGAAATCCATAGCTACGAGATTACCCCGAGTGACCTGAGGCGGGCCAGCGGAGCCAGGATGATTCTGGAAAACGGCCTGGGACTGGAACTCTGGACCCGACGGTTCACGGCCGGCCTCGGCAACATTCCTCGGGTCAGCCTCAGTGACGGCATCACCCCTCTGCCGATCGAAGGACAGCCGGGCAGCGGCAAGGTGAACCCGCACGCCTGGATGTCCCCCAAAGCCGCGATCCACTACGTAGCCCGGATCCGTGATGCCTTCATGGTGCTGGATCCTCCCCACGCCACCACCTATCAGCGCTGCGCCGCGGCCTACAGCCGCCAGCTGATCCGCCTCGACCACGAGCTGGCCAGTCAATTGGCCGCCTTGCCCCCACGGCGCCGACTACTGGTGACCTGCGAGGGGGCCTTCAGCTATCTGGCCAGGGATTACGGCCTGGATGAGGCCTGGCTCTGGCCGGTGAACGGCGAACGGGAAGTGACCCCGCAGCGGATGCGCCATCTGATCGCCACGGTGCGGGAACGTCAGGTGCCGGCGGTGTTCTGCGAGAGCACCGTGGATTCACGGGCGATGCAGCGGGTGGCCGCCGAGACGGGAGCCCGCCTCGCCGGCACCTTCCATGTGGACTCCCTCTCCCCGGCCGAGGGCCCCGCACCCACGTATCTGGAGCTGATGCGCCACAACATCGCAACCCTCCGATCGGGGCTGCTAGGGCCCAGGGAGCGGAAGGGGGGCGTTGAATAGGGGAATGGATGGTTCCCCCGCACCCCAGGCCGGCATCTCCATCGAAGCCCTCACCATCGCCTACAACGGCGTGCCGGCTGTCGTGGATGTGAATCTGCAGTTGCAACCGGGCAGCATCTGCGGACTTGTCGGCATGAACGGGGCCGGCAAGTCCACCCTGTTCAAGGCTCTGATGGGGTTTGTGGCGCCGCAGCGGGGCTCGATTCTGATTGAAGGGCTGCCCGTGGCCCAGGCCCAACGCCGCCAGGCCGTGGCCTATGTGCCCCAGAGCGAGCAGGTGGACTGGAATTTTCCGATCCGGGTCCAGGACGTGGTCATGATGGGGCGCTATGGCCGCATGAACCTGTTGCGCTGGCCCAGGGCGGTGGATCGCGAGGCCGTGGAGAGTGCCCTGACCAGGGTGGACCTTTTGTCACTTCGCCTGCGGCAGATCGGGGCGCTGTCTGGAGGCCAGCGCAAGCGGGCTTTTCTGGCCAGGGCCTTGGCCCAGGGCGCCAGGGTGTTGCTGCTTGATGAACCCTTCACCGGCGTGGATATCCGCACGGAGCGGCTGATCATCACCCTGTTGCTGGAGCTACGGCAGCAGGGAGCCACGGTGCTGATCGCCACCCACGACCTGGATGCCATCCCAAGCTTTTGTGATCGCGTGGTGCTGATCAACCGCACCGTGCTGGCCTACGGCGAAACCTCCGAGGTGTTCACCCAGGCCAACCTGCTGCGCACGTTCGGGGCGGCTCCCCAGTTGACGCCATGACCATGCTCTCTGTCGTGACCATGGCATCACCGGCACCGGCCAGCTCCCTGAGCTCCTTGCTGCTGGAGCCACTGCACCAGCTCTTCATGCAGCGAGCCCTGGGCATCGGCATGCTTGTGGCGGTGGTCTGTGCGGTGCTGTCCTGCTTCATGACACTCAAGGGCTGGGCCCTGATGGGGGACGCTGTCTCCCACGCCGTGCTGCCCGGTGTGGTCCTGGCCTATGCGCTCGGACTGCCCTTCGCCTTGGGGGCCTTCGTGTTCGGCGTCGGGTCGGTGGGGGTGATCGGCTGGATCCGGGAGCACACCCGGGTCAAGGAGGATACGGCCATCGGCCTGGTGTTCACGGGCTTTTTTGCTCTTGGTCTCGTGCTGATCTCCAAGCTGCGCAGCAGCGTTGATCTCAGCCACATCCTCTTCGGCAATTTGCTGGGGATTACCGATGGCGACATCGTTCAGACCATCCTGATCAGCCTGGTGGTGCTGGGGGTGCTGGCGGTGCGGGGGAGAGACCTGCTGCTCTTCTGCTTTGATCCCAGCCACGCCCGCTCGATCGGACTGCGCACCGGCCGACTCCACTACCTCCTGCTCACCCTGCTGAGCCTGGCGGCCGTGGCCGGACTGCAAGCGGTGGGGATCATTCTGGTGGTGGCGATGCTGGTGACGCCGGGGGCAACGGCCTACCTGCTGACCGATCGCTTCGGGCCCATGACCCTGCTGGCGGTGGCCTCGGCCCTCACCGCCACCCTGGTAGGTCTGCTCGCGAGTTACTGGCTGGATGCGTCCACCGCGGGATGCATCGTGGTGGTCCAAACCCTGCTCTTCATCCTGGTGATGGTGTTGGCGCCCCAGCATGGATTGATCGCCCATCGGCGAAGGCGGCTGACCCTCCCCTCCCCCCCCCAGGGGCCAGCGGCTTGATGCCGAAACTCGCCTCCGCCGACGATGGCCAGCTCCGGCGCCGCCAGCGCTGGCCATGGTGGCCCCTGCTGCCGCTCTATCCCTACGGCCGACGCCGCACCCTGGTCCGCGAGCTGGTGCCGGACCAGGTGTGGGCCTTTGAGCAGGTCCAGGGGGTCTGGTACGTGGCCGTGCCGATCCGCATGACGGTGTTGCGCGTCCGCGCTGGCCTGGTGCTGTATGCGCCGGTGGCGCCCACCACGGAGGTGCTGGAGGCCTTGGCGGCGCTCGAGCGGCGCTATGGGCCCGTATGCACAATTGTGTTGCCCTCCGCGTCCGGGCTGGAACACAAGCTGCCGGTGCCTGCCATGGCCCGGGCCTATCCGACAGCCACGGTGTGGGTTACGGCGCACCAATGGAGTTTTCCACTGCCGTTACCGCTCCCCTGGCTGGGTTTTCCAGCGGGGCGCACCCGGGTTTTGCTCCAGGATGGAGTGCCCCATGGCGATGAGCTGGACTGGTGTCCGCTGGGGCCGCTTGATCTGGGCCTGGGCACCTTTCTGGAGATCGCCTGCCTGCACCGCTCCACCGGCTCCCTCCTGGTGACCGATGCCCTCGTGGCGATCTCCGCCGAGCCGCCACCGGTGATGGCGCTGGACCCAACACCCATGTTGTTCCATGCCCGGGAACGGGGCGACGAGCCCATGGAGGACAGCCCTGAACGTCGCCGCAGGGGATGGCTCCGGCTGGTGCTGTTTGCGAACTACCTGCGTCCCGGACCTCTGACGATCCCCCCCCTGAAGGAGGTCCTGGGACAGGCCCTGGCGCCCGGCTGTCGATCACCTCAAAGCCATTTCGGCCTCTATCCGTTCCGCTGGCAGCCTGGTTGGCAAGCCCAGGCCGAGGCCCTCACCGGGTCTGCTCTGGGAGCCGATCCCGTCCCCCAGGTCGCGGCCGTGCTGGAGAGGCTGGTGTTCGTCCGTGCCCGAGGTGCCCTGGTGCAATGGCTCCAGGAGCTGGCCAGGCTGAAGGGAGTGAAGCAGCTGATTCCAGCCCATTACTCCGCTCCCGTGCCGATCAGTGCGGAGCAACTGCGGATGATGGCTCTTGAGCTGGAACATCGGAACTGGGCACCAAGCCAGGGCTCCTGGAGCCTGCTGGCCGCAATCGACGGCAGCCTGCTGGCCTTGGGCCTTGTGCCCGGCGATGAGCGAGCGGCGAAGCACTGATCACCAAGATCTGGGATGTCTTGAATCAGTGATTCAACAGGGATTCAAAGCATCAGATCGCCTGGGTCGTCGTCAGGCTCGTCCTGGCAACCACCGGAGCCAATCAGGGCTGTTTCCAGCTCCATGCGCTGCTCCATCTGGCGCAGAAAGTAACCAGTCATCATGGCGGAAGCCAGGAGCCCAGCCAGGTTGTCGCGGCTGGCCTGGATCTTCACCTCAAACTGTTCGCCAGGAAGCATGCCCAACAGGCCATGCACATTGTGACGAATGATGTCTTGAATGTCTCCACTGGCGGAGCGAGCAACCCTTTGCAGAACATCCGGAGATTGTTCCTGCAGGTACTGAATCAGCGAATTACCGCTGATCGCCTCGTTATCCGTAGTCAGGAACTCCGGGTTGAACATTTCCCTCCGGTGTGCTCTACAACACGACACGCACCTTACCGCAGCTGATCAGGTGGACCCGGCGGCGGGAGTGGGGGAGAACCGTATCGGGCCGAAGCGGTTGAATGGCCAGTACCTCCAGATTGCCCTGCCGATCACCCGGTCCGCCGGAAGGGGGCCCCAGAGGTGGGAGTCCAAACTGGCGTTACGGTTGTCCCCCAGCACCAGCAGCTGGTCCGGGGGCACGGTGATCGGAGCGAGCTGGTAGTCCATGGCCTGCAGGCGCCAGTCAGGCTGCGCCAAGGATCCATTGCGCCACAGCTGCCCCCCCCGCACTTCCACCGTATCGCCGGCCACGGCCACCACCCGCTTGATCAGGGCCGTGTTGGGGTCGTAGCCCGCTTGCTTCAGGATCTCGGGCGGATGGAACACCACGATGGTCCCAGGGGAGAGGGGCCTTCCCAGATGGGTGCTCAACTTCTCCACCAGGATTCGATCCTTCAACTGGAGCGTGGGCAGCATCGATCCGGAAGGAATCCAGCGCGGTTCGATCAGGGCCCAACGCAGCAGCAGCGCCAGCAGCATCCAGGCGAGCAACGAACCCAAGGCCCGCCAGACGGCGGAGGGATCTGGGGAGCGATCGCCGGGCCGGACCGGGTCGGAACTGGTCATGGGCGGGCAGGCGGGCGCTTGAGGATGATCGCCCCATCCTGATCCCGTGGAGAACGCAACTTGGCGTCGGGCCCCCCACTCGCCCTGAATCCCCGCGCCGCCCTAGAGCTGCTGATCCAGTTGCAGCGGCTGGGGTTGCGTCACCTGGTGCTTTGCCCCGGCAGCCGATCCGCCCCCCTGGCGGTGGCGGCGGCCCTGCTGGAGCCCGCTGGTCTGCGCCTGGTCACCGCGATCGATGAACGCTCCGCCGCCTTCTTCGCCCTGGGGCTGGGGCGGGCGACGGGGTGGCCCGCGGCGGTTGTCACCACCTCCGGCAGTGCCGTGGCCAACCTGCTGCCGGCGGCGGTGGAGGCCGATCACGGCACGGTCCCCCTGCTGCTGTTGACGGCGGATCGGCCGGCGCGGCTGAAGGGCTGCGGGGCCAATCAAAGCGTGAATCAGGAACAGTTCCTCGCCTGCAGCTGCCGCTGGCTGGGGAGCGGCGATCCGACCGGATTGGCGCAGATGGCGCCCGCGGCGCTGGCCGATCTGGCGGAGCGGGCCATGGCGGCCGCCCTTGGGGATGGACGGACCCTGCCGCCGGGACCGGTGCATCTGAACCTGCCCTTCGATGAACCCTTGCATGCCGATGGGGAGGCCCTGAGAACCCTGGCCCCCCGCGCGATGACCGTGCCGACTCCAGCCCCGGAGCGGCCGTTCCAGCCGTTGGCTACGCCCCCGCCCTTCCCGCAGCCCGATCCCGATCAACCCGGGGTGGTGGTGGCCGGACCGTGGCGGGGGGCCCCATCCGCCTGGCTGTCCCACCTTGCGGCGCTGCGCCAGTGGCAGCGACGGACGGGCTGGCCAGTGCTAGCCGATGAGCTTTCGGGCCTGCGGGGTCAGGCGGAGCTCACCGTGATCAGCGGCTACGACCTGCTGCTGGAGCAACCGCCCCTGGCCCTGGCGGCGCCCCAGCTGCTGCGACTGGGCAGCCTGCCGGCCAGTCGGCGCCTCCAGCACTGGATCGCGGGCCAGGGTCCCCGGCAGTGGCTGGTGAGCGATAGCGATCCCCGTCCCCTGGATCCCCTCGGCTGCGGGGTCAGCCAGTGGAGCGGTGGCCTGGAGAGTTGGCTGAGGGCCCAGCCGCAGCTCTGGTCCGACAACACACCCCCCTCCCCATCCTTGGCCAGCCGGGCCCTGGCGCTGGCCTGGCAGCGGGCCGAGGAGCGGGTGCAGACCCTCCTCGATCGGCAGCTGACGATCGGGCCCGAGCAGCCGCTGCGGGAACCCTGGCTGGCTCGACAGCTCAGTCGGCTGCTGCCGGCAGAGCTGCCGTTGATGCTGGCCAACAGCAGCCCGGTGCGGGACTGGGAGAGCTTCGCCGATCCACGGGCGTGTCCGCGCACCGTGTTCGGCTTCCGCGGGGCCTCCGGCATTGATGGCACCCTCTCGATCGCCTGTGGACTGGCGGATGCCCTCGGCGCCCTGGTGCTCGTAACCGGAGATCTGGCGCTGCTCCACGACAGCCATGGCTGGCTGTGGCGACAGCAGCTGCGGGGCCAGCTGACGGTGCTGCTGATTGACAACGGCGGTGGGGGCATCTTCGAGCAGCTGCCGATTCGCACGGAACCGGAAACCGCCCTGGATTTCGAACGGCTGTTTGCGATGCCCCAGGACCTCGATCCCCTGGCCCTGGCGGCGGCCCATGGGGTGCCCGGGCAAGTGGTGGAGCGGGTGGAGGAGCTGGAGGCAAGCCTGCACTGGGCCCTGGCGCAGCCGATCGCCCTGGTACGTCTGATGTGCGAGCGACGGGGGGATGCCGCCCTGCGGCGGCGGCTGCGCACAATGGCGACTTGGGATCCGGTCCAGCCCTGACCCTCCCCTGTCTGCTTGCCCTGTGATGACCGTTCCGCCCTCCCGCCCGATCGAGCCCTCGCCGACCTGGTCTCCCGTGGGGACTTACCAGGACATCCTGTTCGATGTCTCCGGGGTGGGCATCGCCCGGATCACCATCAACCGTCCGGAAAAGCGCAATGCCTTCCGGCCCCGCACGGTGCAGGAGCTCTGCGATGCCTTCAGCCGGGTGCGGGATGACCCCAGGATCGGAGTGGTGCTCTTCACCGGCGCCGGACCCGCGGCCGATGGGGGCTGGGCCTTCTGCGCCGGCGGGGATCAAAGCGTGCGGGGCGATGGCGGCTACGTCGATGAGGAGGGCTTGCCACGCCTCAATGTGCTGGATCTGCAGCGCTTGATCCGCAGCCTGCCGAAGGTGGTGATTGCCCTGGTGGCGGGCTATGCCATCGGCGGCGGTCAGGTGCTGCACCTGCTCTGCGACCTCAGCTTGGCGGCCGACAACGCCGTATTTGGACAGACCGGGCCGAGAGTGGGCAGTTTCGACGGCGGTTTCGGAGCCAGTTATCTGGCCCGGCTGGTGGGTCAGCGCAAGGCGCGTGAAATCTGGTTTCTATGCCGCCGCTATGGGGCCCAGGAGGCCCTAGCCATGGGCCTGGTGAATGCGGTCGTGCCCTTGGAGCAGCTCGAGGCCGAAGGCCTCGCCTGGGCTCGGGAGGTGCTGGCCCACAGCCCCACCGCGATCCGTTGCCTGAAAGCGGCGTTCAATGCCGAAACGGATGGGATGGCCGGCCTGCAGGAACTGGCGGGGCAGGCCACCCATCTCTTCTATCGCACGGCTGAGGGGCAGGAGGGTCGGGATGCCTTCCTTGAAAAACGGGACCCGGATTTTTCCTCGAGCCCCTGGCTGCCCTGAGCCAATGGTGCGACAAACCCCCCACGGGGTCTCCTCCTAAACTGAGGCCCACGCTGCAGGCTGACCCGACGCGTCCGGGGCCTGGTGATGCCCTCTGTGTCGATTCCTGCCCTATCGCTGCTGGTTGCTCCCCTGCTGGCCCTGGCGCCCCAACCCCAGCCGCCGCCGCCGGTCGAAGCTCAGCCCATCCCCGAACTGCAGCGCCAATTGGTTCTGGACCGCCGTCGTCGTCGCTTGGAGGTGGTGGAGAACGGGGTGGTGCTGAAGCGCTATCCAGTGGCGGTGGGGATGCCGGGCTGGGAAACCCCGGTGGGCCGTTTCCAGGTGATCGAGATGGCGACCAACCCGGTGTGGAAACACCCCGCCAACGGGAACGTGGTCCCGGCTGGCCCGGCGAACCCCCTGGGCAGTCGCTGGATCGGCTTCCATCGGGACTGCCGTACCCGCAGGGGCTTCAACGGTCAGGACGAGCTAGTGGTCACCGGCTGCGCCACGGCTGGCTTCCATGGCACCCCCAACCGGGCCAGCGTGGGCCAAGCCGCCTCCCACGGTTGTGTGCGCCTGTATGACGAAAATGTTCAAGAGCTCTACGACCTCGTGAAGGTCGGCACCCCCGTGACCGTGCTCCCTTGAACGCGGCCGGCCGGGGAACTCCCCCGTAGAGTTGCGGCCACCATCTGGTCAAGGGGATGCGCGTTCTGTTTGCGGCGGCTGAATGTGCGCCGATGGTGAAAGTTGGTGGCATGGGCGATGTGGTGGGGTCCCTTCCGCCGGCCCTCGCCGCCCTCGGTCACGACGTGCGCATCATCATGCCGGGCTACGGCAAGTTATGGAGCCGCCTGAACATCCCCCAGGATCCGATCTGGCGTGGCCACACGATGGGTAATGATTTCGCCATTTTCGAAACCCGCCACCCCACCAACAACCTACCGATCTATCTGGTGGGTCATCCAGTGTTCGATTCGGAGCGAATCTACGGGGGAGAAGATGAAGACTGGAGATTTACCTTTTTTGCCAGCGCGGCAGCGGAATTCGCCTGGAATGGTTGGAAGCCCCAGGTCCTTCATTGCCACGACTGGCACACCGGCATGATTCCGGTGTGGATGCACCAGGATCCGGAAGTCAGCACGGTCTTCACAATTCACAACCTCAAGTATCAGGGTCCTTGGCGCTGGAAACTGGATCGCATCACCTGGTGCCCCTGGTACATGCAGGGCGATCACACCATGGCGGCGGCGCTGCTCTATGCCGACCGGGTGAATGCCGTGTCTCCCACCTATGCCCAGGAAATCCGTACGGCCGAATACGGAGAGGGACTGGATGGCCTGCTCAATTTCATCAGCGGCAAATTGCGCGGCATCCTTAACGGCATCGATGGGGACGACTGGAATCCGGCCACCGATTCAGCCCTGGCGACCCGCTTCACGGCAGACACGCTGGAGGAACGGGCAGGGAACAAGCGGGCCCTGCAAGAACGCATGGGCCTCACCGTGAACCCCAACACCTATCTGATGGGCATGGTGAGCCGGTTGGTGGATCAGAAGGGGGTCGATCTTTTACTCCAAGTGGCCGATCGGGTCCTGGCCTACACGGACAGCCAATTCGTGGTCCTGGGCACAGGCGATCGTGGCTATGAATCAGGGCTCTGGCAAATGGCCTCACGCCACCCTGGTCGCTTCGCAGTTTTTCTCACCTATGACGACGCCCTGTCGCGGTTGATCTATGCCGGCAGTGATGCCTTCCTGATGCCGAGTCGTTTCGAACCTTGCGGAATCAGCCAATTACTGGCGATGCGGTATGGGTCCATTCCCGTTGTTCGCAACGTCGGCGGGCTGGTGGACACCGTCCCCCCCCATAACCCCAACGAAGGCACCGGGACGGGCTTCTGTTTTGATCGCTATGAACCGGTTGATTTTTATACGGCCATCGTGCGCTCCTGGGAGGCCTATCGCCACCGCGACAGTTGGCGTCAATTGCAACGCCGGGCGATGGGCCAGGACTTCAGCTGGGACCGCTCCGCCCAGGCCTATGACGCGATGTATCGAGAGGTCTGTGGGGTGAAGGAACCCACCCCGGATGCCGAGCAGGTTGAGCGCTTCTCCCAAGGCCAGGGGGCCGACCCGAGCCTGAAGCGCTTCTCGGGGGCCAACGAGGCCGACACACCACCGCCCGCCCCCCAGGCGCCACCGGCGGCGGCCCCGGCCCGTTCCCGCAACCCCTTGGCCCAGCTGCTGCACCGCGGCGAAAGCTGAAGGTCCATGGCCGAGCCGTCCGGCCCCGGATCCAACCTTCCGGCCCCCTACCAGGCCCCCTGGGTCCGATTGGTTGCTGACCTGCGGGACCTCCTGGCCAGTCTGCAACTCAAGGTCTGGGAATTCTGGCGACGGAATGCCCAAGGGGATTTCTGGCGGCCGTCGTTCTGGCCCATAGCCCTGGCCCCCCTGTTCTGGCCGCTGCTGCTAGGCCTGGGGTTGGCCCTGCCCGTGCTGGTGGTGCGCGCCCTCCCCCACGGAAGCGGAAACCCCGAGCCGCGAAACGTCAGCATCGCCCCGCCAGTCGCGGCGGAGCCGCCCCCCATGGTCCCCTCGCCCATGCCTGCGGGCAAGGCCACGGTCGACACGGCCACGGTTAACCCAGGCACGGTCAACGCTGAGCTCGACCTCGCCACCAGCCCCACCCCGTTGCCGCCCCCGGAGACCAGGCCAAGGTCCGAGGCCCCAGCTCAACCGCCGCCACTCCAGCCGCCACTGCCGCCGCCCTTACTGAACGACTTCAACGATCTGGATCCGGACGCCCTGCTCCAGGGGGCCCAGGGCGATCCATCCAGGCTGGTGCTCCGGTTGGAGGTGAGCCCCCCCTTCCGGGCGCTGAGGCCCTCGTCGCGGCTGGAATTACTCAATCGCTGGCAACAACGGGCGGAAGACTTGGGGTTCGAACGGCTCGAACTCCGCGATCTGGGGGGCCGAGAGATCGCCCGCAGCGCCCTGGTGGGCTCAGGCATGATCCTGCTGGATTCGCTTCCTTCCCCCTGATGAGTCTGCAAACGGATGCCTTGGTGGAGCTCTGGGGAGAGCCCCTGGGACGCCGTCCCGATCGGATCCACTCCGTCTCCAGCGATAGCCGCTCCGACCTGAAGGGGGCGCTGTTCGTCCCGCTGGTGGGTGAACGCTTCGATGGTCATCAGTTTCTGGACGCAGCACGGATCGGAGGGGCCGCAGCCGCCGTGGCCCAGCGGGATCGGCTTTCCGCGGAGCGGGTACAGGCCCTGGCCCGGGAGGGGAACTGGGCCCTCTGGCTGGTGGAGGACACCCTGGTTGCCCTACAGGAGCTGGCCCGGGTGTGGCGGCGCCAATCGCCCGCTGCAGTCGTGGCGGTAACCGGATCAGCGGGCAAAACCACCACCCGCGAACTGATCCGGGCAGCCCTCGGATCCCTGGGGGAGGTGGTCGCCAGCCGAGGCAACGAAAACAACGATGTGGGAGCTCCAGGAACCCTGTTGAGAGCAACTCCCCAGAGCGCCGCCCTGGTGGTGGAAATGGGCATGCGTGGACTCGGGGAAATCGAACGACTGAGCCGCTGCGCCGAACCGGATGTGGCCGTGATCACCAACATCGGCACCGCCCACATCGGTCGGCTGGGCAGCCGGGAGGCGATCGCCCAGGCCAAGTGTGAGATCACGGCGGCGCTTCAGCCTGGGGGACTGGTGGTGATTCCCGCCGGTGATCCGCTGTTGGAGCAGGCCCTGGCCGCCGTCTGGTCGGGACCGGTGGAACGGGTGGCCCTCGCCGATGAGATCCCCCAGCTGGCGGCGTCCACGCCGCCCCCGACCCTGGTCGGCACGCTGCTGGGCACGGAGGGTTCCGAGGGCACGGCCCCAGCCCTGCGGCTGTCCCGGCCTGGGGAGAAGGCCCTCCCGCTGGAGGCGCCACCCTTGACCCTGCCCCTCGACGGTCGACATAACGCCCGCAATCTGTTGTTGGCGATCGCCACCGCGCTCCATCTGGGCGTGAATCCAGCGGACCTCCGCCATCTTGAGGTGCAATTGCCAGGCGGACGTAGCCGTCGTCTCTCCGTCGGAGGGGTCTGCCTCCTCGATGAGACCTACAACGCCTCGCCCGAAGCCGTCCTGGCCTCCCTGGAGCTTCTCGCCGCTGGCGGGGGACGGCGTTACGCCGTGCTGGGAACAATGTTGGAGCTGGGGGAACGCAGCCTGGAATTGCATGGCCTCGTGGCCCGGCGGGTGCAGGACCTTGGCCTGGATGGTCTGGTGATCGTGGCGGACGGCGCCGAGGGAGACGCCATGGCAGCGGCCGCCGCCGGCCTACCTCGACTGAGACGGGTCACGACCCCGGAAGCCGCGGCAGCGCCGTTGCTTCCATGGCTGGTTCCGGGCGACACGGTGCTACTCAAGGCCAGCCGCGGTGTGGCCCTGGAACGGCTGATCCCGATCTTGGAGCAGGGTCTCAGTAAGGAGGCACTGCCCTCGGCCTAGGAGCCTCCAGGTCGAAGCCCTCAGCCGCGAAGGTGGCGGGTCCAGGTGGCGGGAGAAAACAGATGGCCTTCGCTCTGGGCAAGGGCCACCACCGCTGCCGCATCGTCACTAGCCGCTTCCACCTGGGCACGCAGGGCTGGATCGGCTTCCATCCTGATCACAAAGGCCTGCAGCTGGGATTTCGACATGGGGTCTGGACGCGGGGACCACGCCTCTCTAATCCCAGCCCGACCGCTGCCGCGTTTTTGATGCAGGCCTGCGGTCCCGGGTGACGCCAATGCAACCGTCCACCGTGATAAGGTTTATGAGATTCAAAGATTTCTCTTCAGCGAGTTCTTTCCCCTCCAAGGCCAGCAACTTTCTTCAGGGCCGTCAGCGGATCAGTTACATTTTTCCATTTTTTTCGGTTCATGACTATTTACGTGGGCAATCTTTCCTTCGATGCCGAAGAGCAAGATGTCCAGGATCTTTTCAGCCAGTATGGCCAGGTGAGCAAGTGCAGCCTGCCCACCGACCGCGAAACCGGTCGTAAGCGTGGTTTTGCTTTTGTGGAGATGAGCAGCGAAGCAGACGAGACGAAAGCGATTGATGACCTCCAGAATGTGGAGTGGATGGGTCGGGCCATTCGGGTGAACAAAGCCGAACCCCGCACCGGTGGCGGTGGCGGTGGCGGCCGTGGTGGCTACGGCGGTGGCGGCGGCGGCAGCTTCGGCGGTGGCGGCGGCTATGGCGGCGGCGGCGGCGGCCGTGGCCGTGGTGGCTACTGATCCCGTTCGGGATTCATCCCCAACGGCGTCGGGTTTAACCCAAAACCTTGCCCATTAGGGCTAGACAACCGCAATCAGTTCTCTGCCCCTGCCCAGCAGGGGCTTTTTTATGAATTGATTGCGGCTTGGCCTATTCTTCAAGGCTCAGTGCTGCTCCACCTTGGGCCCCGTCGAGGGTTGCCGCGGCGAGCGCGGCCCGAAGCGACGGTCCATGGCGGTCAAGATGGTGACGGGCCGCGTCGGCATCCAGATCCGCTTTGGCCATCAGCAGGGCCAACTTCACCGATCCCCCCGCCCGTTGGAGCAGCCCACTGGCCTCCTCCCGGGGAACGCCCGCCAGATCCCGCAGGATTCGCAGGGCGCGGTCCTCCAGCTTGCTGTTGGTGACCGCCACATCCACCATGCGGTTGCCGTACACCTTGCCCAACCGCACCATCACGGCGGTCGAGAGAATATTGAGGGCCATCTTGGTGGCGGTGCCGGCCTTCAAGCGGGTGGATCCGGTCACCAGTTCCGGTCCGGTGAGCAGACGAATATCAAGATCACAGGGCATGGGAGCCTGGTCGGCGGGAACGCAGGCCAGGGCGATCGCCAAGGCGCCCAAGTCCTTGGCATGGCGCAATCCCCCAAGGACATAGGGCGTGGTCCCTCCGGCGGCGATCCCCACCAGGCAGTCCTGGGATCCAAAACCCCGCGCCTGGAGATCGCTGACCCCGGCTTCCGCTAGATCTTCGAGGCCTTCGGAACTGCGCAACAGGGCCGCCGGCCCCCCAGCGAGCACCCCTTGCACCAGCTCCGGGGGGGTGCAGAACGTGGGGGGGCATTCCGCTGCATCAAGCACCCCAAGCCGACCGGACGTCCCGGCCCCCAAGTAAAAGAGGCGGCCGCCGCGCCCCAGACGATCGGCGATGGCTTCCACCGCTGCGGCCAACATGGGCGCCGCCGCCGCCACCGCCTGCTGGGGCGCAAGGTCATTGGCGCAGAACAGGGCGATGAGTTCCGGAGTGGCCAGCTCATCGAGGCGCTCACTGGCTGGATTGGCCTGTTCCGTGAGCAGATGGCCACGATCACCGTTGACGGGGCTCATAGCAAACCCTCCAGGCTGCGGCGAAAGGCCTCAAGTTCAGGGTCGGTCGTTGTTGACCGTTCTTCGCCGGCGGGATCGCTGGCTGCGACCTGCTCCTTCCAGCCCGTCACGTCCATGTTGCGTTCTGGGGGCGCAATCAGCAGGCGATCTTCCTCGCTCCTGGGCAGGAAACCGGCGGGAACAAACCGGGCTTCATAGCCAGCCTGACTGCAGAACAGTTCCATTTCCTCCTGGTCGAGGGCCTCGACAGAGGGGATGGGAAAGTCCTGGGCCTCGAGCAAGCCTGCATAACGCTCGGCATCGTCGGGGTCTTCAAAGAGCAGCACCACCGTGCGGCCATTGAGTTCCAGGGAGTGGATGCCCTCCTGGTCACTGCCGGCATCGAACAGGAGCACGTGCACGGGCTTGATGCGTGTCACGGTCGGCCTCACGGTCGCTAGCGACAGTGTCTCATCTGGCCCGGACCCCTGAGCGAGGAGCGATGCGATGGTTCGTGGTCTTCAGGCGGACTCGGCTGCCGCCTGTTGCTCGAGCTCCAGCTCCCTCAACCGGCCGTAGAGAGCCTGCTCTGCTTCACTCAGGCTGGCCGGCACCACGACCCGGATTTCCACCAGCTGATCCCCCACCTGAGCGCCACGGGCCAACCCCCGACCGCGTAACCGCAACATCCGACCACTGGAACTTCCCGGCGGCACCCGGAGCCGAACGGGCCCCTCCAGGGTGGGAACGGCCACTTGACAGCCGAGGGCCGCGTCAGCAGGAGCCAGCTCCAATTGATACAGCACGCGGAGGCCATCGATGCGCAGCCCCTCGGCGGTGCGGACCTGCAGCTGCAGGAAGTGGTCCAGGCCTCCGGGGGCCAAGCCCGCGAGCCGCAGCCTCCAACCATCTCCAGCGAGGGGCGGCGTCCAAACCTCCACGATGGTGCCATCGTCCAAGGCCACTTCGACCCGTTCACCCACCAAGGCCTGGTCTGGGCTGAGGGCAACGAGGGATTCGGTGGCCGCCAGGGCCCGCACGGGCGGCGGCGGCGGTGGTGCGGTGGTGGTGACGCCGCCAACGGGAACCGGCTCCGGGTCGGGGGTTGCCTCGAAGTTCTGGTCGAGCGGGGGCTCATCGTCTCGGCTTGGTCCCGCAGAACGCCGTCGACCGAACACCGCATCGAGATAGCTTGAAAAGGTGGGAAAGCCACTAGCAAACGGATCGGCATCGGTGGGTTCGGAGTGGTCGGCGCCGTCATCGCCCCCTTCCCAAGCTCGTCGCCGCAGCGGGTCCGAGAGAACGGCATAGGCCTCATTGACCAGCTTGAACCGCTCCTCGGCGACCGGATCGTTGCCATTGAGATCGGGATGCCAGCGTCGCGCCTGCTTACGAAAGGCCTGCTTCAGGGCCGTGGCATCGGCTCCGGGCTGCAGACCAAGAACCTGCCAGTGGTCGGGCACAGCAGGGACCCGGGACTCGGCGCTGGGGGGGCGGTTCACGGCGGTCAGAAGTCCGCCCAGGGATCATCGAGCTGGCCGGCAGCCCAGTCCCCAGCGTCACGGGGTTGTCCTAGGGGACGCTTGGCCTCGGATTCCAACCGTTCGCGGCGGTCGGGTTGCGGTCGATCGCCGCGAACGGTTGGCTGCGACCGCTGAGCGAACGCGCGCTCGGGCTGATCAGCTCCAGAGGAATCTCCCTCGGGCTGATACCGCTCGATTGGATAGCGCTCTGATGGATTGCTCTGGGGTTGATCGCGTTCTGCTGAATAGCGTTTTACGGAATAGCGTTGAGGCCGAAGGCGCTCGGGCAGGTCTCGATCCTCGGTCCGATCTGCGGTCCTCCAACCGCCCCGCTCCCCCCAGCCCGGATCAGTGTCGTAGCGGGGGGTGTCGTAGCGGGGGGCGCCGTAGCCAAGACCGCGGCCGGGTCCGATGCCAGGGCGCGCAGGGGAGGCCCAGGGATCCGTACGTCCGCCCCGGTCCCAGTCGTCCCAGTCGTCATCGGCGAACAGTTCATCCTTGAGGGAGCCCAGGGTGTTCTTCAACCCCTGCAGGGGTCCCCCTTCACCGCGCCGTTCGTTGAGCAACCGCCGATTGAGACCGAACAGGGCCTCCTGCAGCTGACTCACCGCCAGTTCCAGTTCCCCCGGATCCGCCGCCAGGCTCTCCTGCACGTCCCGCAGGGCCAGCTCAACGGCCCGTTGCTGCCGCTCGGCGCCATAGGGCCCCAGTTCCAGGGCCGCGTCCCGGAGCCGACGTTCGGCCTGGGCCATCAGGGTCTGGGCACGGTTGCGGCGATCGATCTCGGCCCGCTGGCGGCGATCCTCTTCCCCCTTCTGTGTTGCCTCCTCCAGCAACCGGTTGATCTCCTCTTCGCTGAGGTTGGTGCCGCCCTGGATGCTCACGCTCTGCTGGCGGCCCGTGGTGCGGTCCGTCGCCGACACCTGCAGAAGTCCGTTGGCATCGATGTCGAAGGACACCTGCACCTGGGGGACCCCCCTCGGCGCTGGCGGAATGCCCGACAAACGAAAACGCCCCAGGGATTTGTTCCCTTCAGCCATCTGCCGCTCCCCCTGGAGCACATGGACCTCCACGGAATTCTGATTGGCCTCGGAGGTGCTGAACAGGTCGGACTTGCGCACCGGAATGGGGGTGTTGCGAGGAATCAACACCTTCATCACCCCACCGATCGTCTCCAGCCCAAGGGAGAGGGGGGTGACGTCGTTGAGCATCAGATCACGCAGTTCGCCGTTGAGGATGCCGGCCTGAACGGCCGCACCGATCGCCACCACCTCGTCCGGGTTCACCGACTGGCAGGGTTCGCGTGGGATCAAAGACCGCACCATGTCCTGAACCATGGGCATGCGGGTCGAGCCCCCTACCAGCACCACATCATCAATGTCCTCGGCGGCGAGGCCCGAGTCGCGCAGGGCCCGTTGCACGGGGCGCAGCAAGCGATCGAGCAGATCCGGGCAGAGCCCTTCGAAGGTGCGCCGCTCGAGGGTCGTTTCAATGTGCAGAGGTCCGGCCTCAACCGTGGCGATGAACGGCAAGGAGATTGGCGTGCTCTGGACACCGGACAGTTCCTGCTTGGCCTTCTCGGCCGCCTCGGTCAAGCGCTGCAGGGCTTGGCGGTCCCGCCGCAGATCCAGACCGTGCTCCGCCTGGAACGCATCGGCCAGCCAATCCACAAGGCAGCGATCCCAGTCGTTACCCCCCAGCTGGGTGTCGCCGCTGGTGGCTTTCACATCAAACACGCCATTGGCGATGCGCAGCACCGAGACATCGAAGGTGCCACCGCCCAGGTCGAACACCAGCACCCGCTTGACGGTGCTGCGATCAAAGCCGTAGGCCAGGGCGGCGGCGGTGGGTTCGTTCAAGATCCGCTCCACCCGCAGGCCCGCCAGCCGACCGGCATCGCGGGTGGCCTGGCGCTGGGCGTCGTTGAAATAGGCCGGAACGGTGATCACCGCCGCTTCCACCGCCTCGCCGAGGTAGGTGCCGGCATCGTCCACCAGCTTGCGCAGGATGCTTGCCACCAGCTCCTCAGGCGCGTATTCGCGCTCGGTGAGCGGGCAGACCACCCGCACATTGCCCTGGTCGTTGGCGCGGACCGTGTAAGGCACCGCAAGGCTGCTGTCGTCCAGCTCATCCCAGCTGCGGCCGACGAACCGCTTGAGATTGGCAAAGGTGTTGCGGGGGTTGAGCACGAGTTGGCGCCGGGCCGGTTGGCCCACCAACAGCTCCCGCTCCCGGCTGAAGCCCACCACCGAGGGGGTGGTGCGCCCCCCCTCCGCATTGGCGATCACCAGGGGACGACCGCCTTCGAGCACGGTCACCACCGAGTTGGTGGTGCCCAAGTCGATACCTACGATCCGACCCATGAACTTGTGCGTGATGGCCCAACGCTACCGGGACCGCTCCAGCGTTAAACGGAGCTTAACCGAGGAAAGGCCTGGTGGTGTCTAGATTTCACCAGATCAACAATTCCCCAAGAACACTCTCTGGGATTCTCCAGACCTCTGTTCAACGGGATCCTTCCCCACCTACTCCCCGGATGCCGCCGAGTATGACCACAGCAGCGCGGGAGGAGATGTTCACCCTCCGCCGCCGACCCGCGGCGGAGAAGTGGGTCGATCTCGGCTTTCGCCAACTCACCCTCTGCCTTGCGGCGATGGTGGCCATTGTGTTGCTGGCCATCTTCATCACCGTGTTTCAAGGTGGGCGCGAGGCCATGGGTCAATTCGGCCTAACGTTTTTGACCAGTTCCGCCTGGAACCCGGTGAAGGAGGAGTACGGCGCCTTCACTGCTATCTACGGCACCCTGGTCACCTCGCTTCTGGCCCTGCTGCTGGCCGTTCCCCTCGGAGTCGGAACGGCCATCTTCATCACCGAAGACCTGATCCCCTCGGCCCTCCGTGAGGCGATCGGTCTGATGGTTGAACTGTTGGCCGCCATCCCTTCGGTGGTGCTTGGCCTTTGGGCGATCTTCGTGATGGAGCCCGCCATCCGTCCGGTTCTCCAGCTGTTGCACACCCTCTTGGGCTGGACCCCATTTTTTGGAACCGTCCCCCAGGGGCCCGGGACCGCACCAGCAGTACTGATTCTGGTGGTGATGGTATTACCGATCATCACCGCGATTGCCCGGGATGCCCTGAACCAGGTGCCGGTGGAGTTGCGCCAAGGGGCCTATGGCATCGGAACCACCCGCTGGGGAGCAATCCTGAACATTATTCTTCCAGCAGCGATTTCGTCGATCATGGGAGGCGTGATGCTCGCCCTAGGACGGGCCATGGGAGAAACAATGGCCGTGACGATGATTATCGGTAACGCACTTAATTTCAGCCCTTCGTTGCTGGCTCCAGGCAACACCATCGCCTCCATGCTGGCCAACCAATTCGGCGAAGCGGATGGGATCCAGGTTTCGGCCCTGATGTATGCCGCCCTGATCCTGATGTTGCTCACCTTCTCGGTCAACGTCTTGGCGCAATGGGTCGTGCGCCGACTGAGCCTCCGTTATTGAACGCCTTCGAACAGCCTCCCCATCCCTCCTCTCCCCATGACGACATCAGGTAGTCCCCAATCACTGTTCGAACGGCGTCCGCTCTTCTTTGATTCCGGCCTCTCCCGCAACCGTGGCAACACCTTCTTCACCGGACTAGCCGCCGTTTTTGCCGCCATTGCGGTGCTTCCTCTGGTGCTAGTTCTGTTCTATGTGCTGGTCCAGGGAGGGCGGTTGATCAGCGTGCGTCTGTTCACCGATCTTCCACCAGCTCCCGGACTGGAAGGGGGCGGGATCGGCAATGCCATCGTGGGAACCATCGTGGTGACCCTGATCGCCTCCTTAATTGCCCTTCCCGTAGGAGTTGGCGGTGGCATCTACCTCGCGGAGTATTCCTCCAAGGGTTGGTTTGCCCAGTTCGTACGCTTTGGCAACGACGTTCTGGCAGGGGTTCCCTCCATCATCAGCGGGGTTTTCGTCTATGGACTGATCGTGGCCACCCGCCTGTTCGCCGGCCAAAGCTATAGCGCCTTAGCCGGTGGCATTGCCCTTTCGGTGCTGATGCTTCCCACGGTGATCAAGACCACCGATGAAGGGCTGAAATTGGTCCCGAATGATCTCCGGCTTGGCGCCTATGGCATCGGGGCGTCCCGTTTTGTCACCATCACCCGGATCACCCTGCCCTCCGCCTTCACCCCCATTGCCACCGGGGTCGTGCTGGCGATCGCCAGGGCCGCAGGGGAAACTGCACCGCTGATCTTCACCGCTCTCTTTTCCCCCTTCTGGCCGGAGGGATTGTTAAATCCCATCGCCACGATGTCGGTGCTGATCTTTAATTTTGCGATCATGCCCTATGAAGCGCAGAATGAACTAGCATGGGCGGCTTCCTTCGTTCTTGTGATTATGATTCTTGGGGCCAATCTTCTGGCTCGCTGGATCAGCCGCATGACAAAGAAGTAACCTTTTGATAACTGGCCATCCCATGCCAGATAGCACCTCTCTTGCTCCTTAAACTTTCAACCCTTACCTATTCTCTCATTTCAGTCATGACATCCACGCTGTCCGCACCTGCAACCACGGCCAACGATGTTTGCATGTCACTGCAAAATGTGACAATTTCCTATGGAAAGTTTGAGGCTGTCAAGAATGTCTTCATGGAGTTACCACGGGGTAAAGTAACCGCATTTATTGGTCCGTCAGGGTGTGGAAAGAGCACCGTATTGCGGTCCCTGAATCGGATGAACGATCTGATTCCTGGCTGCACACTCAAGGGCCGTGTCGTTTTTGACGGCCAGGACCTTTATGACCGACGTATTGATCCCGTTGAGGTGCGCCGTCGCATCGGCATGGTGTTTCAAAAGCCGAACCCTTTCCCCAAAACGATTTACGAAAACATTGCCTTCGGGGCTCGTATCAACGGTTTCAAGGGGGACATGGATGAGTTGGTCGAGCGTTCCCTTCGCAAGGCAGCGGTGTGGGATGAATGCAAAGACAAACTCCAAGAGAGCGGCTTTGCCCTCTCCGGTGGCCAGCAGCAGCGCCTTTGCATTGCCCGTGCCATCGCGACGGAGCCGGAGGTGATCCTGATGGATGAGCCCTGCTCAGCCCTCGACCCGATTTCCACTTTAAAAGTGGAAGAAACCATGCATGAGCTGAAGCGTAGTTACACGATCATCATCGTGACGCACAACATGCAGCAGGCGGTACGGGTGGCCGACATGACCGCGTTTTTCAATGCCGAAGCCGTCGATGGTGGCACTGGAAAGGTGGGTTACCTCGTGGAGTTCAGTGAAACCGAAAGGATTTTCAACTCTCCCGATCAGCAGGCGACTCTTGATTACGTCAGTGGTCGTTTCGGCTGAGCCCTGAGTTCACTCCGATAACGGGGAGAGGTTCAGCTTCAACACCTCGCCTCTCCCGCATCCACGCCTACACAGACCTGTGTCCGCCTGGGCGTACTTTGTCGTATCCAGTGTTGTTGGAGCTCTCCAAAAAAAAACCGGCTTAAGGCCGGTGAAGAACGGAGAGGGAGGGATTCGAACCCTCGATAGAGTTGCCCCTATACAGCATTTCCAGTGCTGCGCCTTCGACCACTCGGCCACCTCTCCAGGGGCTAAATGGGGCAGATGCCAATGTAGCAGGCTGCTTGCTCGCCACTCTTTTCCGCCGATGACGCGAACCCACCCGATCACGATCCACTGGCGACAGCAGAATCGGGTGATCCGCCATGAGGTGCCGGAGGGGGAGTACATCCTTCGTAGTTTCGAAGCCCAAGGTGATCCTTTGCCGTTCAGCTGCCGCAATGGCTGCTGCACAGCCTGCGCCGTCCGGGTCTTGGGGGGCGAGATTGATCACCGGGAAGCCCTAGGACTGTCCCGCCAGCTGCGCGATCGCGGCTACGGCCTGCTATGCGTCGCCCGGGCCGTCGGTCCTCTGGAAGTGGAAACCCAGGATGAGGACGAGGTTTATGAGCTGCAGTTTGGCCAATTCTTCGGCCGTGGACCCGTGCGACCCGGCCTGCCGCTGGAGGATGAGTGACCCCACCGAGCCCCGTTCGCCCCATGAGCCCAGGATCTGCCCCCAAGCTTTCCGATCAGGCCCTGCTGGGGTCGGGCTTGGACGGCCCTGAACTGGAACGCCTGGCGGCCGTGGCCCGCGAGGCCGCCCAAGCCGGAGCCGCCGTCCTGCGTCGCCATGTGGGCCAGTTGGGTGAGGTGCGCGAGAAAGGCAGTGCGGGCAATCTGGTCACCGCGGCGGATCTGGCGGCAGAGGCCGCTGTTCTGGAGGTGTTGAAACAGCAGACGCCTGGGTTCCCGGTGCTGGCCGAGGAGGGCGGCCAACGCGACGGCGAAGGATCGCTGCGCTGGGTGGTGGACCCCCTGGATGGCACCACCAACTTCGCCCATGGGTACCCCTTTTACGGCACCTCCGTGGGACTCACCTGGGAGGCTCTGCCCCTGCTCGGTGCCATCGCGGTACCGGCCTTCGATGAACTCTTCTGGGCGGCCCCCGGACTGGGGGCCTGGCGCAATGATCAAGCGCTCCGGGTAAGCCGCTGCCAACAGCTGGCAGATGCCCTGCTGGTGACCGGCTTTGCCTACGACCGCATCGAACGACAGGACAACAACTACGCCGAGTTCGCCTGGTTCACCCACCGCAGCCATGGGGTGCGGCGCGCCGGGGCCGCCGCCGTGGATCTGGCCTATGTGGCCAGCGGCCAGCTGGACGGCTACTGGGAGCGGGGATTGTCGCCCTGGGACCTGGTGGCCGGCGTGGTGCTGGTCGAGCAGGCCGGAGGGGTGGTCTGTGCCTACGACGGCAGTCCCCTGGATCTGGCCAGCGGGCGGCTGATCGCCTGTGCTCCCGCCCTGCGCCACCCGTTGATTGAGGGTCTGGCCGCTTGCCGTCCCCTGCCGGGAGCTAGCTATGGAGCCCCTGAACTCGACCCGCCTGCCCAGGGCGATCCATAGGATCCCTCCAGCGCCGCCCCCTCCTGCCTCCCTTCTTTCATGGCCCTCCAACCTGCTGCCGGTGCGCGCGATCTCAATCCGGGCCAGGTGGAGAGCAACCGTCTGCTCTGTGAGCGCCTAGCCGAGGTGTACCGCCTCTGGGGGTACAGGGAGGTGGCACCACCCACGATCGAACGCCTCGACACCCTGGAGGCTGGTGGTGGCATCGATGGGAGGGAGGTTCTGCGGCTGGCCAGCGATGAGCCCCTCGGCCTACGGCCCGAGCTGACCGCCTCCATCGCCCGGGCCGCCAGCACCCGCCTGGCGAGCCGACCCCGGCCGCTACGGCTCTGGGCCTGTGGCTCCACCTTCCGCACCGTGGCGGCCGAGGGTGGCGGTCAGCGGCTTCAGGAGGAACTGCAGAGTGGGGTGGAGCTGCTCGGAGTGGCCTCCCCAGCCGCCGACGGGGAGCTGATGCACCTGCTGCTGGCGGCCATGGCCAGCCTGGGACTTCGGGCCGAGCATCAACCGACGCTATTGGTGGGTCACCATGGCCTGCTCGATGCCCTGCTGGCCCAGGTCCCCGCCGACCAGCGTGAGCCCGCCAGGAGCGCCCTCACGGAGTTTGACCCGTTAGCCCTCTCGCTCCTGTCCGTTCCCCCAGGGATCCGCGAGCGACTGGAGAGCCTGCTCAACCTGCGCGGCGAACCGTCCAAGGTGATGGCCCATCTGCAGCAATGGATCGGCCCGCTGCCCCTGCTCGACAGCCTGGCCAACAGCCTGGCCGCCGTGGCTCCAGCCGCCCAGGCCCTGGGGGTCCGGCTTCAGCTCGATCCCACCTTTCAACCCCATTTCGATCTCTACGACGGCCTGGTGCTGAAACTGGTCTGCCAGGGGCCCGACGCCCCGGTGGCCATCGCCAGTGGCGGGCGCTACGACGCCCTGGTGGGACGGTTCTGCACCAAGGCCACCGAGGCCTTCGGGACCGGTTTCGGCTTTGCCATCGAAGCCATTCGGGAGCTGCTCGGTCCTGCTTGCCCGGCCTCGGAGCGGCCGGCACCGTGGTTGGTGGCCAGCCCCCGCAACGACGACCTCGGGCCCCTGCTGACCCAACTGGCGGCCTTGCATGGCCGCGGCGAAGCTGCGGAACTGTGCAGCGTGGCCTGTGCCACCCAGGCCGAAGCCGATCAACTCGCGGCGGAACGGGGCTGCCGCGGAGCCCTCTGGCTTCCTGCCTAGGATCGCCCCGATTCCTTGGCCTTGAGGCATGCCCCACACGATCGTGAGCAAGGTGTGTGAGGGTGTGGCCGACTGCGTCGACGCCTGTCCCGTGGCCTGCATCCATCCCGGACAGGACACCAACGCCCGGGGCATGTCTTTCTTTTGGATCGATTTCGAGACCTGCATCGATTGCGGCATCTGCCTGCAGGTGTGCCCGGTGGAGGGGGCGATCCTGCCGGAGGAGCGTCCGGAGCTTCAGCAGACGACCTGACCCCAGCCTGGGCACGCCATCGGGGAGTTCGGTCACCCCTCCCTTGGAGCCCTTGAGCCTGAACCCGTCCGATCCCTAGGGTCGTTCAAATCGTTGCTAGGCCTGCCATGGCGGTGCTGGAACAGGGTCAGATTCAGATCCACACCGAGAACATTTTCCCAATCATCAAAAAGGCCGTTTACTCCGGCCACGAAGTGTTTCTGCGGGAGCTGGTGAGCAATGGCGTCGATGCCATCAGCAAGCGCCGCATGGCGGCGATGGCCGGCGATTGCAGCGAAGGCAGCGAGGGACGCATCCAAATCCGGATTGATCGTGAGCACAACACACTCACGATCAGTGACAACGGAATCGGCATGACAGCCGATGAAGTGAAGCGTTATATCAACCAGGTGGCATTTTCAAGTGCCGAGGATTTTCTCCAGAAATATCAGCAGGAGAACGACGCCATCATCGGCCATTTTGGCCTTGGCTTTTACTCCAGCTTCATGGTGGCCAAGCAGGTGGAGCTGGTCACCCTCAGCGCCCGTCCCGGTAGTGAATCAGTGCGCTGGTCCTGCGATGGTTCCCCCAACTTCAGTCTTGAGGGTGCCGAACGCAGCGAACCAGGCACGGACGTGATTCTCCATTTGATGGAGGAGGAGCTGGAATACATCGAACCAGCCCGGATCCGCAACCTGATCACCACCTACTGCGACTTCCTGCCAGTTGAGGTGCAACTGGAGGGCGAAACCGTCAACAAACGGGAAGCCCCATGGCGCAAGAGCTCCCGTGACCTAAGCGACGACGACTACATTCAGCTCTATCGCTATCTTTATCCCTTCCAAGGTGATCCCCTGCTCTGGGTGCACCTCAACACCGACTATCCCTACACCCTGCAAGGCATCCTTTATTTCCCCAGAATCACGGGACGCGCCGACTGGGAAAAAGGGGAGATCCGCTTGTATTGCAATCAGGTCTTTGTCAGCGACTCCATCAAGGAGGTGGTTCCCCGTTATCTGCTTCCCCTCCGCGGGGTGATCGATTCCCCCGACATTCCCTTGAATGTGAGCCGCAGCGCCCTCCAAACCGACCGCCGGGTGCGCTCGATTGGGAACTTCGTGGCCAAGAAGGTGGGTGACCGGCTCAAGCATCTCCACCAGGAGGAGCCGGTTCGTTATGCGGAGATCTGGGACTCCTTAGCCCCCTTCATCAAGATCGGTGCCATGGAGGACGAGAAGTTTGCGGAGCAGGTGGCCGATCTCGTTCTATTTGGCACCACCGCAGCCGCCTCGGACCCCAGTCCCGAGGATGGTGCTGATGCCATGACCACCCCGAGCGATCCGATTCGCCATGGGGATCGGGCCTACACCACTCTGGCCGGCTATCAAGGCCGACTGGACCCCACCACCCCGAACCGAATCCTGTACTGCACGGACGAGGCCGGTCAGGCCGGAGCCCTGGCGCTCTGGCGGGGCCAGGGGGCTGAGGTGCTGCTGGCGGACACCCTGATCGATTCCCAGTTCATCCCCTGGCTGGAGATGCGCCACGACGACCTGAAGTTTCAGCGGGTCGATGCGGAGTTGGATGCCAGCCTGCAGGAACCCGACAGTGATCTCAGCGATGCCGAGGGCAAGGACGCCGGAGAAAGACTGCGCGATCTGTTCAAAGCTGCCCTGACCAACGACAAGGTGACCGTTCAGGTGCAGTCGCTGAAGGGGGACAACGCCCCGGCCGCCCTGATCCTGTTGCCGGAGCAGATGCGCCGCATCAATGACATGGGTGCTCTGATGGAGCAACGCCTGCCGGGACTGCCCGACCATCACGTGCTGCTGGTCAATCGCCGCCATCCCCTGGTGGAAGGACTGCTCAAGCTCTCGGCTGGCTCGGTCCTCACCAGCAGCAGCGGCAGCGCCGCCGCGTCCCCGAGTCAGCAGCTGGCGGAAGATCTGGGTCGCCATCTGTACGAAATGGCTCGGCTGGCGGTGGGGGGGCTGGAGCCCAACCAGCTCTCGGGCTTTCAACAACGCAGCAGCGATCTGATGGGTCGCTTGATGCAGCGCGGCTTCTGAATCGCTAGCAGGGTCGGGTGCGCTCGGGGCGAGCCATCCGGCGCCTGCGCCGAGAGCGGTGGTGATCCCACTGGCTGCCCATGGCCCGCAGCGAGCGGAGCCTGCTGCTCCCGGCGGATCCTGTTCTGCCCGAGCCCGAGACCGTCCAAGCCCCTGGAGGGGGCAGCCCCCCCAATCCCCCGTTTGATAGATTGGTTGGCTTGGGCTTAGGCCCAGTTCCTCAGTGTTGCGGTTAAACGTCATGTCCCGGGTTTGTCAACTCACCGGCAAGCGCGCCAACAACGGCATGGCGGTCAGCCATTCCCATGTGCGCACCAAGAAACTGCAGCAGGTCAACCTTCAGGGGCGTCGCCTCTGGTGGGCCGAAGGCAACCGTTTTGTGAAATTGCGGGTGTCCACCCGTGCCCTGAAAACCATTCAGAAGAAGGGCCTAGGCCCCTATGCCAAGGAGCTCGGCATCAATCTGGCCAAGCTCTGATCGAAGCCGCCCGATTCCCGTTCCGCGGGCCAACGGCACTAGCGTTCAGGACCGGTTAACGGCAGCCAAGGCATGGAAGACTTGACCCCTGGGGATGCCCCGCTGCTGGCCAAACCACTTTCCCGCCGAGGCCTCCTTGCCCAGGGGATTGGCCTTTCCCTGGGCCTGTTGTCCTCCCCCCGTGCTGTCCTGGCCTTGGGGGGGACTCTCCCGGAAATCGGCCAGCCAGCCCCGACGTTTCAGCTGAAGGGAGTGATTCCCTCTGCCCAGGCTGCTCCTCGCCAGGGAGAACTGGGTTTGAATGATTTCCTGGGACGTTGGCTTGTTCTCTATTTCTATCCCAAGGATTTTACCAGCGGCTGTACACTAGAAGCCAGAGGTTTCCAGCGGGATTTATCACAATTCCAACAGGCCTCTGCAGCCATTGTGGGCATCAGTGCCGATGATCCCGATGCCCACGCCTCTTTTTGTGGTGCGGAAGGGCTGGTGTTCCCCTTGCTATCCGACTCGGGTGGAGTGGTGAGCCGGCGTTACGGATCCTGGATCCCCCCCTTTTCCCAACGGCACACCTTCCTGATCGATCCCGAGGGGGTGCTGCGGGCCCGCTGGGTTGCCGTGCGTCCGGCTGGCCACAGCCAGGAGGTCTTAGCCGAGCTGGAGCGGCAACGCAGCCAACCCCGGGACGCCGCCCCGTCCATGTCCTGATGAACGTGCCCAATCTGCTGGGTCGCCGCAGGCTGCTGGGCCAACTGCCGGCC
The DNA here is from genome assembly GCA_903856805.1 of uncultured cyanobacterium. Classification (GTDB taxonomy): domain Bacteria; phylum Cyanobacteriota; class Cyanobacteriia; order PCC-6307; family Cyanobiaceae; genus Cyanobium. The sequence continues at coordinate 15,514 of CAIOCZ010000072.1, read as the reverse complement.
GCCGGCGTCGGGGCCCTGCTGGCCCTGAGGGGAGCCATGGCCGCCGAGGACAAGACCCTCCACGTTCTGGCGGTGGGAGATACCGGCAGCGGCCTGGCGGATCAACAGGCGGTGGCGGATCGGATGGCGTCCGTGCACAAGCGACGGCCGGTGGATCTGGTGCTGCTGGCCGGTGACAACATCTATCCCGACGGTGACCTGGCCCGGGTGGAGGCCACGTTCAAGCGCCCCTATCGCGCCTTGCTGGGCCAAGGGGTGCCCTTCCATGCGGTGCTCGGCAATCACGATCTGCGCACCGCGAACGGCAATCCCCAGGTGGCCTATCCCCCCTTTGGGATGGGGGGCCGCTGGTACACCCTGCGGCGCGGAGCAGTGCAGTTCTTCATGCTCGACACCAATGTCAACGCCCCCTGGCAACACCAGGGCCCGTGGTTGCGGCGAGTGTTGGCGGCCAGCACCGCTCCCTGGAAGGTCGTGGTGGGCCATCATCCGATCTATTCCTCGGGCTTCTACGGCAACGATCCGGTGGCCTTGGCCCGCCTTGGTCCCCTGTTTCGTCGCCATGGCGTGCAGCTGTACATCAATGGCCATGACCACCACTACGAACGCAGTCGCCCCCTGGATGGCACCACCTATCTCGTGGTTGGAGGGGGTGGTGCCTCCCTGCGTCCAGTTCTCCCTAATGCCACCAGTGCCAGCGCGGTCAGTGCCTACAGCTTCGCCGAACTTCAATTCACGGCCGACCACCTGCAACTGAACGCCTGGCGTGCCGATGGACGCCCCCTGGATCAGGCGTTGTTGAAACGCAGCTGATCAGGCAACCTTGGCCTCGACATCCAGCGGGAACGCCTTGGCCAGGCCCCGGCGGAACAGGAGGGCAGGCGATGTGCTGGCGTAGGGGGCAAGCAATGGACTGTGGAGCAGCAGCGGGGCCTGATAACAGCGGTTGGCGAGGGCCTGGGTGAAGAAGGTGCTTGCCGGATCCAACTGCCCTAGGGCCAGACTGGCCAGAGCCCACCAGCTGGCCAGGCCCATCGATTCGGACCGTTGCTCCAAGGCCTGCCTCTGCAAAGTCAGGGCCTGATCCTGACGGTCGCAACGGGCCAGCACATAGGCGGCGCCGGCATGGAGCGGCGACAAGCCACGCTCTAGAACGCGGGCGGCCTGCAACGCTTCAAGGGCGGGCTCCGTGAAACCGCGATGGGCCTGAATCATGGCCATCCACAGGTGGGCACAGGGAAAGGAGGGATCGAGGCGCACTTGATGGCGGAGATCCTCCATCGCTCGATCCAGCGCGTTGAGCTGCAACCAGGCCAGGGAGCGAACCATCCACCCCAAGGGCAGTTCAGGGTCGAGGTGATCATTGAGCAGGTCGATCGCGTCGGTCGCACGATCGGTAACCAGCAGATGGCGGGCCCAGAAGAGCAACTGGGGGCCACGGCTGAGCTGGCTGGAAAGCCAGGCTCCGTAGGACTGATCAGCGGCCTCGGGCTGCCAGTGCAGCAAGGAAAGCGCTTCGGCCTTCATCGCCATCACAAGGTCTGGAGCCTGGGAACAACCCTGGGCTCGAACCAAGAGGCGATCCACCTCGTTCACAATCTTGACGGAAGGAATCAGCCCCCAGCGGCAGCGAGCCATCAGAACTTCGGCTAATTGCACGATCGCCGCGCCAAAGTCTGGAGACAACTCCAAGCTCTGACGGGTGAAAGCTTCGGCCCTATTGAGCAGCGCCGGATCCCGATCACGGAGGAGGGCCAGACCCTCGATGTAGTACTCCAGCGCCCGGGCTGAGGGGGGGGCAAGCGACGGATCAGCGCTAACGAAAGACCTGGCCTGCCCCTCGTCCTGTGCTTCCGAGACTTGACTGACTGGAGCCTCAAAGGTGTAGCCACATCCATAGGCTGTGGTGATCACGCGGGCCCCCAGCGGCCCCCGTTCCAGAACCTGACGCAAGCCATGGACCGCCCGGGCCATGCTCACATCACTCACATGATCATGGCCCCAGACTTCTTGCATCAAAAGGGCTTTATCAAGAAGTTGTCCTCGACGTCGAACGAAACAAAGAAGCAATTTTCGCTGCAGAGGACTGAGGGGAACCAGGGAGCCTCCGAGACGGAAGACCCCATCACTCGTTAAGGAATAGGGGCCAACTCGCCAGCACTCCATCAAACCGTTTGAAAATAAGCTCAAATACACTAACTTCCCATCCCCCCACTCAGTCAAGATTCCCGATCCGCAGCGCCGGGAAGCGAAACTTTGTTCCGGAAGCGCAAGCGAGGCCCCAAGTCCATCCCGCGCCCTTAACGCCTAAAATCACGAACCTTCGCGGAATATAGAGCAATTTTTTAGGACAATTCCAGAAATCTTGATTCAGCGGTTGCCTCCGCCCAGGCGCTGGAGCACCAGGCGATGGTGATCGGCCTGCTGCCGGAGCCCATCCAGGCGGTCCGGCGGAGCGGGCTGGTCCAGGCAGCCCCGCCACTGGCTCACCTGCGCCGGGTCCGGGTCTGCGCTGAGGTCCTGGCAGGGGCAGCCGATGCCACGGGCGGCGGCGGCCACTTTGGGGTCGTAGCTAAGAGCTGCACAGGGGCTGCCCGCCAACGCCGCCAGGATCAGGCCATGCAACCGCATGGCCAGCACCAAACCGGCGCCAGCAAAGTGCACCATGGCCTCATCGGGAGTGGTGATCACCAGTTCCTGACTGCGTTGACGCAACCGCTCCGGCACCAGCCCCTGGCGGCTCAGGCTGGTGAGCAAACCCTGGTCCTGATCCCGGTGAAACGGCAGCCAGTGCACGGGACGGTCGGCCTCGGCAGCCAAACCATCTAGGCAGGAGAGCCAGGCCTGCCAATCCGAAGTGCTCAGAAAAGCCACGGGCCGCCAGCAGAGCACGATCGGCCCCCCATTCCCGTGCCACTGGCCCGCAGGCAGGCTCCAGACCGGGTCACTGCCCACCGTCCCCACGACCCCCCAGCGGCGCGCCAGGGTGGCGGAGGCCCCATCGCGCCAGCTGATCGCCGTGGCCAGGGGCAGCACCAGCCGCACCAGCAGGCGACTGAGCCGACGCCGCAGGGGGCCCAGTCCCTGACCCCAGAGCAGCACCGAGCGGCCGGCGCTCCGAGCCGCCACGATCAGAACGAGGTAGTAAATCAGGCTTCGGAAACTGGTGGCGTCCTGCAGCAGGCTGCCCCCCCCCAGCACGAGGGCATCACAGCGGCTGAGGGCCCGCAGCATGGCCCCCAAACGACGCCGATCGCAGGTGGCCACGCCGAAACGCTCCTGCACCAGGGCCTGGTCGTGGGCTCCCACCAAGGGCTGACACCCCTCCGGCAGCTGCGCCAGCAGGGCCTCCAGCAGGGCATCATCCCCGAGGTTGTGCTCGCCGTAGTAACCGCAGAGCAAGGCCCGCATCGGACGCCTCGGCGCGCAGGGCCCGTACATTACGGAGCCTTGCCCTGGCGGGTCGATGCACACGCTCTCCCTGGCCACGTGGTGGATCCATCTCACCTCAGTTCTGGAGTGGTTGCTGGCCATCGTGGCCGTGCGCGCCTACGGCCTGCGCCGCAACGAGGGGGGCTGGCGCTGGCTGGCGCTGGCGATGCTGCCGGCTCTGGTCAGTGCCATGGCCGCCTGCACCTGGCATCTTTTTGATAACACCGACGAGCTGGAGGGACTGGTGGTACTCCAGGCCGCCCTCACCACCCTGGGCAACGGCACCCTGGCCCTGGCCGCCTGGAATCTGCTGCGGCAGCAGCGCCTTGGCCGCTCCGGCCCGGAGACGGAGCGATGAGCGGCCCCCTGGCAGGGTGGCTGGCCCGGCTGGGGCTGGTGGATCCGGCCCCACTGTTCGTGCTTTCCCTGGTGCCCTACCTGGCTTTTTTGTGGTGGGCCCGGCAGGTCAAGGCGTTTCCACGCCTGGCCCTGCGGGGCTTTGAGCTCACCCTGCTGTTCGTGGCGGTCACGATCGTGGCGGCGATCGTGGCCCAGCTGCGTTTCGGGGAGCTGCTGGCCAATGTCGATCCCCTCCATGGCGGGGCCGAAGCGTTCCTCACCCTGAGCAACCTGCTGGTTTTGCTGGGCTTTGCGGCCGCCCGCCCGCGCCAGGACTGAGATGGGTTGCGTGTCCTGGCGCCGCCCTCTCCTGGTGCTGGCGATCGGAGGCCTGCTGTTGCAGGCGCTCCCAGCCGCGGCCACCCCGGTGCTGCGGGTTGGACTTGTGGAGGGGGCGCGCCCCTGCAGCTGGCGGGAGGCCGGGGTCTGGCGGGGCCTGGCGGTGGAGCTCTGGGTGCGCATCGCCGGCCAGGCCCAATTTCCCTATGTGCTGCAGTCCTGGCCCTCCACGGCGGCCCTGCTTGAGGCCACCGAGCGTGGCCAGGTGGACGTGGCCGTGGGCTGCATCAACGTCTCCCCGGATCGCCTGAGCCGGATCACGTTCAGCCTGCCGTTTCAGGAGGACGGTCTGGCGGTGATGGTGGCCAGCAGTCGCTTCGATCTGGGTCGGGCGTTTCTGAGCTCCCTGTTTGGCCCCCTACTGCTGCAGCTCCTGGGCGGATTTCTGCTGGTGATCGCAGCCCTGGGCCTGCTGCTCTGGAAGCTGGAGACCTATCGCGACCACCCGGACACCGTGGCCCATGGGCGGCGTCGCAGCTTCAGCAAGTTGTTTCAGATCCTGGCCACCGGCCCAGGCAGCAACACGATCAGCACCACCAGCCGGGGGCAGGCAATCGTGATCGTCGCCTACCTGGTGAGGATCGTGTCGTCGTCCTTGTTGGTGGGCTACCTCACGGTGAACGTGGTGCGCGAAACCCAAGGCAAGACCATGGGCCATCTCCGCTCCATCACCGACCTGCAAGGACAGAGGGTGGCCGTGCGGCCGGGTTCCGTGAGTGAGGCCCTGCTCCAGGATCTCAACGCCAGGGCGACCGGCGCGCCCGTGGTGATTCGGCGGGTTTTCAGCCTGGATGTGGCTCTGGAGCGACTGGAGAGGAACCAGCTGGATGCCGTGCTGGCCGACAACCTCCAATTGATGGATCTGGTGCTGCGCCGGCCGCGCGGCCGGCTGGTGCCCTCCCTGGTCCTGCAGGGAATCCACCCCGAGTCCCAGGCCTTTGCCTTTGGCCCAGACCTGCCGGCGGCCAGCGCCGAACGCATTGATCTGGCGATCAGCACCCTCAAGCGCAGCGGGGTGGTGAGTGAACTACGGGAGCAGATGGGGCTTTCGGATCGCAGTGAGCCGTGAACACTGAGCCAAGAACAGTGCGCAGTCCTGAGGGGATGGCCGGCGTCCTTAGTGAATAAGTCTTACGGGAGGCCGTGGCTGGAGGCCTCTCCCCGGAAGATGGGTCGTCGGCACGTGCACCATGATTGCTCCGCTTCTGGCCATCGCCCCCGCCACTGTCTCCTGGTCGCCGAAGGTTGCCCTGGTGATGATTGTGGCCAACGTCATCGCCATTGCCATCGGCAAAGCCACGATCAAGCAACCCAACGTGGGTCTGCAACTCCCTAGCGCCAATCTGTTTGGTGGCTTCAGCCACGGCGCCATGCTCGGCACCCTCAGCCTGGGCCACATCCTCGGCCTTGGGGCCATTCAAGGTCTGGCCGCCAGCGGCGCTCTCTGACCCCCAGGGTCCTCGGGGTTCCACTTCAGCCCTAGCCCCATCTGGATCCGGCCTGACAACAGGCCGGATTTTTTTGTGACAACCCGGCCTTGCTCGCCAGCCCCGGCTCAGGACAGGGCCACCTGCACGAACTGTTCTGACGTGGTCACCGGAGCAAAGCGTGACAGGATCCGCTCGGCCATCTGGGAGGGGGTGAGGCCCAGGCTCTGCTTGCTCTGCTCCGGGCTGGCATGGTCCACGAGTTGGTCGGGAATCCCGAACCGCAGCACCGGAACCAACACATCATTGTCGTTGAGGCACTCAACGACAGCAGCGCCAAAGCCGCCCGCAAGCGCCCCTTCCTCCATGGTCACGACCCGGCCGATGCGGCGGGCCAAGGGCAGGATCAGTGCGTGATCAAGCGGGCGCAGGAAGCGCGCATTCACCACGGCAGCACGGAGGCCCCGTTCCTGGAGCAGGCCGGCGGTGGCCATGGCCGGGGCCACCATGGCGCCGTAGGCCACGATCAGCAGATCGTCGCCATCGGCGAGCAGTTCCCCTCGGCCAATTTCCAAGGGCTGCCAGCCTTCCTCAAGCAGGGGCACCCCCTCGCCCTCTCCGCGGGGAATGCGCAGGGCGCAGGGACCATCGTGGCCGATGGAGGTGATCAGCATCCGCTGCAGCTCCGCTTCATCCTTGGGGGCCATCACCGTGAAGTTGGGCACCGCCCGCAGATAGCTGATGTCGTATTGGCCCTGGTGGGTGGGGCCATCGGCGCCGACGATGCCGGCCCGATCCAGCACAAAGGTGACCGGGAGCTTCTGAATCCCTACATCGTGAATCAACTGATCGAAGGCCCGCTGCAGGAACGTGCTGTAGATGGCTACCACCGGCCGGATCCCTTCGCAGGCCATGCCAGCAGCCATGGTGACGGCATGCTGCTCCGCAATCCCGACATCGAAATATTGATTGGGGAGCGCCTTCTCCAATAAATCAAGACCGGTGCCCGTGGCCATGGCGGCGGTGATCCCCACCACGCGGGGGTTCTGCTCGCAAATTTTGACGAGGGTCTGGCCAAAGACCTTGCTCCAGCTCGGGGGCTTGGGCTTGCTGGCGGGGTAGGCCTTTCCAGTGGCCAGATCAAAGGCAGACTGGGCGTGATAACCCACCTGATCGGCTTCGGCATAGGCATAGCCTTTCCCCTTCGTGGTGGCCACGTGCACCAACACGGGACCTTCACAACGATGGGCCGCCTGGAAGGTGCGCACCATCTCGGGGATGTCGTGGCCATCAATGGGACCCATATAGGTGAACCCCAGCTCTTCAAACACAGCCCCCACCTTGGGGACCGCCAGCCGCTTCATGCTCTCCTTGAGCGTCCGCAATTCAGTCGGAAGCTCTCCATGGAGGAAGGGGAGATTTTTAACAGCTTCTTCTGCGCTACCGGAGAGAAATTGCACCGGTTTGCTCAACCGCATGCGATTGAGGTGCGTGGATAGGGCTCCTACAGGAGGAGAAATCGACATATCATTATCGTTCAACACCACCAGCAGATTGGTGTGGGGGAGATGGCCGGCATGGTTGATGGCCTCCAGCGCCATGCCACCGGTGAGGGAGCCGTCACCGATCACCGCCACGCATTTGAAGTTCTCCTGGCGCCGATCCCGGGCGAGGGCCATCCCGAGCGCCGCGGAAATGCTGGTGGAGGCGTGGCCGGCACCGAAATGGTCGAAGCGACTTTCGCAGCGCTTGAGATAACCGGCAATGCCGTTCTTCTGGCGCAGCGTATGAAAATCCTTAAATCGACCCGTCACCAACTTATGGGGATAGGCCTGATGCCCCACGTCCCACACCACCCGGTCGCGGTCAAGATCCAGGGTTTGGTAGAGGGCAAGGGTGAGTTCCACCACCCCCAGGCCCGGCCCCAGGTGACCGCCACTGGTGGAGACCACGTCAAGATGCTTCTCCCGGATCTGGCGGGCGATCGCCTCCAGTTCGGGGGTGGTCAGGCCATGCAACTGATTCGGGTGCGTCAGCTCGCTCAGATGCATGCCGATCCTGATTCGTCGCTGGCAATCTACGAGGTCCGTTCCTGCCGCCGGCGTTCAAAGCCACGGTTGAGCCTGGGAACGGGCGCCAGTCGGGTGCTCCAGGGGGCCAGCCGCTTGCAACACTGGACGGTATGAGCGATCCCATTCAGCCCCTGGCGGGGGCTTCTCCGATGCCGGAGGCCAGTCCCTACCTGCAGCGGATCCTCAGGGCCCGGGTGTACGACGTAGCCATCGAATCCCCCCTTGATCTGGCGCCCAATCTGTCGCGACGGCTGGACAACCGGGTGCTGCTCAAGCGAGAGGACCTTCAGCCCGTGTTCAGTTTCAAGTTGCGTGGTGCTTATAACAAGATGGCGGGCCTGAGTCGGGCCGAGCTGGATCGCGGCGTGATCGCCGCCAGCGCCGGCAACCATGCCCAGGGGGTGGCCCTCGGTGCCCAGCGGCTCGGCTGCCACGCCGTGATCGTCATGCCCGTCACCACGCCGGAGATGAAGGTGCGGGCCGTGGCCGCCCGGGGGGCCGAGGTGGTGTTGTACGGAGACAGCTACGACGAAGCCTGCGCCGAAGCGCGGCGGATCGAGACCGATCGCGGCCTCACCTTCATCCATCCCTTCGATGATCCCGACGTGATCGCCGGCCAGGGCACCATCGCCCTGGAGATCCTGCGCCAGTGTTCACCTCCGCCCGATGCCATCTATGTGGCCGTGGGGGGTGGGGGGCTGATCGCCGGCATCGCCGCCTACGTGAAAAGCCTCTGGCCCCAGGTGGAAGTGATCGGGGTGGAACCCGTGGATGCCGACGCCATGACCCGCTCCCTGGCGGCAGGCCAGCGGCTGAAGCTGGACCAGGTGGGGCTGTTTGCCGATGGCGTGGCCGTGCGGGAGGTGGGGGAACACACCTTTGCCCTGGCCCAGCGCCATGTGGACGCGATGGTGACCGTGGACACCGATGAGATCTGCGCCGCGATCAAGGACGTCTTTGAAGACACCCGCTCGATCCTGGAGCCCGCCGGCGCCCTCGCCGTGGCGGGCATGAAAAAGGACGTGCAGGTGCGGGGGTTGTCGGGACGCTGCCTGGTGGCTGTGGCCTGCGGCGCCAACATGAACTTCGATCGGCTTCTGTTCGTGGCGGAGCGGGCCGAACTGGGGGAAGAACGGGAGGCGCTGCTGGCCGTGGAGATCCCGGAGCAGCCCGGCAGCCTTCGCCGCTTCTGCGGGCTGCTGGGCCCTCGCAGCCTCACGGAATTCAGCTACCGCCTGGCGGATCCCCAGCTGGCCCACATCTTTGTGGGGGTCCAGATCAGCGGCCGGGCCGACACCCAACGGCTGCTGGCCACGCTCGAGGGCAGTGGCTTTCCCTGCCTTGACCTCAGCGGCAACGAGCTGACCAAACTGCACCTCTGCCACATGGTGGGCGGCCGGTTGCCGGCCAGTGCCGGCGCCGCCCTCGCCCAGGGCGAGGAACTGCTCTATCGCTTCGAGTTCCCCGAGCGGCCCGGGGCCCTGATGGCCTTTGTGAACGCCCTGCACTCCAACTGGAACATCAGCATCTTTCACTACCGCAATCACGGCGCCGATGTGGGGCGAATCGTGATCGGCGTTCAGGTGCCTCCCCAGGATCTCGGGGAGTGGCAACGCTTCCTGGAGGCCTTGCCCTACCGCCACTGGGACGAGACCGCCAACCCCGCCTATCGCCTGTTCCTTGGTCCCGCCAGTCAGGCGCGACCAAGCGTGGACGGCTTGGTGATCGCTGATGGCTGACAGACTGCCCGATCCAGGGCCCGTTGACCCGGCCAGCCCCAGGTCCTTCGGCCCCCCCTCCCTCTCCCTGCCCGCCAGGCTGGAGGCCATCCTCTACCTCAAGGGCCGTCCCCTCAGCCTCGCCGAACTTGCCGACATCGCCGGCATGGAACGGGAGGAAACGGAACTGGCCCTGATCACGTTGATGGCCGACTATGCCCACCGGGATACGGCCCTCGAAATCCACCAGGAGGGGCAGCGCTACAGCCTCCAGCTGCGCGGCGACCTCGGCGACCTGGTTCAGAACCTGCTGCCGGTGGATCTCTCCACCGCGGCCCTGCGCACCCTGGCCACCATTGCTCTGAAAACCCGCATTCTTCAGTCCGACCTGGTGGAGCTGCGCGGCTCCGGGGCCTATGACCACATCAAGGAGCTGCTGGCCCAGGACTTCATTGAACGCAAACGGCAGAGCGAAGGACGCTCCTACTGGCTGAGCCTCAGTGAGAAATTTCACCGCACCTTCTCCGTGCGCAGCGATCTCACCGGTCCGATCCGTCCAGCGCCAACCCGGGCGACGCGGGAGGACCCGCGGGAGGAGCTGCGGGAGGAGCCGCAGGGGCTGCCCCCAGAACCCGGTGGGCCCCCTGAATAAACTGACCTCCCAGGGCCCCCTCCGCCCCCATCCTGGGGGCGGCAACGCTCGATGTTCATGAATGATCTGATGGATACGCTGCCATTCCTGCTTCAGGTGCTCTCACGCACCGTGAGCATTTACACGCTGGTGCTGCTGGTGCGGGTGCTTCTCAGCTGGTTCCCCAACCTGGATTGGAGCAATCCACTGCTGTCGAGCGTCAGCGCCATCACCGACCCTTACCTCAATGCCTTCCGCAACCTGATCCCGCCCCTGGGGGGCCTCGACCTGTCGGCGCTGGTGGCCTTGCTGGTGTTGCAACTGGGGGAACAGCTGCTGACCGGGGCCAGCGTGTCCCTGGGGGCCTCCAGCTACTGAAGCCCAGACCCAGGGTGTCAGCCCGCCAGAGCCTGCTCCAGGGGGAGGAGCTCGTCATCACCTCCTGGCCGCGTGCGCACCGGCGCCGTGAAGCCCCGGGCCTTCACCAGCCGCACCTGGAATGGCCCGGGGGTGCCGGCGGGAATGGCCAGGCGCAGGGCAAACGTTGAGCTGCCCGGGGGCACATCGCCAATGGAGCCCAGGCGACTGCGGTTCGGCAGCACCGGTTCATCGCTGGCATCGAGCACCAGGGCGAAGAGATCGGTGTCGACGACGGTCCGTCGGCCCGGGTTGATCACCACCCCGCGCAGCGCATAGCAGGCGGCCCCACTGGGTCGGGCCTGCAACGGTTGGGCACCGGCATCACTGGCGGGGCAAGGCTCCAAACGCACCTCACTCACCTGCAACTCCGCCGCCCAGGCCGGTGGGGCGGCCACCAGCGCCACGGCGCACCAGCCACTGAGCCCCAGAACGAGGGCCAGACACCAACCCAGCACCGAGGAGGCTCCAAGACGTCCTGCTTTCTTCACCGCCGGTCGCCGCTGCCTCCAATCACGTTACGGGCGGCCCGGCTGGTGAGTTTCGCCAGGTTGGCCGCCGCGACCTCCTCCAGGCTCAGTCCCAGCTCGCTGGCCAACTGGGCGACATACCACAGCACATCGCCCAGCTCCAATTTCAGATCCTCCCGAACGGCAGGACTGAACACGCCGTTGCCATCCCGCAACACCTTCTTCACCTTGTCGGCCACCTCACCGGCTTCACCGCAAAGCCCCAGGGTGGGATAGATCGGGTTGGCCCCCACATCGGGGTAGCGGGCCGTCTCACGGGAACGGAGCTGGTAGGCCTGAAAGTCCATCGCAAGCGCGGGGAGGTCATGGCCGGATGGTAGTTTCCGCCTCAGTACGGTGGCCCCGGGCCTGGACGTTCGCATGCGTCGCACCAAGATCGTTGCCACGATCGGTCCTGCCACCGAGTCTCCGGAGGTGCTCCGTCAGCTGATCGAGGCCGGCGCCACCACGTTCCGTCTCAATTTTTCCCACGGCGATCACAGCGACCACGCCGAACGGATTACCACCATCCGTCAGGTCGCCCAGGAGATGGGAGTTCACGTTGGCATCCTCCAGGATCTCCAGGGTCCCAAGATCCGCCTCGGTCGTTTTGCCGCCGGTCCGATCACCTTGGCCAAGGGGGATCCCTTCAGCCTCACCTCCCTCGAGGGTCCCTGCAACCAGACCATCGCCACGGTGACCTACACCAAACTGGCGGACGAAGTCACCCCCGGAAGCCGCATTTTGCTGGATGACGGCCGGGTCGAGATGGCGGTGGAGTCGGTGGATCAGGCTGCCCAGACGCTCCACTGCCGTGTCACCGTCGGGGGGGTGCTCTCCAACAACAAAGGGGTGAACTTTCCGGACGTCCAGCTCTCGATCCGCGCCCTCACCGAAAAGGACCGCCTCGATCTGGCCTTCGGCCTGGCGCAAGGGGTGGATTGGGTGGCGCTGAGCTTCGTGCGCAATCCCTCCGATATGGTCGAAATTCGCGACTTGATCCATAGCCATGGCCACACCACCCCCGTGGTGGCCAAGATCGAGAAGTTTGAAGCCATCGACGCCATCGATGCCATCCTGCCCCTCTGCGATGGGGTGATGGTGGCTCGGGGCGACCTCGGGGTAGAGATGCCAGCGGAGGAAGTTCCGCTGCTGCAAAAGGAATTGATCCGCAAGTGCAACAGCCTTGGCATCCCGGTGATCACCGCCACCCAGATGCTCGATTCGATGGCCTCATGCCCGCGTCCCACCCGGGCCGAGGTAAGCGACGTGGCCAATGCGATTCTCGATGGCACCGACGCCGTCATGTTGTCCAATGAGAGCGCGGTCGGCGACTTTCCCGTGGAGGCGGTGCTCACCATGGATCAAATCGCCAAGCGGATTGAACGGGATTACCCCCAGCGGGTGCTGGACAGCCACATGGCCACCAGCATTCCTAACGCGATCTGTCAGGCCGTCAGCAGCATTGCCCGGCAGCTGAATGCGGCGGCGATCCTGCCCCTCACCCAGACCGGATCTTCAGCCCGCAACGTCAGTAAGTTCAGGCCCAGCACACCGATCCTGGCGATCACTTCAGAAGCCCAGGTGGCCAGGCGCCTGCAGTTGGTCTGGGGGGTGAATCCCCTGGTGATCCAGAATCAAGCCACCACCACCGCCACCTTCAAGGCAGCGATGGATGTGGCCCTGGAGAAAGGACTGCTCAAAAGCAGCGACCTCGTGGTTCAGACCGCGGGCACCATCAAAGGGGTCAGCGGCTCCACCGATTTCGTCAAGGTGGTCTACGTGTCAGCCGAGGGATAGGGTCGCGCCACGGTCGAGGACGGCCCGGTCGCCGGCAATCGCACCCACGAGAGCCGCCCATGGTCGACCATGGTGATGAATTGGCTGTCCTTTCCCTCGCATGGCCCCCAAGCTGCCGCTGCGCGAAACCGTGGTCATGGCACTGGGGACGCTCCAGGCCAACCGGATGCGCAGTCTGCTCACCATGCTGGGCATCGTCATCGGTAATGCCTCAGTCATCACCCTGGTGGGCATCGGCCGTGGGGCCCAGAACCTGGCCCAAAACCAACTCAACACCCTCGGAGCCAACGTGTTGTTTGTGGTGCCTGGCACCAACGACACCCGCCGCCAGGGGATCGATACCCCCAAGACTCTTGTGCTTGAGGATGCGGTGGCCATTGCCGAGCAGGTGCCCAGCGTGCGGAGCGTTGCGCCCCAGATCACCCGCAGTGAGGTGGTCCAGGCTGGCGGGCTCAGTGCCACAGCGTCGGTGTCGGGGGTGACCCCAGCGTTCCTGACGGTGCGTCGTTTTGATGTCACCCAGGGGCGGTTCTTCAGTGAGTCCGACCTGCGCTCGGCCAGAAATCTGGTGGTTCTGGGGCCTGACCTGCGCGACAAACTCGTGCCCACGGGATCGGCGATCGGTCGTCGCCTGCGCATTCGCGACCAGTCCTTCGAGGTGATCGGCGTACTGGCCGCCAAGGGCGCCGTGTTTGGCGCCAACCAGGATGAGGCCGCCTACCTGCCCCTTACCACAATGGTGAGTCGCATCACCGGTCGGGACCCCACCTATGGGGTGAGCCTCGGCTTCGTGAGCGTTGAGGCCCGCAATGAACAGAGCACAGGGGCAGCCAAGTTCCAGATCACCAATCTGCTCCGTCAACGTCATCGCATCCTGCGGGAAGACGACTTTGCCGTCCGATCCCAAAAGGATGCCCTCACAATCGTGGATTCCATTAGTGGGGGGCTGACCCTGATGCTGGCTGCGATCGGGGCCATTTCCCTTCTGGTGGGAGGCATCGGCATCATGAATATCATGCTGGTGTCGGTGAGCGAACGCACCGAGGAAATCGGCCTGCGCAAAGCCCTCGGGGCCAGAAGCAGTGATGTTCTGCTGCAGTTCCTGGTGGAGTCCCTCGTACTGGCTTGCCTGGGCGGTGCCATCGGCAGTGGCCTGGGCCTGGGGGCTGTGACCCTGGTGGGCGCCTTGACGCTCCTGCCGGCGCAAATCAGCGGCACCACCGTTCTGGTCACCGTGGGGTTGTCTGGTTCGATTGGCCTGTTCTTTGGCGTGGTCCCGGCACGACGGGCCGCGCGCCTCGATCCAATCGTGGCGCTACGCAGCCTTTGAGCGCAGGAGCACCCCGATCAGGTCGGCAGGAAATGGAAAGAAACCTTAAGGATCGAAATCCGTCTCCCTCGTCACCGAACCCCCACAGGCCTTGATGGGTTGATGGGGAGCGGATCATCTTCCCTTGTCCCTCCCTCGACCACGCTTGTCATGAACCCAGAGCCGTTGTCATGCAGCTATCGCAATGGCTCCGATCGGATGGTGATTGTGCGCTGTAGCGGCCCGGGTCCGTTTTATCTCGAGCGGGTGGTCTTTCCCTTTGAACTCCTCAGCTTTGAATGCCCCCCAGAGGCCAAGGTTGAGATCTGGACCCATGGCCTCGGCGGTCCAGAACTGATCGATTCGATCGCCGCCCAGGAGCTGTCGATCCAGGTCATTTATGAGCGAGAGCCCCTGGCCACGCCCATCGAAGTCCACGCCTAGAGCCACGACCACCCGGATCACCGCGCCGTCCTGGGCCCCGGAGGGTCCCGAGGCCCTTTACACTTGTTCAAAATTAGATTCCCCCATGAACCAGCGCTGGCGTCCGATCCTTCTCTGGCTCTTGCCCATCGGGGTCGCCCTTTTCCTGGGCTGGCAGGTGTTCGGTGGAGCTTCCGGGAGGATGACATCGACAGGATCTGCGCCTGGTTCGACCGTGGCTCCCCGCAATGCGGCGATTGCTCGCATGAGTTATGGACGTTTTCTTGACTACGTCGACGCCGGGCGCGTCACGGCCGTGGATCTTTACGACGGCGGGCGCACGGCGGTTGTGGAAGCGGTAGACCCCGATCTTGACAACCGGGTGCAACGTCTGCGGGTCGACATGCCTGGCCTGGCACCGGAATTGGTAAACAAGCTCAAGGACCAGGGAATCAGCTTCGACATCCATCCGCCTCGGAGCGCACCGCCAGCACTGGGGCTGCTTGGCAATTTGCTGTTCCCGTTGCTTCTGATCGGCTCCCTGGTGTTTCTGGCCAGGCGCTCCAACGGCATGCCCGGTGGACCGGGTCAGGCGATGCAATTTGGGAAGACCAAGGCTCGGTTCCTGATGGAAGCGCAAACCGGTGTCAAATTCGACGATGTGGCCGGAGTTGAGGAAGCCAAGGAAGATCTTCAGGAAGTGGTCACCTTTCTCAAAACCCCTGAACGATTCACAGCCGTAGGTGCAAAAATTCCCAAAGGTTTGCTGTTAGTCGGTCCTCCAGGAACTGGCAAAACCTTACTCGCCAAAGCCATTGCTGGCGAAGCGGGAGTGCCGTTCTTTTCGCTCTCAGGATCTGAATTTGTTGAGATGTTCGTTGGCGTTGGCGCCAGTCGCGTTCGCGACCTATTCAAACGTGCCAAGGAAAATAGCCCCTGTTTAATCTTTATCGATGAAATCGACGCCGTAGGTCGCCAGCGTGGCGCCGGCATTGGTGGTGGTAACGACGAGAGGGAACAAACCCTGAACCAACTTCT